>JBJEQT010000130.1:0-39159 GCA_051881895.1 Oscillospiraceae bacterium
AACATCTTTTGCCGAAACTCAATCCGGCTTACACCCGGTTCTTCTGCAATTTGAACGTCTAAATAGGAGTCCGTCCGGTACCGAAACAGGCGTGTCTTTCCTTTCCAAGAATCATCCAGCTTGACAATTCGATACGATGCCATAGCGCTCTCCTTTTTCGCAATCCTTTTAACCGATCAGCGTTTTAACCGCCTGGGGGATATCCGCCGCCTTTGCCACCCGCACTTTCGCATCATCGACCTCGTGGGGCAAATAGCCGTATTGGCAGCCGACAAAGGGCAGCCCGTTGTCCTGGGCGGCCTGCATATCGTGATGGCGGTCGCCTACCATTACCGCCTTGTCCGGCCGGATCTTATCCAGCACCATCTTCAGCGTATCCGACTTGGTGCAGCCCGGTTCCGCTCCCTGCAGGTAGGTAAAATAAGGCGCCAGCCCTAAAGCGCCGACAATTTTGCGCACATAGCCATTGGTACCGTTGGTGCATACGGCCAGGATATATCCCTCGTCCGACAGCTGCCGGATCATTTCCGGCACCCCGTCGAAAGTACCGTGATACAAGTCGATATTGCGGTATTCCGCCTCGGCGGTCAATGCCATGAATTCGTCGAACCGCTCCATCGGCGCGCCGGGCAGAAGGCCCTGATAAATTTCTTCGTCCACGCATCCCATCAAGCGCAGCACCGTGTCATCATCCGCCTCGGTACCCGCAAACTTTTGCAGCACCTCTTTGTAGGTGGGAATGATAAACAGCTCAATGCGGTTGAGCGTACCGTCCATATCAAATACGACCAGCTTTTTCTCTCTCATCAGCGTATCCTACTCTCCCAGAATAAACTGTTCTACCACCATTGCCACGCCGTCTTCATCATTGGACACCGTCACATGGTCGGCAACGGCTTTCACCGGCTCCTGGGCGTTGGCCATCGCCACGCCAAGGCCTGCGAATTCGATCATCGACCGATCGTTGAAGCCGTCGCCGCAGGCGATCATCTGCGCTTTGTCCAGTCCCAGATGTTCCAGCAGCTTGCCCAGCGAATAAGCCTTGTCGATGTTTTTGGGCATGATCTCCAAAAAGAACGGCTCGGAGCGCAGTACGCTTAAAGTATCGCCCAGCCGCGCTTTGACTTTCTTCTCCACCTCGGCCAGATAATCCCCGTCCTCCACCATCAGGCATTTGGTCACCGGGAAATTCACGAAGGACTTAAAGTCCTTTACCTCCCGCACCGCCATTTTATTGATGCGGGATTCCAGTTCTACATATTTGTCATCTTTTTTCGGGGTGATGACCGTTTCATCCAGATAGGTCACGATATTGGTCTTGTATTCCTGGGACATATCGTATAAAAGCGCGGGCATTTCCGGCGGAAGGGTCTTTTGATAAATCGCTTCGCCGGTCTGGGCGTTGATGATGCGTCCGCCGTTAAAGGACAGAATATATCCGCCATAGCGTTCCAGCTCCAGCTCTTTTGCCACCGGCATGATGCCGTAGGTAGGCCGCCCGGACGCCAGCACGATTTTGACGCCTTTTTCCTGCGCTTTTTTTAACGCCGCATGGGTGCGGGGGGTGATCTCCTTTTTCGAGTTGGTCAGGGTGCCGTCGATATCCAGTACCAGGATTTTGTATTCCATAGCGCTTCTCCATTCCTCATTCAAAAATTCCGCAGACCAGTATAGCATATTTCCCCCGGGCCTGTCTATTTTTTAAACGCAAAACTTGACATTTTCCATCCGCTTTGTAGACTGAAAGCAGAAAGCGGGGGTGAGCGCATGGTAGACCGGGAGGACTTTTTTGAACGGGTGTGGGAACTGGTGGCAGAAATCCCATACGGCCGGGTGGCAACTTATGGGCAGCTGGCCGACATGCTGGGCTATCCGCGGCATGCCAGACTGGCAGGTGCCGCTTTGCATCACGCGCCCCAGGGGCTCCCCTGCCATCGGGTCGTCTCCGCCGACGGCCGATGTTCTCCCCACTGGCCGCAGCAAAAACTGCTGCTCATGGGGGAAGGCGTTTCCTTTTTACCCAACGGGAAGGCAGATATTGCCCGCTTTCGCTGGGAAGGATTATAAAAACTGGCAAAAATACGCCGCGTTGGCAAATACTTTGCATTGAAGCGGGCTGTTTTTCCGTGATAGGCTTGATGTCGAACCGAAAGGTCAAATCAAACACGGAGGAATCCCGATGAAAAAACTGTTTTCGTTCATCCTGGCGGCTTTGACCGCTGCTTCTTTGACCGCTCCCTCTTTTGCGCAGGAGCCTGACCGGCAGTCCGGCGTGGTCCTTTCTGTCGGCAGCGCCGATGGGCTGACCCTCGACGGCAGCGCCCTGCTGCATCCCGGCGAGGAATATCGTTTTCCGCTGCTGATCGCCGAGGACGGCGGCGCTGCCCGCCCCATGACTGTGGAGGACATGGAAACCTACCGCATAAAGGTTTTCGCCAAAGCCGGCGCCGGTGCCATGGCCGACGCAGGCCGCCTGGAATCCGGCCGGCAGCAGTATCTGTCTTTGACTCCCGCGGACATTTTCACCGTATCCGCCCAGGAAGTCAAATACACCGTAGCCCTGCAAAAGAAAAACAGCGCCGATACCCTGTCCCAGGTCACCGTCCAGTGGAAAGTGGGCTATCCCTCCATGGATGACAGCCAACTGGGCGCGTCTACTGCGATCGATCTGTCTGCGCCGGTCATCACCAAAGAGCAATTCGCCGCGATCCAAAAGGCCGCCGGCGCCGGTCAGGCTTCCTTTACCGGCAGCGGCTGGCAGTTTGATGTTCGCCTTTTGGATCAGGACGCGGCCAATTTTCACTATTCGGCTCAGAATATCCGGGAGATTTCTGACCAGTACCCGGACGCGGATTTCCGCTTCCTTCGCTTCGGCGGCAAGCCCTCCTTTGACTTTTCCGGCCGGCTGACGCTGGATGTCCGCGAAGTTTGGGACCAATATGACGAGATCTATCTGTACCGTTATCTGGACGGCGTATTATACGCGCTGAAATATGATCTGGACCGGGATGCGCAAACCATCTCTATCCAGACCAAACAGTTAGGCAGCTATGTGATCTCTGACACCAGGATCCCCAACGGCACTGCGGTGCATGGCACTTCTTCCGGCGGCAGTTTTGTTTCCGGCTCGGACAAAGACAACCCCTCCACCGGCGCCGCCGGCTTTATCGGGATCATCCCGGCACTGGCCGTGCTCTTCACCGCCGGCGGTGCGGCGGCAGTGGCAAAATCCCGGAGAAAATAGGCCAAAATGTTCACTTTTCGCAAAAACAGGCGCGGAGGATATCCGCGCCTGTTTTGTTTTCTGTTTTCGGTGGGCGAGCTTTTTTCACAGTCCTGCCTTAATCGTTTTGCTCCAGGTTTTTATAAAAATCTTCCAGCATGCTTTTTTCCGATACGCCCAAAACACGGCAAAAGCAAGCCAGCTCATAGTCGGTCACAATGCGAAGATTGCGCTCGATTCTGCTGATCATTTGCTGGTCGATGTTAACATTCATCGTCTGCATTTTCGCAGCCAACTGCTCCTGCGACAGTCCCTTTTCTTTCCGCAGCGTTTCCAGGCGCCGGCCGATGATATTTTTATTTCCGTAATAGTCTATTTTCTTCATCCGCGCCCCCACGTTAATATAACGTATTTTTAATTGACATTATCATAAAGAAAAAAGTAGAATTACGTTATATAAACGTAATTCTACTGAAATATGGAGGGAAACGCGTGACTTTATACGAAGAACTGCTTTGGAACTGCTTGCAAAACGCACCTGTAGAGGTAACTTTTCCCAATTTATCGATCCATCCCAACGAATTGGTCGAAATGAAATGTTTTCAGGCCATCGAAGAGATTCGGAATATTCTAGAGGATAAAAAGCTGACTGATCAGGAATGTGCGATGCAAATCCGCTATATCATTTACACAATGGAAGAAGCGGGGATTCACATCCAAAACCGCTGACCTCAACAGGGCTATTTACCTCTTCGTTTCGCGTGGCGCTGCCTGAAAACTTTTTGAAAGAATCATCATCCCTATCTTGAAAAAAGGATACAAATTTGCTATGATATGGCTTATAAACCATAATCATGTGACAGAGGGTGATGGATTGGCAATTCGAAGCGACGGACTTCGGACGAAAAAGCGGATTTTGCAGACTTGCGTCCGGCTCTTTTTGGAAAACGGATATCATCAGACAACTATGGTGCAAATCCTGAAGGAGGCACAGGTCTCTTCCAGCAGCTTTCAGAACCTTTTTCTCAGCAAAGACGGCGTTTTGCTGGAGCTGGTGGACTTCATGTTTGAAAACCAGTTCGGCATAGCCAGGAATGTTGCAGGGGCTGCGCTGCCGCCGGTGTATGTCTACGCGGCGGAAACCGCGCTGCAGATCACGCTGACCGAGCTGAACGAAAATCTGCGGCAGATCTATCTGGAGGCCTATACCCAGAAACGCCTGCTGGACCATATCCAGCGCGCCACAGCAAAGGAACTGCACGACATCTTCGGCCCGTATCAGCCCGGGCTGACCGAGCAGGATTTTTACGAGCTGGAGCTTGGCACGGCGGGTCTGATGCGGGGATATATGGCCAGCCCCTGTACGGAGGATTTCCCGCTGGAGCGCAAGCTGGAGAAATTCCTGACCCTGGCGCTGCGGGGCTACAAGGTCCCGGAGGAGGAGCTGCAAAAGGTCCTCGCCTTCCTTGGGGAGCTGGATATTCGCGTCATTGCCCAAAAGGTCATGGAGGAGCTGTTCCGGCAGCTTGCCATGCGCTATGAATTTTCGCTGGACTACCTGCTGCCGCCGGAGAAATAAAGTTGACCCAGAAAAAGCAAACCTGTAAAAGCAGGCAGAAATGCCCTGCAGGAACCGAAAATCCTGCAGGGCATTTTTCATTCTGTATGGGTACCAAAAAGAACGTTTTGCTTTCGGCGCCGCTTTGCGGCGTGAAAGCGAGCCTTCTCGGACGAAGATGCTGTGCCGGGGCTTATGCCGTTTGACAAATCCCTGCCGCTGGACTTTCTTTTTTATTTCTCCTCGGCCCAATTCTGCGCGCGGCCCACGGCTTTGTGCCAGCCATGCAGCAGTTTCTGCCGCTGCGCCTTTTCCATTTGCGGATGATACTGATCCTGCGGCTGCCAGGTAGCGCGGATTTCGTCCAGATCCCGCCATACTCCTACCGCCAATCCTGCCAGAAACGCCGCTCCCAACGCCGTTGTTTCAGCAACGCCGGGCCGCAGCACCGGACGGTCGATCATGTCCGACTGGAACTGCATCAAAAACCGGTTGGCCGAAGCGCCTCCGTCTACCCGCAGGCTTTCCAGCGCCACGCCCGTATCCTCCTCCATGGCGTGGAGCACATCGCAGGTCTGATAGGCGATGGATTCCAGCGCCGCCCGGATGATGTGTTCCCTGCTGGTTCCCCGGGTCACGCCTAGAATGGCGCCGCGGGCATACATATCCCAATAGGGCGCCCCCAGCCCGGTAAAAGCGGGAACGACATAAACGCCGCCGTTGTCCTCCACCTTTTGGGCGAAGTACTCCGTATCCGCCGCCTCGGTGACAAAGCGCAGCTGATCGCGCACCCACTGGATTACCGCTCCGCCGACAAATACGCTGCCTTCCAGCGCATAGCTCACCTTTCCGTCCAGCCCAACCGCAATGGTGGTCAAAAGCCCGTTTTTGCTCTGTACCATCTTTTTTCCGGTGTTCATCAGCAAAAAGCAGCCGGTGCCGTAGGTGTTTTTGGCCTCGCCCTCGGCAAAGCAGGTCTGCCCGAACAGGGCCGCCTGCTGGTCTCCGGCAATGCCCGCAATCGGCACCTGCACCCCCTGGATATTGACGGTGCCATATACCTCGCTGGAGTTTCTCACCTGCGGCAGCATCGCCATGGGGATATCCAGCTCCCGGCAGATTCTTTCATCCCAGCAAAGATCCTCAATATTATACAGCATCGTACGGGAAGCGTTGGTGTAATCGGTGACATGCACTTTTCCGCCGGTGAGTTTCCAAATCAGCCAGCTATCCACCGTACCGAACAGGATTTCTCCCCGCCGGGCCTTTTCCCGCGCGTCGGGCACCTGATCCAAAATCCATTTGATTTTGGTGGCGGAAAAATACGCATCCACCAAAAGGCCGGTCTTTTCCTTGATATACGCGGTCAAATCCGCATCTTTCTTGATCTGTTCACATAGCCCGGCGGTGCGCCGGCACTGCCAGACAATGGCGTTATACACCGGCCGGCCGGTGGCTTTGTCCCACAGGATCGTTGTCTCGCGCTGGTTGGTGATCCCGATGGCCGCGATCTCTTCCGGCGCTATGCCGGTTTGCGCCAGCGCCTCCATCAGCACGCCGTACTGGGAGGAATAAATTTCCGTGGGATCGTGCTCCACCCAGCCGGGCTGGGGATAAAGCTGGGTATATTCTTTCTGCGCCATGCCGATTACATGCTGGCCTTTGTCAAATATAATACAACGGGAACTGGTGGTTCCCTGGTCCAGCGCTACCACATACTGTTTCATTTGTCCTGCACCTCGCCTGTTTGGATTGAACTTTTATATTTTTATCAGTATATCAGCAGAAAGGGTGCGGTGTCCAGTTGCATCCGGAAAAAGAGCCTGTCCGGTTTTGATAAAATCTGTCGGAAGTATGCGGGGAAAAAAGCGCCTTTTCGGCAATTTCCCCATTGACATTTTTCGCCGCCCGTGTTTATAATGAAAAACGTAAGAATGCGCTGAAAAGACCAGTGTCCGCCCACTTTGCCTTCAGAGAGGAGAGCCTTTGGCTGCAAGCTTTCCCAAAGCACGGATACAAGCCATCTTGGAGCAGCGGCGTGAAAAGCGCCGACGGTTGGCCCCGTTACAGGCCGCAAAGTGACGTCGCCTTTTTCTGGCGGTGTAATACGGGTGGTACCACGGAGCGATCGCTTCGTCCCATAGTTTGGGACGGGGCGTTTTCTTTTGTCCGCCCGGAAAATGATAACAAAGAAAGCAGGATGAACAAACATGAAATGGACCGGATTAAACGAACTGCGTGAGCAGTTTCTCTCCTTTTTCGAGAGCAAGGGCCATACCCGTCTGCCCAGCTATCCGCTGGTGCCGATTGACGACAAGAGCCTGTTGCTCATCAACTCCGGCATGGCGCCGATGAAAAAATTCTTTCTCGGCATGGAAACCCCGCCTAACCGCCGGGTGACCACCTGCCAGAAGTGCATCCGCACCCCGGATATCGACAACATCGGCCATACCGCCCGCCACGGCACCTATTTTGAGATGCTGGGCAACTTCTCTTTCGGCGATTACTTCAAAAAAGAAGCCACCGCCTGGGCCTGGGAGTTTTTGACCCAGGTGCTGGAAATCCCGGTGGACCGCTTGTGGGTCTCCATCTACCAGGATGACGACGAGGCGTTCGACATCTGGACCAAACAGGTTGGCGTAGCGCCGGACCGCATCGTCCGCCTGGGCAAAGAGGACAACTTCTGGGAGCATGGTTCTGGCCCCTGCGGCCCCTGCTCCGAAATCTATTTTGACCGCGGGCCCGAATACGGCTGCGGCAAGCCCACCTGCGGCGTTGGGTGCGACTGCGACCGCTACATGGAAATCTGGAACCTGGTGTTCTCCCAGTACGACAGCGACGGCGAGGGCCATTATGAGCTTTTGAGTCCGCCCAATATCGATACCGGCATGGGTCTGGAACGTCTGGCCTGCGTGATGCAGAACGTGGGAAACCTCTTTGAGGTGGACACCGTCCAGAATATTATGAAACATATCAGCTCGATCGCCGGCGCCCATTACGGCGAAAACGCCAAAGCCGATATCTCCCTGCGTGTTATCACCGACCACATCCGCAGCACTACCTTTATGGTAGGCGACGGCGTTGTCCCCTCCAACGAGGGCCGCGGCTATGTGCTGCGCCGCCTGCTGCGCCGGGCCGCGCGCCATGGACGGCTTTTGGGCATTGACCATCCGTTTTTATACCAGGTGTGCGAAACGGTCATCGCCGAAAACGCCTCCGCCTATCCGGAGCTGGCGGAAAAGAAAGATTACATCATCAAAGTGCTCAAGGTGGAAGAAGAGCGCTTCTCCAAAACCATTGACCAGGGCATGGAAATCCTCAACAGCATCATGGATAAAATCAGCGCCGATCAGATCAACCAGGCGGTGTTCTCCGGCGAGGATGCTTTCCGCCTGTATGACACCTTTGGGTTCCCTATCGACCTGACCAAGGAAATCCTGGCTGAACGGGGTCTTCTCATCGATGAGGAAGCTTTCTTCCGTCTGATGGGCGAGCAGAAAAAGCGTGCCCGCGACGCCAGAAAAGATGTAAGCGGCTGGGATACCGATGAAATGCTCGCCGTGGAGGGCAAAGCGGAATTCGTCGGCTACGAAAAAACCCGCGGCCAGGGTAAGATCCTTGCGATCTTGGATGAAGACGGCAAACCCGTCGATTCTTTAACCGAAGGAATGAAAGCCACCGTCGTACTGGATTCCACCCCCTTCTACGCGGAAAGCGGCGGCCAGGTTGGCGACAGCGGCGTAATCGTCCGGGGCAAATCCATTTTCCGGGTGAAAGACTGTAAAAAATCTCCTACCGGACAGTTTTTGCATCTGGGCGTGATGAAGAGCGGCCTGATGAACGTAGGCGACACCATCGAGTCCATCGTCGACGAGGAGCGCCGCATTGCCATCATGCGTAACCACACCGCCTGCCATCTGCTGCAGGCGTCTCTGCGCCAGGTGCTGGGCACCCACGTACAGCAGGCAGGTTCCATGGTAGATGAACACCGGTGCCGGTTCGACTTTACCCATTTCTCCGCCATGACGCCGGAGGAAATCGCTCAGACCGAAGAAAAAGTGAACCAGCTGATTTTGGGTGCATATGATGTAAACGTCACCGAAATGCCCATCGCCGAGGCCAAAAAACTGGGCGCTATGGCGCTGTTCGGCGAAAAATACGGCGAAACCGTCCGTGTCTGCAATGTTTCCGGCAAATCGGTGGAACTGTGCGGCGGTACCCATATTTCCAACACCGCCCGCATCGGCCTGTTTAAAATCGTCTCCGAGTCCTCTGTCGCCGCCGGCGTGCGCCGCATTGAAGCGGCCACCGGCGCCAACGTGCTGGACATTATCCGCCAAGACGAGGCGCTGCTTGCCCAGACCTGTGAAAGCCTCAAAGCCGGCAGCCCGTCGGAATTGCCTCAGAAAGCGGAAGCCATTACCGCTCAGCTGAAAGACAAGGAAAAAGAAATCGAGGCGCTGCAGCATAAGATCGCTGATATGCGCATTGAAGGACTGTTCGAAAACGCCATGGAGGTCAAAGGCTGCAAGGTGATTTTTGCCGCCTTTACCGGGACCGCTCCTGACACGTTGAAAGCCATGTGTGACCAGGTCCGCGCCAACGCGCCGAAGATGATCGCGGTTTTCGCCTGCGCGCAGGGAGAAAAAGCGACCGTATTCGCTGCCTGCGGCGACGAAGCGGTGAAAAAAGGCGCCCATGCCGGCAATCTGATCCGTCAGCTCACTACAAAGCTGGGCGGCAAAGGCGGCGGACGGCCTGAGCAGGCGCAGGGCGGCGTTACCGACATCTTCAAGATCGACGAAGCGCTGACCGAGGTCCCCGCCATGCTGGAGAGCATGATCAAAGACTAAAGGAGGATTTGAGATGGATTGCCTGTTTTGTAAAATCGTCGCCGGAGAGATCCCCAGCAAAACTGTCTATGAAGACGCTGAAATCCTCGCGTTCTGCGATATCCAGCCACAGGCGCCGGTTCACGTGCTGGTCATTCCCAAAGAGCACATTCCGTCGATGAACGGTGTAACCACCGAAAACAGCGACGTGGTAGCTCATATTTTTGAAAAAATCCCGCAAATCGCCGCCAGCTTGGGCCTGACCGGCGGTTACCGGGTCATTTCCAACTGCGGCGCGGACGCCGGTCAGACGGTGCCGCATCTGCATTTTCACATTCTTGGCGGAAAACCCTTAAGCCTGACGATGGCTTAATCCGCCTTCCTGCTTCTTTTGAAAGGAGTCGTTTTTATGAATGACGTAAAAACTTATGAACTGCAGGTAGCGGGACTGACCCGCCAGCTGCCGCTGTGCCCGATCAACGACAAAACGTCTATCGCCGCTTTTATCATGTTTTCCGACGTGGAATTGACGATCGCCTGCGCCACCGAGCTTTTGAAAAAGATGCCGGAGCACGATGTGATCCTCACCGCTGAATCCAAGGGTATTCCTCTGGCATATGAAATGTCCCGTCAAAGCGGCATCAAGTACATTCTGGCCCGGAAAAGCGCGAAGCTTTATATGTATAACCCCGTAGGTGTGGATGTGAAATCCATCACTACCGCGCGGCTGCAGACCCTGTATCTGGATCAGCATGATCTGGAATACCTCAAAGGCAAACGGGTTCTGATCGTAGACGATGTCATCAGCACCGGAGAGTCCCTCAACGCGTTGGAGGAGCTGGTTCGCAAAGCCGGCGGCACCATCGCGGGGCGGGCGGCCGTACTGGCCGAGGGCGATGCGGCCAACCGGGATGATATCCTGTTTTTGGCGCCGCTGCCTATCTTTACCGAAGAATAACTTTTTTCTGCCGAAAAGCCCGGTTCTTTGCCGGGCTCTTCTTTTTTTGACAAATAACCGGTTCATCTGATATGATCGGAACATCAAAAGAGCGCTTTAAAAAGGAGGGGCACGGATGAGGCGGCCTTTGTGCTGGATCAGCCTGGGATGCTTCTTTGCTGCGGTGGTTTTCGGCTGTCTGTACCCGGCAGAGGAGTGGATTTTCCCTGCGTCCGCCCTTTTGGGCTTATTGGGATTGTTTTTCCTTCTTTGGGGCCGAACCCGTCCGATTTCGCTGTTCTCCCTCTCCGCTTCTTTCATGCTGCTTTTCTGCCTTGCCTTTGGGCATTTTCACGCCGCTCCTGTTCGAGCGCTGGCTGGGCAAAATGCCACGCTGTCCGGCACAGTTCTGGAGACAGGAAACGCCTCTTTTCTGCTGGACGGAGCAACCGAAGAGGGGAAATCCATCAAAGTGCAGGTCTGGTGCAGCGCCGATATGGTGCCTGACCGCTATCAGCAATTTTCCGGTACCATCGCGATGTCTGAAATCACTTCCACCGATCGATTCGACAGCGAAAACTATTATCGCTCACAGGACGTGTGGCTGCAGGGGAGGCTGCTCAGCGGCAGCTTTTCCGGGAAAGCGTCCCCTTCTCTCAGGACCTTGCCGGGACGTTTGAACGATTTTCTCTGTCAAAAGATCCGCTCGTCTCTTCCCGGAAAATACAGCGGCCTTGTTTGCGCGGCGATCCTCGGGAACCGCTCCTATCTGCCTGACGGACAGTACGAATTGTTCCGGCAGCTTGGGATCTCGCACCTTTTGGCGGTCAGCGGTATGCACTTGACGCTATTATCCGGCTTGTTTTCATTGATAATCGGCCGGTTTTTGAGAAAAGGCCGCGCAAAAACGATTCTTTTCATGGCTTTTGTGCTGTTTTATATGCTTTTGACCGGCATGCGCCCCAGCATTGCCCGCGCCGGGATAATGCTTCTTCTTTCCTGTGCGGCACAGTTGATCCTCCGCCGCCCGGACCCTTTGGTCAGCCTGGCGGCCGCGGTGCTGGTCATGATCCTGTATCATCCGTTTCTGGCTGTACACGCTGGCTTTCAGTTTTCCATCTGCTCTACCATCGGTGTGCAGATATTGGCAGGACCGCTCAGCCAAAAACTCTTGTCTTTGAAAAAAGCGCCTGCTTCCCAAGGATTTTCCTATTTGATCCGGGCCTTCTGCACTGCTCTGTGCGGATATGCCTGCGCGGCGCCGCTGACGGTTTTATACGATTCCTGCCTCATCCCCATGTCTATCCCCGCCAACCTTTGCCTTTCCCCTTTGTTCACGCTGTTTTTAGCGGTATCCGCCGGGTTGGTGCTTTTCTGCGCGGTCCCGGTATTGGGTCCGGTTTTTGCTTTTGGGGTACGGCTGTCCGGCGGACTGTTCTTGGGCACCGCCAACTTTCTTGGCGGAATCGGGCCAAAACCCATTTTCGGGAACGGACCCGCTTTGTTGATCGCAGTGGTCTGCTTTTCCGCTGTGATCGGATACGGCGCTTTCCGGCCAACTTTTCGTCATTTTGCCGCGGCGATATGCCTGGCGGTATCCGTTTCCTGTGCCGCTGTCAGCGCACAGGCGATCATCGAAAATCGCCAAATTCACTGCTATACCGTCGCCTTTGACAAAAAATTACTGCAGATCTTTTCTTACGGCGGCCACGCCATCGTCATTGGACATCTGTCCGCTCAGCCGCAGATCGAACAGGCGGCGCTGGAACTGCAGCGGGAAAGGGTACAAACGATCGACGCTCTTATCCTGCTTCCGTCCGGCGGAAATCCGCGGGTTTCCCTTTCGGAATTGACCGGCCATTTTTCGGTAAGCGCTGTCGCTTTTTCATCGGCCGACAATCTGTCGACCCAAGCTGCGGAAAGCCTGTCCGGGATCTCCGCTTACGGTTTTGACGGTCTTTGTTTGACATTCTGGCAAAACAACCGTATCCATTTGGACGGTGCGGGCGCAGTCAGCCTCTGTATCGGTTCAAAAAATCTGTTAATTTTGCCTGCGGATTGTGCTATACTGTATGAAGAAGAGCCTCGTTGGGATTTGGCAATCACCTGCTGGGATGTCCCACCGCCGGTATCGGCAGACATTCTTTTGTGCGCAAGGCATTTCTGGGGAACGGAAAATCAAAATCCCAACGCCTATTTGCTGCCCTACGGAAAAGGCGTACGGTTCCGGCTGTCCGCCGGATGACAGAGCTTTTCCGGCAGCAAAAATCAGACGTCCGCCGGGCAAGGACAGGATAAAACAGAGAAAGGAGGCGCTTTATCATGCGGTTGGAAACGGAACAGGAGCTGCTGCGGCATTTAAAAGAGGATGCCTGCCTGCCGGTTTATCTTCTGTACGGTCAGCAGAGTTATCTGGTTCGCCTGTACGCCAAAAAATTGCGGGAAAAAGCGGTTCCCTCCTCTCTTGCGGATTTGAATTTTACTGCTTTCGAGGCTTCCCGCACCGGTATTGACGAGGTGTCCGACGCGCTGGAAAGCGTTTCTTTTTCCGGCGGAACCCGCTGCGTACAGCTGACCGATCTGGACGCAGACAAACTTTCCTCCTCTGAATGGTCCAAACTCCAAGAGAGGCTGGCCTCTTTCCCGCAGGACACCGTGTTCATCATCAGCCAGCAAAACATCCCGGTGGACGCCAAAAAATCCACCCGCTGGCGGGAAATTCTCAAAGCGGTGGAAAAAAGCGGCGCCTCAGTGGTATTGGATGGCCGCTCCCGGCGGGAAACGGCGCGTTTTTTGGCGGTTTTGTGCCAGAAAAACGGGTGTACCATCTCTCCTGCGCTGTGCGAATCGCTCATCGACCGGTGCGGCGACGACATGCTGGTCCTGGGCCAGGAAATTCAAAAACTGTGTGCCTATCAGGGGGAAGGAGAGATTTCTGCCGACGCGGTGGAAAAACTCAGCATCCGTCAGCTGGACGCCAATGTGTTCGATCTGGCCCGTCGGATTTTAGCCAAAAACCTTTCCGGCGCACTGGAAAATTTGCAGGAGCTTTTTGACATGGGCAGCGAACCGGTAGCGGTGCTGGGCGCACTGAACGCTTCTTTTATTGATTTATACCGCTGCAAAATCGCCCGGGAACAGGGCCTTTCGGCCGCCGACGTCACCGGCGCTTTTCCCTACAAAGGCAAAGAATTCCGGGTTCGCAACGCCATGCGGGATGCTGACCGGTTTTCCCGGCAGCGGCTGGCCCGCTGCATTTTCCTGCTGGCCGATACGGACTATCA
Source organism: Oscillospiraceae bacterium (assembly GCA_051881895.1). Classification (GTDB taxonomy): domain Bacteria; phylum Bacillota; class Clostridia; order Oscillospirales; family Ruminococcaceae; genus UBA3818. The sequence goes on from JBJEQT010000130.1 coordinate 13,835, forward strand.
GCTCAAAAGCAGCCGGTCCGATGTACAGATCTTAATGCAGGAGGCTGTGACCCGTCTGTTTTTGGCGCTGCATCAGCAGGAGGGCGGCTTATGATTCATTTGCGCCAGGCTGTCGTCGTTGAGGGAAAATATGATAAAATACGCCTGTCCGCTTTGGTGGACGGACCCATTTTGGTAACCAACGGATTTCGCATCTTCAAAAACCGGGAGCAAATGGCGCTTCTGCGCCGTCTGGCCCGTCAGGACGGAATTTTGATTCTTACCGACTCGGACGCCGCCGGTTTTAAGATCCGCAATTATATCAAATCCGCTGTTCCGGACGGCAAAATCTATCATGCCTACATCCCCGAGATCTTGGGCAAGGAAGCCCGAAAGGACCGCCCGTCCAAAGAAGGGACGCTGGGAGTGGAGGGAATGCAGCTGCAGGTATTGGCTGCCGCACTGCAAAAAAGCGGCGTGCTGTTTGACGAGGGGCCGAAAAAAAATCCTGTCACCCGAATGGATTTTTATGAAAACGGCCTTTCCGGCGGACCGGACAGCAGCCAAAAGCGGCTGGCTGTCCTGCAAAAACTTGGCCTGCCCCGCTATTTGTCTGCCGCTGCGTTGCTGGAGGCGGTCAACGCTCTGATGAATCGGGATGAATTTCTGCGCCTGCTGGACGGGCTGGACCGTTCTGGGCGGGATGATGTATAACACGCGAAAAGGGAGGTTTTTATGCAGCTGGCTTCTTTGAGCTTTCTCTATCTGTTTTTGCCCGCTTCGCTGGCGGTATATTACCTGTTCCCGCGGCGAATGCGTTATGGCGTTTTGCTCGCCGTTTCCCTCGCCTTCTTTTTGCTGAACGATCCTGTTTCCCTTTTGTTTTTATCCGTTTCTGTCACGGTCGATTACACCCTCGGCCTTTTGATGGAACGCTTTGAGCAGCAAAACAGGCGGCGGCGTGCCATCATGCTGGTGATGGTCAGCAAGAATCTGCTTTTGTTTTTCGGCGTTTCCTGTTACTGTCAGCTGCACGGCATGGAAACGCCGCTGGGACTTTCGGTCTGCACTTTGCTGGGAACTGGGTACGCGGTGGACATCTACAACGGAGAAGCGCTGTATGAGCACAATTGGGGCAAATTTTTGCTGGCTCACACCCTGTTTATGAAGCTGCCCGCCGGGCCTCTGGTCCGCTACCGCACGCTGCGTGAGCAATTTTTGCCCAAAAAGGCGGATCTTGCCAGGATGAGCGAACCGATTGCCCTTTTTATCCAAGGTGTCGCCAAGCAGGCAATACTTGGATCTCCCATCCGCCAGCTATATGACACGCTGTCTTCTTTTTCCCGCGCCGACCATTCGGTTTTTTCCCTGTGGCTGATGCCTTTATGCGCCGCCATGAGTTTGTATTTCACCCTTTCCGGCTACTGTGATATGGCCCGGGGATTGGGCGGGATGTTCGGCATTTCCCTGCCCCGAAATTTTTACTACCCTTACCAATCCCGCTCCATCACCGATTTTGTGGGACGATTTAACATTTCGGTGACCGACTATTTGAAAACCTACATCTATCACCCATTGGGCGAAGATTCCGGCGGCTTTGCCTCTTCGGCGCTGAACATCGGGGTCGTAACGCTCTTGTGGGGGATCTGGTTTGGATTTCGGATCAACTATCTTCTTTGGGGCGCATTTTTCGTCCTGCTGATTTTGCTGGAGCGGTCGGTCTGGGGCAAGATTTTGATGAAGCTGCCGGTATTTTTCCTGCGGGTTTACACCTTTTCCCTGGTTCTGTTTTCCTTTGTGATCTTCAATGGGCGCAGCGTTGGACAAAGCCTGTTTTTCTTCCAGGGGATGCTGGGCCTGGGTGGCCTGCCGATGGCAACCTCTCCTATTTTGTACCTATTGAGCCAATACGCTCCCTATTTGGTACTGGCGGTTCTGTTCAGCACCAGCCTTCCCCACTCCCTCAAAGGAGCGCTCCGAAAGAAATCTCCTGCGGCGGCATCGGCGGTCGGAATGGTCTTCTATGGCGGCCTGCTCTTTTTATCCACTGGCTTCCTGCTGCATCCGTAGACAAAAACAGGAGGATCGTATGCGATCTCAAAAAATCTTTTCTTTTCTCATGTTATCGCTATTTTTTATCCCCGCGGTTTTGCTGATCCTAACCGGGGGCTGGCGTGGTTTGACCGTTTCTGCCGCTGATTTGTGGGATGGCTTTGCCGCGCAGTCGGTGGAAGAATCCTTCGCCGAGGCTTTCCCGGGCCGGGACTTTCTGTGCGGTGTTACCGCCTCCTTGCAGACCGCTTTGGGCCGCAACCAGAAAAACGACTGCTTCTACAGCCAGGATGGTATTTTGCAAAATCTTCCGCAAGCGGATGAGGAAATCACCGCTTTGAATTTGCAGGCGCTGCAGGACTTTGCCGAGAAGCAATCGGTCCCCTGTTATTTTCTGCTGTCTCCCACCGCCGCGGCGATTGAACAGAATAAAATTCCACGCCTGGCGCTGGAGTCCCTGTTTAACCAAAAGCAGTATATTCAGCGCTGTTACGCTTTCCTTTCCGCCTCTTTCCACACCATCGACGGGTATAACTCGCTGTTTTCCCACCAGTCGGAATACCTATTCTACCGCACCGATTCCCGGCTCACCGCGCAGGGCTGCTATTATTTATATGTGGGCTCCGGAGACAAACTGGGTTATTCTGCCCGCTCCATGGATTATTTCTCCATCTCCCATCCGCTGCATGACTACAAAGGGAACCTCTCTTCACTTGTGCCTTATGGGCAGACGGAACCGGATATGGTCTCTCTTTTCCATTATCAAAAGCATAACCGCGTGATTCGTCTGGTACAGGATCCGCTTGGCAAGGCAGAGGAGACTCTCCTGTTCGACCCTGCCCTTCTGGAAAGCGGGGATCCGCTTCAGGTATATCTGGGGCCGGACCGCGGCGTTACCGACATTCTGGTCAGTGACACCCCTTACGACGGGCATCTGCTGGTCTTTACCGATGGAAGCTGCGACGCGCTGTTTCCGCTTATGGCTATCCACTATCTGCAGATCCGCGTGGTTGACCTGCACACTGTTACAACCGAGCAGCTGTCTCAAATCGACCCGGACGAGTTTGACCAGGTACTGTTCGCATTTTCGGTCGACCAATTCGGTTATGACAGTTTTATCAGCGATTCGCTGGGGAAAAACTGACGCTTTCTCTGACGCATCCTTTGAGCTGTTTTTGATGGCCGCTTTACCCTGTTTTTACGAAAATTGCCTTGTCCTTTTTACCTGTCCGGACTAGACTGGGAAAAAGGAGTTGAACCAAATGTCCCTTTTTGCCAAAAGAATCGTCCTGTTCTCCGCTGTCCTTCTCGGCCTGACCCTGGCGGGCCTGCCGGCCTTTTTTGCCGAGCGCACCGATCGCTTGGTCTATACCTTTGGCATATTCGGTGGACTGATCGCGTTCGGCGGACTGATATGGGGCCGGGTCGTGCTTCGATGTCCTTGCTGCGGCGCGCCATTGCCGCTGCGGGGGTGGCGCGACCTTTACTGCCCCAAATGTGGTGAAAACTTAAAAGATCCATCCAAAAGGCCTGGCAAATAATTGCCGGGTCTTTTAGATATACTGTTTTCCTCTCTGTCCGATGCAAATTTTCCCCTAAAACCACTTGCAGCAGGACGCGTCTGCTGCGCGATCATCGCAACAGAGAGTTGCTTGGCGAACAAGGCATTCGGTGGTATCATATCCGTAAAGAGGTGAGCGATATGGAAACAAAAAACGTCATTTTTGAGCTGCGGACAAACCACGGCTTATCCCAGGATGAGCTCGCGGAAAAGGTATATGTCACGCGGCAGGCCGTCTCCCGCTGGGAAACGGGGGAAACAACACCCAATACCGAAACCCTGAAATTATTGTCCCGTCTGTTTGATGTATCGATCAATACGCTTCTGGGCTCTCCCAGAAAGTTAATTTGTCAATGCTGCGGAATGCCTCTTGACGATTCCATAACCAGCAGAGAATCCAACGGATCGTTTAACGAAGAATACTGCAAGTGGTGCTATGCCGGCGGTGCGTTTTCTTACCAGTCGAAAGAGGCTTTGCTGGATTATCTTGTCGGCCACATGCCAAATCCCGATCATCTGCCGGACGAAGAGAGGCGCGCGCAGTGGGATAAATACCTTTCTCTGCTGAAACATTGGAAGTAGTTCCGGCCGCATTCTCCATGCCAAAAGGAAAACCGACGGGCCGAAACGCTTTTTCCGCTTTGTTTTGTTTAGGCGGCGGCGCCTTCCTGCACCGCAAAAGCGTAACGGCAAAACAGGTTAAAATATACGCAAAAAATCCTCCGCATGCTGCAATGATGCGGAGGATTTTGTTTTTGCAAATGCCGGATGGCTTTTGGGGCTTTTCCTCTGTTTAGTTTTTCAGGCTTTGCAGCGGCGCCGGAATCCGTCCGCCGCGGCGGATAAATTTAGCGGGGCTTACCTGGTTGACCGGCATAACCGGGCCGCTGCCCAGCAGGCCGCCGAATTCCAGTTCTTCTCCCTCTTTCTTGCCGATGGCCGGAATGACGCGTACCGCCGTCGTTTTGGAGTTGACCATGCCGATGGCCGCCTCATCCGCGATCATGGCGGCAATCACTTCCGCCGGTGTGTCTCCCGGGCAGACGATCATGTCCAGCCCCACCGAGCAGACGGCGGTCATCGCTTCCAGCTTCTCCAGTTTCAAGCATCCGGCGCGGGCGGCATCGATCATGCCGGCGTCTTCCGAAACCGGGATAAACGCGCCGGAGAGTCCTCCCACATGGGAAGAGGCCATCACACCGCCTTTTTTCACCGCGTCATTTAAAAGAGCCAACGCCGCGGTGGTTCCGTAGCATCCGCATTGCGCCAGGCCCATCTCCTCCAGGATATGCGCTACCGAGTCGCCTACAGCGGGGGTCGGCGCCAAAGACAGGTCCACAATGCCAAAAGGCACACCCAACCGGCGGGACGCTTCCGAACCGACCAACTGTCCCATCCGAGTGATTTTAAATGCCGTTTTTTTGATGATATCGGCGATTTCCGTCAAATCGCCATCCGGGCACTTTGTCAGCGCCGCTCTTACCACGCCGGGGCCGGATACGCCCACGTTGATGACACATTCCGGTTCGCCCGGCCCGTGGAAAGCCCCTGCCATAAAGGGGTTGTCCTCCGGCGCGTTGCAGAACACCACCAGTTTGGCCGCGCCGATGCAGTCCCGGTCGGCAGTCAACCGCGCCGCCTCGCAGACTACCTTGCCCATGACCCCGACCGCATCCATGTTGATGCCGGTCTTGGTGGAGCCGATGTTGACCGACGAGCAGACAAAATCCGTTTGGGCCAGCGCCCGCGGAATGGATTCGATCAGTTCTTTATCCCCCGCGGCAAACCCTTTATGCACCAGCGCCGAATAGCCGCCGATAAAATTGACCCCCACCGCTTTTGCGGCTCGGTCCAGCGTTAAGGCGTATTTTACCGGGTCGCCGCCGGAAGCCGCTACCAGCATGGCGATTGGCGTTACCGCGATTCTTTTATTGATAATCGGTATCCCATATTCCGCTTCGATCTGTTCTCCCACCTGCACCAGGTCTTTGGCATAGGTGGTGATTTTGTCGTATACCTTCTGGCAGGAACGGTCGATGTCCGGGTCGCAGCAGGACAACAAAGAAATGCCCATGGTAATGGTCCGGATATCCAGATGCTCTTCTTCAATCATTTGGACCGTTTCCATAATATCCTTCATGTTAATCATGGCCGTGTCCTCCCTTAAATGCGGTGCATCGAATTGAAAATATCTTCATGCATCACATGGATCTTCAGATTTTTCTGCTCTCCCAGCTCATTCATGGACTGGGCCAATCCGTTGATCCCGCCGGATAAATGGTCGATATTCACCAACATGACCATGACGAACAAATCCTCCATCACGGATTGGGTCACTTCGATCACATTGGCATTGTGGCCGGCACATACGCCGCTCACCGACGCCAAAATCCCCACGGTGTCCTGTCCTACTACTGTAATAATTGCTCTCATCCTTGCTTCCTTCCTTTCTTTCGACTGTCTTTGTATCAAAGACAGTTTCTTTTAAAATGTCCTCATCAAAAGATAAAAAACAGGGCGAACGGAATGGTCCGCCCTATTGTCTGCGTATAAAAGACAGAAATACAGATTTCCCTGTTTTTGAACGACAGCCGGCACCGGTTATTTGCTGCTGTCCACCAGCCAGCGGAAGAGGTTTATACATAATCGGAAAACCGCTGCGCCATATTTTCCGGATGGAACTGCACGCAAAGGATCTTCTTCTCCATACATTCCATGGCCTCGACAATACCGTCCGCCGCTACTCCGGTAACGGTAAAGCCCCGGGCGATATCTTTTACCGCCTGATGATGGAACGTGTTGGTCATGATTTTGTCTGCTCCCATCAGCTCCCGGATTTTGCTGCCCTCTTTCAGCTCCACCCAGTGGAACGGCTCATCCCGATCATCCATGCTGCCCATGTGAGCCTGGACGCTTTTGGTCTGAGAGGGGATATCCTGGATCATATTCCCGCCGTATGCCACATTCACAATCTGCATGCCGCGGCAGATGCCGAACACCGGCTTTTTCGCCGCTACGCAGCTTTTGATCATCTGGATTTCAAATACGTCCTGTTCCATGCGAAAATGGCTCATGCCGCGAACCGGATCCTCGCCATACAAATGCGGAGCAACATCCGCGCCGCCGGGACAGAGGAAGCCGTCGATGGAATCGACATACTGGGCAACCAGCTCCGGGTCGTTGGTCTCCGAGAGAATGACAGGACAGCCTCCCGCCATCCGAATGGATTTGATATAGTCGCCGCCAATGCCGTAGTGGCCTCTGGGGCCTACTTTTCCCATAAAAATGCCGGTAATACCGATGATCGGTTTTTTGTTCATGATTGGATCCCTGCCCTTTCTCCCAATTGGCTGTGAAGCCTTTAAACGAAAATAAGTATAGCATACCTGTATTGGGGTTGCAATCGTTTTTGGAAAGGAAAGGGCCATCCGGCAGCAAAAGAGCGAAAAAAACGCCCTTTCCCATTGTGAATCGCCCTATGAATATGTTATACTATTTTCACCACGCACAAGAAAAGGGGATCTTTATGTATCTGAATATATTCGACAGCCATACCCACAGCGACACATCCTGGGATGCGGAGCATTCTATCACCTTTTTGTGCGAAACCGCCGTAAAAAAGGGCATTCTCGGCTTTGCCATTACGGATCACTGTGAAATCAACGAATATGTGACCCGGGACATCGAAACCCGTATTCAGCAGGGCCATTTCGAAATGCTCAAGGCCCGGGCCGCCTTTGGCAAAAGCCTGATGCTCTGCTACGGCATTGAACTGGGGCAGATGAACTATGATTTAAACCTGACCCATCATGTGCTGGAAATGAAGCCGTATGATTTTGTACTGGGTTCTTTACACTGCATCCGCGGCAATGAGGATTTTTATTTTATGGATTTTAAAGACGAAGATCCTTACGCATTGCTGGAAGAATATTATCAGGAGCTTTATGAAGTTGCCAAGCTGAATCTTTTTGATTCCCTGGCCCACATCACCTACCCCATTCGATATATGAACGGGACACATCATCTCGGGGTGGATTTATCCCGCATGGATGATTTGATCGATTTGACGCTGCGTACCCTGGTCCAGAACGGCAAAGCGCTGGAGATCAATACCTCCGGCCTGCGCGGCCCCATTGGCGAAACTTCTCCGACTTTGAAATACGTCAAGCGGTTCCGGGAACTGGGCGGCGAATACGTCACCCTGGGGTCTGACGCCCACTCTGCCGAAAATCTGGGCGATGGCATCCAGCAGGCCATGGAAATGGCCCATCAGGCTGGCTTTTCTTACTTTACCTTTTACAAAAAACGGCAGCCCCGGCTGCTGCAAATTTATTAGGAGGAATTTTTATGGATCGACTGCTCTCTTTACTGCAAAACAACGCACGCCTTACCAACAAGCAGCTGGCCGTCATGCTGGGCCGGGAAGAAGAGGATGTAGCAAAAGCCATTGAAGCATATGAAAAATCCGGTGTGATCCGCGGTTACCAGACGGTAATTGATTGGGATAAGACCGATTCTCCCACCGTATTCGCCCGCATCGAAATCAAAGTCACTCCCAAAAAGGATTTTGGCTTTGAAGAGATCGCCCGCACCATCATGGAACTGGAAGAAGTCCAGTCGGTCAGCCTGATGAGCGGCGGCTACGACCTGGCCTTGACCGTATCCGGCAAAACGTTCCGGGATATTGCCATGTTTGTAGCTCACCGTCTCTCCCCCATCGATTCGGTCAATTCCACCGCAACCCATTTCATTCTGAAAAAATACAAAGAGCGCGGCGTGCTCTTTGAAGAAGAAGTCAAGGACGAGAGGGGGATGACCCTGCTGTGATCGATTACAATAAGATCCTGTCCCAGCGGGCAGTAGCGATCAAACCCTCCGGGATCCGCAAGTTTTTCGACATTGCGGCAGAAATGGAAGGGGTCATCTCGCTGGGCGTGGGCGAGCCGGACTTTAAAACGCCCTGGAGCATCCGTCACGCCGGCGCCGAATCGCTGGAAAAAGGCCGCACCTGGTATACCGCCAACGCGGGCCTTGCGCCGCTGCGTACCGAAATCGCCAACTATCTCAAACGGCGCTTCTCGCTGGAATACGATCCCAAAAATGAAATTCTTGTTACGGTCGGCGGTTCGGAAGCCATCGATATCTGTATCCGCGCGGTCATCAACCCCGGTGACGAAATTTTGCTTCCGGAACCCTGTTTTGTGGCCTATGCGCCTATGGGCGCCCTGGCTGACGCCAAGGTCGTCCCCATCCCCACCCGCGCCGAGGACGGATTCCGTCTGACCGCCCAACAGCTGCGTGCCGCCATTACCCCCCGCACCAAGCTGCTGGTACTGCCCTTTCCCAACAATCCCACCGGTGCGGTCATGCGCCGGGAACATTTGGAAGAGATCGCCGATGTCTTGCGCGGCACGGATATTGTTGTTTTGTCCGATGAAATCTATGCGGAAATGACCTTTGGCCGGGAGCGGCATGTGTCCATTGCCGAGATCGACGGCATGAAAGAGCGGACGGTTGTGGTCAACGGCTTCTCCAAAGCTTATGCCATGACCGGCTGGCGGTTGGGCTATGCCGCCGGACCGGAGCCTATTGTAAAGCAGATGACCAAAATCCATCAGTTTGCCATCATGTGTGCGCCCACTACCAGCCAGTATGCAGCGGTAGAAGCGCTCAAGCACTGCGATGACGAAATCGAATCGATGGTAGTGCAGTATGACATGCGCCGCCGTCTGCTGGTGGATTCCCTCAACCAGATGGGCCTTTCCTGCTTCTCTCCGGAGGGTGCGTTTTACGTCTTTCCCAGCATCCAGTCCACCGGCCTTACCTCCGCCCAATTCTGTGAGCAGCTTCTGTATTCCCAGAAAGTTGCGGTGGTTCCCGGCGACGCTTTCGGCGAATCCGGCGAAGGATTTGTCCGTATCTCCTACTCCTACTCGGTGGATCATTTGCTGGAAGCGCTGCGCCGCATCCAGGCATTTCTGGACCAACGCAAAGGTTAAAACAACCGCTGCGTTTCCATGGGCGGTATTTTATCCGCCCAATCAATTTCAATTTTCCCATTGCATAAAAAAGGCCGGGCCGGCGGCCCGGCCTTTTTTATGTGCGTATTTTCCAGGAAAGGAAGGCTGATTTTCTTGCCGCAAGTCAGCGTATACAAAACAGAATCCTATGATCCCACCCAGATGGAAGCGGCAGTCCGTTCCCATTTTGAGTCGCTGGGCCTGTCCCATCTCATCCAGCCAGATCAAAAAATCGTCATCAAACCCAATCTGGTCATGAAGCGCAGCCCGGACGACGCGGCCACTACCCACCCTGCACTGGTGGAGGCTGTTATCCGGCAGCTGCAGGAGCTGGGCGCGCAGGACATCACCATCGCCGAAAGCGGCGGAGGCCCTTACGCGGAACCGCTTCTTCGCAGCCTCTATGGGACCTGCGGAATGGCGGAAGCTGCCCGCCGCACCGGCGCGGCGCTGAATTTTGATACCGGCAGCTGCCAGATCGAGGGGAACGGACAAGTCACCCGGCGTTTTACGGTGATCAATCCCATTGCAAACGCGGACCTTATCATCAACGTCTGCAAGCTGAAAACCCATTGCATGACGGTTTTAAGCGGCGCTGTCAAAAATCTGTTTGGCTGTATCCCCGGCCTGATGAAGCCGGAACTTCATATGCGCTACCCCGAAAAAGAAGATTTCTGTCAAATGCTTTTGGATCTGTCCGCCGCCCTGCCGCAGGTCATTTCCTTCGTGGATGCGGTGGATGCCATGGAAGGAGACGGTCCTACCGGCGGCAGTAAAAAACATGTGGGACTGACTCTTTGCTCTTCCGACCGCTACGCGCTGGACCTGGTCAACGCCGCTGTCCTTGGCGTTGACCCCACCGATATCATCACCGTCCGGCAGTCCATGGAGAGGGGCCTTTGCCCTGCCTCGTTGGAAGAAATAGAGCTTTTAGGCGATCGGGATGCCTTGACGCAGGCGGGTCCTTTTCGTTATCCGCGTTCCAAGCAGACGGATTTTTCTTCCCAGTTTCCGGCGCCGCTGCGCCCCGCTGTGAAAAAAGTGACCCGCTGGCTCCAGCCGAGGCCCGCCATCCGGACAAAAAGCTGTATCGGCTGCGGAAAATGCGCGGAAAGCTGCCCTGCCCACACCATTCAAATCCGGGAGCGCAAAGCGGTCATCAACTATCAAAACTGCATTCGCTGTTTCTGCTGCCATGAGATGTGCCCCAAACAGGCCATCGACATCCGCCGGCTGGGAATTTTTGACCTGTAATTAGGGCATACTGATTTGCGGGAAAGGAGGCTTCCTGTGAAAAAAACTGTCTTTCTTTTCTGTGTCCTGCTGTTTTTCCCCCTTTTCTTTTCGCCTCTTGCGCTGGCCGACTCCAACGGGCAGGACGGCCAAATCACCGTTCGCGCCCGTGTGGAAGAGGTACTGGCCGATGAAATGGTCTCCACCCCCTATTCCGGCGGCGAAATCTCGACCCGGGTACTGACCCTCCGGGTTCGTGTTCTGGAGGGTGCCTTTGACGGGCAAACCGCCACCGTCCGGCAGATTTTTGATGAAATCAGTCTGCCCTCCGCTTACCCTGCCAAAGCGGGGGATCTTTTGTTTGTCTCGCTGGATTTGGACGAACAGAATCTTTTGGTCGGCACTGCCGCCGATTATGTCCGAGAATGGCCCATTGCTTTGCTGGCAGGCACATTTTTGCTGTTTCTGATCCTGTTCGGCCGACAAAAAGGGGTCAAAACCGTACTTTCCCTGGCCGTTACCTGCTTTGTCATTTTCGGCCTGTTCTTCCCATTGGCGGTGCGCGGGGCAAGCCCAGTATGGCTGTCCCTTTTGTGCGCGGCGCTGATGACCGGATGCACCCTTTCGCTGGTCTGCGGCTTTACCCGCAAAACCCTCGCCGCTGTTTTGGGATGTCTCGGCGGTTTAACGGTTGCCGGACTTCTGGCGATGCTTTTTTCCTACGCCATGCGCTTATCCGGCATCGTAGATGAAGAGGCGGCGTTCCTGCGCTTTCTCTCCGACGAGTTTGTCCTGGATTTCAAAGGGCTTTTGTTCGCCGCCATTATTATCGGCGCATCCGGCGCAGCTATGGACGTGGCGGTATCCATCGCCTCTTCTTTGGATGAGTTGTCTCAAAAAGCGCCGGACCTGTCCGCCCGGCAGCTGTTTTCCAGCGGCGTAGCCATTGGGCGGGATATTATGGGAACCATGTCCAACACGCTGATTTTGGCCTATGTGGGCGGCGCGATCCATCTGATTTTGCTTTTGTATGCCTACCCGGTCCCTTTTTCCAATATCATCAATCGGGAAACTGTGGCAGCCGAAATCCTAATCGCCTTGTGCGGCAGCATGGGAATGCTCAGCACCATCCCGCTCACCGCCCTGATTGTCTCTTTTCTGCATCGGCACACCGCTGCACCGCCCTTTCATCCGGGCAAAATTCCCGAATAAACGCCAATTCTTTTTTTTATTTTGACAAAAACGCCGATTCTTTTCTCCTAAAAGAAAAAGAACGGCGTTTTTCTTGTTTTTAAAAAGCCGGATTGCTATAATAAATCCCAAAGCAGTTCCCTAAAAACAGGAAGAAGAGGTGTATTTTTTTGGAACAGAATCCCAACCAAAACAAAACAGCATTGGCATTCCTGAAAAAAGCTTTCCAACGCTATTTTATCGACGCCATGGGCGCTATGGCCCTGGGGCTTTTCTCGTCGTTGATTATCGGATTGATCCTCTCTCAGCTAAGTAAGTTTTCCTTCCTTTGCTTTTTGGAGCCTTACGCAGCGATGGTCAGCGCTTCCTCTCCGGTGGTCGGAGCGGCCATCGGTGTCGCCATCGCCTATGGACTGAAAGCCAAGCCTCTGGTTCTCTTTTCCTGCGCGATATCCGGCGCATACGGATACGCGGTAGGCGGACCGGTAGGCGCGTATATCGGAGCGGTGTTCGGGGCGGAGATTGGCGGGCTTGTGGCCGGCAAAACCAAGGTGGACATCATCGTCAGCCCCATCACCACGATTGTCAGCGGATGCGCGGTCGCCCAGCTTGTGGGGCCCGGCATCCAGGCAATGATGAACGGCCTGGGCGCCGTCATCAATTCCGCCACGCAGCTGACGCCTTTTCCCATGGGAATTTTGGTCTCGGTCATTGTTGGTATGGTTCTTACCGCTCCCATCAGTTCGGCGGCACTGTGCATTATGCTGGACCTCAACGGCCTAGCTGCCGGAGCGGCGGTTGTGGGCTGCTGCTGCCAGATGATCGGGTTTGCGGTGGCCAGCTTCCGGGAAAACGGCTGGGGCGGCTTGATCAGCCAGGGCATCGGCACCTCCATGCTGCAGTTTCCCAATATTATGCGCCATCCGCAGATTTGGATTGCGCCCACACTGGCCTCGGCCGTATTGGGTCCTGTTTCCACCTGTATTTTTAAAATGACCAATACCGCTTCCGGCGCCGGAATGGGCACCAGCGGTCTGGTCGGCCAGTTCGGCGCGTTTGCGGCCATGGGCGGCACAGCCGAAGTCTGGTTCCAGGTGATTTTGATGCACTTTATCCTGCCCGCTGTTTTGAGCTTTCTGTTCGATTGGTGCTTACGCAAAATCGGCTGGGTCAAAGACGGCTACATGAAAATCAACTGATTTTTCCTACTGCAATAAAAAAGGGAAGCAAAAGCCAAAACGCTTTTTGCTTCCCTTTTTCTTTGTTTTTTTATTCTCCCCAGTCCGCGTCGATGGGCAGGCTGGCAATTCCATTGAGATCCAATCCCGCCGTATGGCCGGCCAAAAACTCATAATAACCCTGGGCGCCAATCATGGCAGCGTTATCCCCGCACAGGGAAAGCGGCGGCTGATACAGGGTGTAGCCGTGCTTTTTGCATGCAGCCTCCATCGTTTCCCGCAGTCCAGAGTTGGCCGATACCCCGCCGGCAATCACCAGTTTGCGGTAACCGAACTGCTCTGCCGCTGCCAAGAAACGTCCGGACAGAATCTCCACCACCGCCTGCTGGAAGGATGCCGCCAGGTCATTCACCTCTACCGACTGCCCTTTTTGCGAGGCGTTGTGCAAAAGATTCACCACCGCCGTTTTCAGCCCCGAAAAGCTGAAATCATAAGGACTGCCCTCAACTTTTGGGCGGGGCAGCGCGTAGGCCGCCGGATCCCCCTGCCGGGCTGCCTTATCTAAAAATACGCCGCCGGGATAGGGAAATCCCATGGCTCGGGCCGCCTTGTCAAAGGCCTCGCCTGCCGCGTCATCCCGGGTGCGGCCAATGATGTGAAACGTTGTATAATCCAGCACTTCGATCAGATGGCTATGCCCGCCGGATACGACCAGACACAAAAACGGCGGCTCCAGTTCCGGGTGGGCGATGTAGTTGGCCGCAATGTGCCCCCGGATATGATGGACCGGAATCAACGGCTTTTGGGTCGCCATCGCCAACCCTTTGGCAAAATTGACCCCCACCAGCACCGCGCCGATGAGGCCCGGCGCATAAGTGACCGCGATACCGTCGATCCCCTCCAGGGTAAGCGAAGCGTCGTCCAGCGCTTTTTGCGTTACGGCGATGATATTTTCCGCGTGCCGGCGGGACGCGATTTCCGGTACCACGCCGCCGTATTGCCGGTGTTCCTCCACCTGGGAATTGATTACCGACGAAAGCACGCGCCGCCCATCCTCCACCACAGCCGCGGCGGTCTCGTCACAGGATGATTCAATGGCAAGCAGTTTCATTCTGGCTTTCCTCCTCTTTGATTGGACGGGTCATCAGCAGCGCATCTTCCGCAGGAGCCCGATAATAGTTTTTTCGTACCCCTACCGGGCAAAACCCGTGTTCGCGGTACAACGCCTGGGCACCCAGATTGCTTTTTCGCACCTCTAACGTTAAAAAAGCAAGGCCGGCCTGGCGGGCAAAATCCGCCGCGTCCTCCAACAGTGCGGACCCGATCCCCTGCCGCCGGAACAGCGGGTCCACCGCAATATTGGCGATGTACCCCTCGTCCAGCACATAATGCAGGCCCAGATAACCCAGCAGCATCCCGGCACTGTCCTGCGCCACCATAAACCGCGCGCCGGGATTGCCCAATTCCGCCTGGAAAGCATTTTCACTCCAGGGATCGGAAAAACAGATGCGCTCCAGTGCCGCCAGCGCCGAAAGATGTTTTTCTTCCATGGGAATCAGCCGGTATTCCATTCCAATTCCCCCTATTTTGCGTCATACCAGCTGACGCCGACGCCGCAGTCCACACTCAGCGGCACCTTCAGCTGAACGGCGTTTTCCATCTCCTGCTGCAGCAGGATCTTGGCCGCTTCCACATCCTTTTCGGCCGCCTCGATGATCAGTTCGTCATGCACCTGCAGGATAATGCGGGCATCCATCTTTTCCTGTTCCAGACGCCGGGCAGCCTTGACCATGGCAATCTTGATGATGTCCGCCGCCGTTCCCTGGATGGGTGTGTTCATGGCGACCCGTTTGCCAAAGGCCTGTAGGTTTTTGTTGGTGGCTGCCAGTTCCGGCAGATACCGCCGCCGGTGGAACATGGTTTCCACATAGCCGTGTTCCTTGCCAAACTCCACAATGTCGTCCATATACCGTTTCACGCCCGAATAGGTGCGCAGATAATCCTTGATGTACTGGTCCGCTTCCGCCACCGAAACGCCAATATCCTGCGACAGCGAAAACGCGCCGATGCCATAGACAATGCCGAAATTGACCGCTTTGGCCCGGGAACGCATCAGCGGCGTAACAAACATGGGCGGCTGGTCAAACACCTGGGAGGCGGTGACGGTATGAATGTCGGTGCCATCCAAAAACGCCTGCTGCATGGTCTTGTCGTCCGCCACGTGGGACAGCACCCGCAGCTCGATCTGGGAATAATCCGCGTCAACCAGAAGATATCCGGGTTTCGCCTTGAAAAACTTGCGCAGATTGCTGCCCAACTCGGTCCGCACCGGGATATTCTGCATATTCGGCTCGGTGGAGCTGATACGCCCGGTGCGGGTCTCGGTCTGATTGAAAGAAGAGTGGATGCGTCCATCCTCCCCAATGAGTTTCATAAATCCGTCGACATAAGTGGACTTGAGTTTGGTTACGGTGCGGTAGTCCAAAATCAGCGGCACGATAGGATGCTTATCCTTGAGGTAGTCCAGCACATCCGCATTGGTGGAATAGCCGGTTTTGGTCTTTTTGCCCGCCGGAAGCCCCAGCTTCTCAAACAGAATCGTTCCCAACTGCTTGGGAGAGGCGATGTTGAATTTTTCGCCCGCCAACTGGTAAATTTCCGATTCCAGCTGATCGATCCGCCGGGACATCTCCTCGCCGAACGCCACCAGCTCATCCCGGTCAATGCCGAAGCCCTCTTTTTCCATCTGAGACAGAACCCTCGCCAGCGGGATTTCCACCTCGCGCAGCAAATATTCCTGATGATTCTGCTCCAGTTCTTTTTCCATTGGCTCATACACCGCCATCAGCCGTGTCAGCCGCTCCTCGGGGATCTCATATCCCTCTGTCCGGGGCAGCGACAGGGTCGTATTCGCATAAGCGGCGCTCAGCCGTTCCAAATCGTAGCTGTTGGCCGTGGGATTTAACAGATAACCCGCCAATGCCGCGTCAAACGTGATGCCAGCCGGTTCGATTCCCCACTCCAGCGCCTTGCGGTACAGCTGTTTTGCGTCCGCCACCGCCTTGGGGTTACCGCCGGTCAGGACCTTTTGCAGCAAGCTTCGGTCCTCCAAAACAAAGCAGGCGGCCCTCTCTTTGTCAGACAGCGCAAAGCGGCCCATTTCGTCGTCCCAGCAGATAAAAATCATTTTTCCGCCGGCGATGATCTCCTCCGCCGAGGCTGACGCCAGCACCTGCTGCGGCTTCGGCTGCTGATTTGCCAAGACGCGTTTCTCTTCCGGATGCAGCCCCAACCGGTCGACCATGGAAAACATCTCTAACCGGTTCAGCGCAGCCACAGCCTTTTCCTGGTCCGCCGGCCGGATCTGATATGCGTCCATATCCGTCTGCACCGGCGCGTCCAGCCGGATACGGGCCAGATCGCGGCTCATGTAGGCGGTTTCCCGGTCCTTTTCCAGCTTCTGCCGCACTGCCGGCCGGATGGACGGGTCATCCAGATGGTCGTATAAATTGTCCAAATCATGGAAATCATGGATCAGCGCCACCGCTGTTTTTTCTCCAATGCCCGCCACGCCGGGAATGTTATCCGAGCTATCCCCCATCAGTGCCTTGACATCGATCAACTGATCGGGCAGCACCGTATATTTCTCTACGATTGCCGGTATATCATACAGAGTGGACTCCGGCCGCCCCATTTTGGTGGTGGCCAAACGCACCTGCACCTGCTGTGTGACCAGCTGCAGCGCGTCCCGGTCGCCGGTGGCGATCACGCATTGGCCTCCCTGCTCCTGACAGGCCCGGCTGAGGGTGCCGAGGATGTCATCTGCCTCATATCCTTCGCATTCTACCACCGCATAACCCAGATCGGTCAATAACTCCTTGAGAACCGGGAGCTGCCCTGCCAGTTCCGGAGGCATTCCCTTGCGCCCGGCTTTGTACCCGTCAAACTGCTGATGGCGAAACGTCGGCCCTTTCCGGTCAAAGGCGATCGCCACCCGGTCGGGCGCCGTCTCCTCCAACACCTTGAGCAGAATGCTTAAAAAGCCGTAGATGCCATTGGTGTAGATCCCTTCCTTTGTCGTCAAAAGCTTAATACCATAAAAAGCGCGGTTCAGCACCGAATTGCCGTCAATCGTCAAAAGTTTCATTGGTTTTCCCTCCGATTCCCTGGATGTTATCAAAACGCAAGCGGCAGGAAGACATCGGTTTTTGCAAATGGATCTCTTCGTACCGGCGTCGGTTCCGGCATTTTTTGCCAGGATCCTTTGCTGTTTTTCGACCGTGCGTCTTTTCTTTGTCTGTTTTTCACTTTCAAATTTCGTAAAAAATATTATACCACAAAAGCATGGTCGTGTAACCATTAAAAACGCCGATTCTGATTTTTAAAAATCTCCCGTTGCGGAAAAAAGGCTTTTTTGGTATGATGAAAAAAATCAGGCCGCTATCCGGCCCCGCTCTGCGCTTTTTACAAAACCTGCTCCGGCAGCAATGCCCATTCCCGCAAAAGGCGCTGTACACTATAATCCCAAAGCGAAAGGGTAAAACATCAGATGAACCTGAAAATCGGAACCGTTGAAATACAAAAAACAGCGTCCCTCGCGCCGTTGGCCGGCGTTGCCGACCGCGCCTTCCGGGAGGTCTGCCGCCGTCTGGGAGCCTGCTATACCGTGGGCGAGATGACCAGCTCCAAAGGCCTTACCTATCAGAACAAAAAAACCGCCGACCTTTTGACGCTCGGCTCTGCCGAACATCCCGGCGGCATCCAGCTGTTCGGCGACGACCCTTTGACCATGGCCCGCGCCGCCGAAATGTCTATGGCCTATGAGCCGGATATCATCGATATCAACATGGGCTGCCCCGCCCCAAAAGTGGCGGGCAACGGCGGCGGCAGCGCCCTGATGAAAAATCCGCAGCTCGCCGGGCAGATCATCCGGGAGGTTTCCCGGGCGGTGCCGGTACCGGTAACGGTCAAGTTTAGAAAGGGATGGGACGACCGGTCCGTCAACGCGGTTGAATTCGCCAAAATGGCAGAGCAAAGCGGTGCGGCCGCCGTGACCATCCACGGGCGGACCCGCCAGCAAATGTATGCTCCCTGCGCCGACTGGCAGATCATCAAAGAGGTAAAAGACGCCGTCTCCATCCCGGTCATCGGCAACGGAGATGTGGATTCGGTCGAATCCGCCGTGCGGATGTATGAGCAGACAGGCGTTGATTTAATCATGATCGGCCGGGGCGCTTTGGGAAATCCTTACCTGTTCACCCAAATCTCCCGCTACCTTCTTGACGGTACGCTGCTGCCCGACCCGTCTTTGGCCCAGCGGATGGGGTATCTGCTGGAGCAAACCCGGCTGGCGGTGGAATATAAAGGCGAGTATGTGGCTTTAAAGGAAGCGCGCAAACACGCCGCCTGGTACCTGAAGGGGGTTCACGGCGCCGCCCGGCTCCGGGGGCGAACCGGATCGCTGAAAACCCTTTCCGATTTGGAAAACCTGATTGAGGACGCATTGGAAGGAGAACAAAAATCCGCTTCGCAGCAATAGCAAGCGGCGCAGGAGGTGCTTTTTCATGGCAATGGCAGTGGTATCCGCGCCGGGAAAAATCAATCTGACCCTGGATATCCTGGGCCGGCGGGAGGATGGCTATCACGAGATGGAGATGATTATGCACGCGGTGAGCCTGGAAAACACCGTGTATCTTACCAAAGAGGAAAAGGCCGGCATTCGCCTTACCTGTTCCAATCCGGCGGTGCCAACCGGCGAAAAAAATCTTGCTTACCGGGCTGCCCTGGCCTTTTTTAACGCCTGGGGCCATTGCTTCGGATTGGATATCCGGGTGGAAAAACGAGTCCCCATGGAAGCGGGTATGGCTGGCGGAAGCGCCGACGCCGCCGGCGTTTTGGCCGGACTCAACGAACTGACCGGCTTTCCTTTCTCGCTGGAGGAATTGTGCCAAATCGGTTTGACTTTGGGAGCCGATGTTCCTTTTTGCCTGCATGGAGGCGCGGCGCTGGTACAGGGTATCGGAGAAAAAATCACACCGCTGGCGCCGCTGGAAAACGGCTGGTTTGTGATTGCCAAGCCGCCTCAGGGCGTTAAAACCGCCGGCTGCTTTGCCGCTTACGACGCGCTGGACTGCGTCCGCCATCCCAATACGCCGCAGGCATTGGAAGCAATGCAAAAACAGGACCTTGCCGCATTGGGCCCGCTTTTTGAAAATGTGCTGGAGCAGGCGGTGGATCTTCCGGTAGTGGGAGAAATCCGGGAAAGCATGCTCAAAAACGGCGCGCTGGGCAGCCGGATGACCGGCAGCGGCTCTGCTGTTTTCGGCCTGTTTGCCGATAAAAATCCGGCCCTTCGCTGCATTCGGCGGATGTATCGTTTCGGTGGCTCTTTCTTTCTCGCGCGGCCGGTCGGCTACGGCGCCAAAGTTTTATATCAAGGATAAGTCCTAAAAAATTGCATAAGACAGAAAAACCCCGTCCATACTACGCTCAGAAACTGATCGTAAGGACGGGGTTTTACATATGCGTAAAAAAGAATGGTTTGTACTCATCGCCTGTATTTTGAGCATCGCCTGCACCACCCTATTCTCCTTTGGGGAAAAATGCTCTTTTATTCGGGAAAACACCCTGCGCCTTCATATTCTGGCCAATTCCGATTCCCCCGGCGACCAGGCCTTAAAACTGAAAATCCGGGACGCGGTATTAGACCAGTCGGGCAATCTGTTTTCCGGGTGTGATACCCGCGAAAAAATGATCAAGGCAGCCGAAATGCAGCTGCCGGACATCCAGCGTATTGCCGAACAAACCGCTCTGCACAACGGGTATGATCTGCCGATAAGCGTATCCCTTACCGATATGTTTTTTGAGACGCGTCAATATGATAATGTGATCCTTCCGGCAGGAACCTACACGGCTGTCCGCATTGAGCTTGGGCAGGCCGCGGGTAAAAACTGGTGGTGTGTGCTCTACCCGCCTTTATGCGTGGAAGCAGCGCAAACCGGATTCACCGAGGAAGAGGCCCAAATCAGCAGCAGCCTGCTGCAGCAGGAACAGCTGCCCCGGTACCGGGCCCGCCTGGCGATTGTGGAATGGTGGGAATCTTTTTGCCTGTGGGCAAAGAACAATTGATTTTACAAAATTCACAAAGGAGGGGATCGCGTGCCCGAACAGAACGCCCAAAAACAAAAAACCCGCTTCTTCATTCTTGCTTTTGCCCTGTCTTTTTGTGTTCTGGCCCTGATGGGCCTGATTGTGGTATTTATGCTCAACCCTGCCCAATCGGAACCGTCCGGACAGGTTTCCGCCGATACCTTTTATCTCCCGCGGGAAGAGGACAACCTTTCTGTTCTGATCACCTGCCAAAACCCCGATGCGGCAGACAGCGTCTTTTTTGCGCTGGTAAGGCTGGATATCTTAAGCGGCCATATTCCGGTGATCCTGTTTCCGCATCAGGCCATTCTGGGCGCGGAAACAGGCTATGAAACCCTTTTGGCCGCCTATCAAACCGACGGGCCTCAGGCGGCTGCAGAAGCGCTGTCGGCCTCTTTTTCCATTCCCATCGACCGCTACGTCAACGCAGACAGCCAGGACATTATCGACGCAATCAATCGAATCGGCGCGGCGGAATATGATTTGGATAGGACGCTTTTCTGCGACGAAAACGGCATTTTCATCAGCCTGTCCGACGGACGGCAGCTCGTCGACGGGCAAAAATTTTGGGATATCCTGCGCTATCCCGGCTACCAGGAAAGCGGTCTGGAACAATGCCGCGAAGGCGCCCAACTGATTGCCGGTTATATCAACAGCCGTCTCTTTGCCTTTTTGGGGCAGAATGCCGAAGCCCTGGTCAGCGGACTTTTAAATCTGGTGGAAACGGACCTTTCTTATCTGGATTTTGAGTCCCGCCTTCCCGCTCTCACCTTTTTGTCCAAGCTCAGCGGTGATCCCGCGCAGGCCTACACGCTGACCGGCGGCTGGAATCGGGACGGCCAATTCGTCCCGGATGCTGCCGCCCGCAGGCAGCTGGTACAGGTCTTTTCCTGATGCTGCCGTCCCGGTATCACGCTCCGAAAACATTTTGCCGAATCTCTGTGTTTTTGCCGGCGCGCCGGGTGCGCAAACCGCAAAAATGCCGGAAAGGGTTCCTTTCCGGCATTTTTTTTCGATTTTCAAATGCTTTTTGCCCGTTTTGTCCGGCCGAGCTTCTCTTTTTCATCAGGCCGCTGCCGCCGGAGCTTTTACAGCACTTTGATCACATATCCCTCTTTGCGAGGTTTCGGCTGAGGCAGTTCCCCATCCGGATAGCCCAAGGCCAACGCGCCAACGCCTGTCAGCGGCTCGGTAATTCCCCACTGGCTGAGCAGATCTTTGCCTTCGGGCGACTCAAACATTTCCCGCTCCCGATGAATCCAGCAGCTTCCCAAACCCAAAGAATGGGCAGCCAGCATCATATTTTCCAAAACGCAGCTTCCATCTTCCACCTTGGTCCCTCTGTCCGAGCAGGCAAGCACCAGCAAAATCGTCGGCGCGCCGTAATACGGATCGTTGTCTCTGCCCATGACCTTTGCGTTCAGCTTCCGCAGTTTCTCGGCGGTTTCAGGGTTCTGAACAGCAATGATGACCGGAGACTGCGCCCCCATCCCGGTAGGAGCGTAGGTACCCGCCTCCAGAATCAGGTCCAGTTTTTCCTGCTCTACCTGCTTGGGAAGATACTTCCGAACCGCTCTTCTGCCCTTTAGATTTTCCAATACCGGATTTGTCATAACAAAAACCTCCTTTTGGGATTTCAATCTCTCCCCGCACCCAAAGCAGGACGCTTCTCGTGCCGGCTTTGACCTTTCGTTGATTTCTTTTAGTATAGACCAAATATTCTCAAAAAGCAAAATCCCGGCGCCTTGAAAAATAAATTTTTTCTGTAAAAGAGACAGATTTTAAAAAACAAGAAGCTCCCGAAACATGCCGGAAGCTTCTTGCTCTGAAAGCGAAAAGGTTGCCTTTTCGCTTATTTTTTCATGTTGCTCTGGAAGGTGACCGAAGTGTCGCCCTGCAGGTCGTTGCCGAACTGATAGTCTTTGCCAGGCAGGATCGCGTTGAGCAGGATGCCCAGGATAGCGGCGATTGCCAGACCGGTCAGGGTCAGGCTGTTGCTGCCGAAGGTGAAAGTCAGTCCGCCGATGCCGTTAAAGCCCAGACCGCTGACCAGAATCACTGCTGCAATCAGCAGGTTTCTGGTGTTGGTGAAGTCCACCTTGTTTTCCACTACGTTGCGCACGCCGACCGCAGAGATCATACCGTACAGCACAAAGGAAACGCCGCCGATGATCGCGGTGGGGATGGAGTGGATGATCTCCGCAAACGCGGGGCTGAAGGAGAGGACAATCGCGCCGTAGGCCGCAATGCGTACCACACGGGGATCATATACACGGGACAGAACCAGCACGCCGGTATTCTCGCCGTAGGTGGTGTTGGCCGGGCCGCCGAACAGCGCGGCCAAAGAGGTTGCCAGGCCGTCGCCGATCAGGCTGCGGTGCAGGCCGGGATCTTCGATATAATTTTCGCCGCAGGTAGCGCCAATGGCGGAAATATCACCGATATGCTCCATCATGGAAGCGATGGCGATAGGCGCCATGATCAAAATGGCAGACAGATCGAATTTGGCCATCTGGAACGGGGGCAGGCCCACAATGTCGGCCTGAGCCACGCCAGAGAAGTCAACCAAGCCGCAGCACAGGGCAACCACATAGGGGACCAAAACGCCCATCAAAATCGGGATGATCTTGAGCATGCCTTTTCCCCACATGTTGCAGATAACGATGACCACAACCGACAGGGCGGCCAGCCACCAGTTTTCCGAAGCGTTGGTCACAGCGCTGGGCGCCAGGATCAGACCGATCAGAATGATGATCGGGCCGGTTACGACCGGAGGCAGGAAGCGCATAACCCGCTTAATGCCGACAAATCTGACTACTGCAGCCATAACCAGATACAAAAGTCCGGCCACTACGATACCGCCGCAGGCATAGGGTAGCTTTTCTGCTTCCGTCAGGTTCGCGTAAACGCCGGTATCCAGCATTTTCACCGCGGCGAATCCGCCCAGGAAAGCAAAGGATGAACCCAGGAAAGCCGGTACCTTAAATTTGGTGCAGAGATGGAAGAACAAGGTGCCAAGGCCAGCGCAGATCAACGTAACCTGTACGCTCAGACCGGTAATGATCGGCACCAAAATGGTAGCGCCAAACATGGCGAACATGTGCTGGATGCCCAGAACCAGCATTTTTCCCACGCCCAGTTTTCGCGCGTCGCGAATGGGCTCGGAGGGGACGGTGGTCTGTTTGCTCATTTCATTTCCTCCCTATTTGTTTTCATGCCGCAGCCTGTCTGGCGCGGCTTTTTCCGGCAAAGCCGGCGGACACCTCTTTTACTGCGGTGAAAGCACGCAGTAAAAAACGGCATCTCTGAAGAAACAGAAATACCGTTATCGAACGCAAAAAAGAAAAAAGGGGGAAGAAAGCGTTTTGAACCCTGCTCGCATTCTTTCCGCCTCCTTTGTTTTTGGTTCCTGTCATCGATTTATTATAACACAATTCGACTGTGCCATCAACTGGATATTTTGCACAGAAAAAATGAGGATGAAAAGGGAAAATCCAATGTCCACTACAAAGTTTTGTCCTGCTTTTACAGAGTTTTTGCAGTCTGCCTCCGGGACAGGGAAAGCGTCTCGCCACTGCAGTCAGTCTGTCCGCCAACAGGTCAGGCCTCCCGCCTTTCCATCCGCATTACCGCCCTTTCTGCATAAGCGCCCGGCATCGGCTCGGACTTCGCCTTTGCTTTCCCGCCGCACTACGGACGGGATTGCCGGCGCTTTGCAAACAACCAAAACAGCCCTCGCCGTTTCGGTTCACCCTGCCTTTGGGGACCGGACTGCGCTTTTTCCTTTCCAGACATATCATCCCGCATCGGATCCCAAACGTTTGTCAGCGCGCAAGGACGGTCCTCCAGAACGTCAAGCCTCTGCTTGTGTGACAAGTCCGGCCCTTCTGACTCTTCCGGCTCTTCTGCGCCGGGCCAGCCGGCCTGTGCCATTTCCTCTTCGCTTAAAACCCACAAAGGGGTCTGGGATAGCCCTTTCTTTTTGTCCATCATCCTACTCCTGCCCGGCCAGATAGCGCTCGGCCTCCATGGCGGCGATGGCGCCGTCCGCCGCCGCGGTTATAATCTGGCGCAGGCTTTTCACCCGGATATCTCCTGCCGCAAACACGCCGGGGATGGCGGTATGCATATTCTCGTCGGTTTTGATATAACCTTTTTCCAGCGGAAGCTTCCCCTCCAGCAAACCGGAATTGGGGTCCAGTCCCACAAAAACGAACAGCCCCATCATGCCGTCAGCCTCATCCGCCTTGATTTCGGTAATCTCATTGGTTTTGACATTGCGCAGGCGGATGGTCTGCAAAACGTCCTGCCCGTCCAGCGACTCCACCACCGAATCCCAAATAAACGCCATTTTTTCGTTGGCGAAAGCCTTGTCCTGCAGTGATTTGACCGCGCGCAGACGGTCGCGCCGGTGGATGACCGTCACTTTTCGGGCAAAGCGGGTCAAAAACAGCGCTTCCTCTACCGCCGAATCCCCGCCGCCGACCACGTAGACCTCCAGCCCGCGGAAAAAGGCGCCGTCGCAGGTCGCGCAATAGGATACGCCCTGCCCGGTAAAGGTCTCCTCGCCTGGGCAGCCCAGCTTTCTGGGAGAGGCGCCGGTGGCCAAAATCACCGTCCGGGCCTGATATTCTCCGGACGCGCCGGTGAGGGTCTTCACTTTCCCCTCCAGCTCCAGCGAACGGATTTCATCCGTCTTTCGCTGAGCACCAAAAGACTGTGCCTGCTCCATCATCCGGGCCGTGAGACTATAGCCGGTCTCATCCTCCAGCATAGCGCCGGGATAGTTTTCCACCCGGTCGGTCTGGGCAGCCTGCCCACCTTCGGCGCCCCGCTCCAAAATCAGCGTGGAGAGCCCCGCTCTGGCGCCGTACAGCCCTGCCGCAAGGCCTGCCGGTCCCGCTCCTAAAATAATCAAATCGTAAATCTGTTCCATCGTGTTCCTCCTTTGCTCCCCGCCTT
>JBJEQT010000131.1:0-2173 GCA_051881895.1 Oscillospiraceae bacterium
CCGATATCAATCATAAATTTTCAGCAGACGCTTGGGCAGCGCAAAATGGATATATCATCGCAGATATCCACAAAGCAAAAACGGTTTCGTCTGCAATTCTGGAGCAGGATATTCCTGTACATAGTGATTTTCCAGTGCTGACCCCTTACCCCAACGGCTTAGTACCGGGAATCGCTGGTGATGTGGGAATTTGCATCAGCTATCGAACCGACGAACCGTTCGGCCAAACACTCCGCTTAATACCAAAGATTCTTCATCTTGGCATCGGATGCCAAAAAGGCATATCTGCCAAAACGATTTGTGAAACGGTTGACATGGTGTTAAAACAAAACCATATCGACCGGCGTTCTATTAAATGCGTTGCCTCTATCGACTTGAAAGCACGGGAGTCAGGACTTTTGGCCTATTGCCAAGAGAATAATTGGCCGGTTTCTTTTTATTCCGCAGAGGATTTAAAAATGGTGAAGGGGTCTTTTACCCCCTCAGCTTTTGTGCAAAGTGTTACGGGAATCGATAATGTATGCGAACGAGCCGCATTGCACGGAGCAGAAAAACTGATTGTCAAAAAACATGCAATAAACGGTGTGACAGCAGCAATTGCGTCAGAAAAATGGGAGGTGCGCTTTGAATAAAGTAATTGTTGTGGGCATTGGCCCCGGAAATAATGCAAATATGACAATCGGGGCGGATCAGGCCTTGAAAAAAGCCGATGTAATCATTGGATATCACGTATATGTGGATTTAATTAAAGAATGGTATCCCGATAAGGTGTTTATGACAACCTCTATGACGCAGGAAGTAAAGCGATGTCAGATGGCGCTGGATATGGCCATGCAAGGAAAAACAGTTGCTATGGTCTGTTCCGGAGACAGCGGTATTTACGGAATGGCTTCTCTGATTTATGAGTTGAGAGGCGAAAATATTGTGCCCGAGGTTGAGATTATCCCGGGCCTGACGGCGGCCTGCAGCGGCTCAGCGTTGTTAGGGGCTCCTCTCACCCATGATTTTGCTGTCATCAGCCTCAGCGACCGTTTGACGCCATGGAGCAAAATAGAAAAACGGCTGGAAGCTGCTGCAATTGCGGATTTATCAATTGTTTTATATAATCCGGTCAGTCGCGGCCGCCCCGACCACCTGCTACGGGCTTGCGATATCCTGCTCCGGCATCTTCCCTCAACCCGTATCTGCGGTATAGCCCAGCGAATTGGCCGGGATGGAGAAAACCGCCGCATAATGACTTTGGGAGAACTGAGAAATGCTGAAGCCGATATGTTTTGTACCGTATTTATCGGTAATTCGATGACAAAGATCATTGCAAAAAATATGGTTACGCCAAGAGGGTATCGAGATGTATAAAATATGTGTGTTCGCCGGAACGACAGAAGGACGCGAATTGATAGAGTTTCTAAGCGATCAGCCTGTCTCCGTTACCGTTTGTGTTGCAACAGAATATGGAAAAAATTTGATGCCGGCTGCTGAAAACCTTACCATATGCTGTAAACGGCTGAATGTAGAGGAAATTATGGAATTGTTAGAGGACCAGCATTTCGATCTGGTAATCGATGCTACCCATCCCTATGCTGTCTCTATCACCGATGGTATCGCCAAAGCTTGTGCATCTACCCGCACAAAACATATTCGCTTACTTCGCAAAGCCTCCGGCACGGTGCGCGACGCCGTATATGTTTCCGATGTTTGCTCAGCAGTGGATTTTCTGAACAATACAGAGGGAAATATTCTTTTGACAACGGGCAGCAAGGAACTCGAACAAATTAAAATGCTGAAACATTTTTCCGAACGCGTATACGCCCGCGTTCTTCCCATGACCGCTTCGTTGAACGCCTGTTATGCCGCCGGCTTAAAGCCCGCACATATCATCGCAATGCAGGGGCCTTTTTCAGAAGAGATGAACGATGCCATGCTGCATTTTACATCCGCAAGCTGGCTGGTGACAAAAGATGGCGGCGAAGTGGGCGGCTTTGAGGCAAAGTTAAACGCAGCGCAAAAAGCAGGAGTGCGGCTTGTCATTATCGGCAGACCTCCCCAGCGCGCTGGCATCTCTTTTTCCGAAACGGTAGAACTGCTGTGCAAGCATTACGGATGCACCGTTATTCCCCATGTAAGCGTGGTCGGAATTGGGCCTGGCTGTCAAAACGCAATGACAAAAGAAGTT
>JBJEQT010000132.1:0-2164 GCA_051881895.1 Oscillospiraceae bacterium
CATGGCCTGATTATACGCATTTGTCACCGGGCAAAAAGGCTCGCTGCCCACAAAACGCTTGGTGATCCCCAGTTCCTTCGCGAAAAATTCACAGAAAATGCGGATATCCAGCTCGCAGTTGGCGTCCGCCGCTTTGGATTTGTCTTTAATAAAGTAGGTGGGAAATACGGCGGAGGAAATCAGGTAGTCAGAGGAGTGGTGCAGGAACACATTTTTCAGATCCTGTACCCCTTCTCGAACCAGCTCATAGCGGACTTCCGCCGGAAATACACTCTTATCCTCGGATAAAACGAAAAGATGAAGGGTATCACAGCGGCTGGCGGCCTGTTCCACAAGATAACGGTGGCCAAGGGTAAAAGGATTGCAGTTTGCGACGATCGCGCCGACTGTACCCGCTTGCTGTGGGCGGGAAAGAGCCTGCACATAGCTTTGAATCCCGTTTTTTCGGTTTTCCATCAGAAGAACATCCTTGGTTTGGATGATTTTGTAGAAACCGAGATCGGAGAACATCAGCAGACTTTTGGGCTTGGTGAACAGAAACAGATGATCCCGGCCCTTTTCCATGGCGTGATTCATCAGCAGGGTCACAATTCGCGCGGACAGGCCCAGTCCCTGCTGCTTCTCAGAAACCGCGATGCACTTCAGCACATTCTGATGCAGGGATCCGGTGGCGACGATCTCACCATCTCCGTCTACCAAATTGACGCTGTATTCGATCTGTTCATCATAGTCCAATTCCGCTTTTTGCAGAAATTCAATCAGCTTTCTGCGCTTTCTTCCGGAAAAAGGCTCGCCGAATTCTTCATAAAAGCCGTTAAAGTCCATGGTATCCTCCGTTCAAAAAGTTATCTAACACACAAAAGAGGAAGGCAATTAAGCCTTCCTCTTTCAAACAGAATTCAGCCGTACCTTATTTTACTGCTTTGATGGTATCCAGCAGGGTGCCATCGCGGTAAATAACGTTAGCGACAACACGATCGGTGAGTTTAACTGGCTTTGGTACGCCAGCCAGCTCTTCGGCCATCTTCTTCAGGTCTTCGATCTCACAAACCGGCAGTTTTGCGGCAATCAGTTTCTCTTTCAAATCAGCGTTTTTGCCGTATTTGGTGTTGACAGCAATGCCTCTCTGGGTTACGACCACATCAATGGTGGAGCCTGGCGTGGATTTGCACAGGCAGCGGTCAACAACCAGCGGCAGTCTCGCACGGGTCAGAGGAGCGATGATGATCGCCAGTTTGGAACCAGCGGCTGTATCGCTGTGACCGCCGGAACCACCCATAATGTAACCGTTAGAGTCGGTATGTACATTAACGTTAAAGTCCAGGTCAACCTGAGTTGCGCCCAGCAAAACCACATCCAGATTATCAACGCCTGCGCTCTTGCCGCTGACGCCGGCATACTGAGTTGCGGAAACTTCCATATGTTTTGGATTGCTGCGGATGGAACGAACAGCGTCCAGGTCGAAGCACTGTACGTCCAGCAGAGCTTTAAAGCAACCGGCCTCCAGCATATCTACCATATAAGCGGTGATACCGCCCATGCCGTAGCTGCCTTTGATGTTTTTCTCCAGCATCATTTCTTTGATGTACTTTGCGGCAGCCAATGTTGCGCCGCCGGCACCGGTCTGGAAGGAGAAGCCATCTTTCAGCAAACCGGATGCTTCAATTACTTTTGCGGCATAGCTTGCCATTTTCAGACCAACTGGGTCGCGGGTGATCTTGGTAGTACCGGAAACAATACCGGATGGATCGCCGATCTGATCAACAGCCACAACATAGTCAACATATACTTCCGGGATGGAGAAGTCTGCCAGAGGGTATTCCACCAGATTATCCGTGATAACAACCACTTTCTTTGCGTTCATGGCGTCAGCGAAGGCATAGCCAATGGAACCGCA
Source organism: Oscillospiraceae bacterium (assembly GCA_051881895.1). Classification (GTDB taxonomy): domain Bacteria; phylum Bacillota; class Clostridia; order Oscillospirales; family Ruminococcaceae; genus UBA3818. Next base: position 1,898 of record JBJEQT010000132.1, read on the forward strand.
GGCGGATTTACCAAATTTACCGGTGCAGTTGCCCATATCGTCAGCGGTTGGGGCTGCGATGAAAGCAACATCAATCACAGAGGTACCCTTTTCCATGTCGGATGGACGGCCGCCATGGGTACGGAAGATAACCGGTTTCTCCAGAATTCCTTCACAGATGGCTTTACCGACTTTTGCACCCATATAGTTGCACTCAAGCCCTGTTACAACGCCATTTTTAATGTGACCGATCAGTGGTTCATGGACATCAAAAACGGAGCTGGCGTT
>JBJEQT010000133.1:0-9370 GCA_051881895.1 Oscillospiraceae bacterium
GAGACAGGAAGAGCCAGGATGCGGCGTATCGTGACAGTATGGCGGCCGGGAACGCGGCCAATGGCCTGCCCGCTGTTTATCCGGAAAAGGTATACAGCGACCTGATTGCGGATTTTCGCGTGGCGCAGTATGATCCCCAGAAGGTGGATGCGGTGGCAGGGGCAACTGTGTCTTCCCAGAATTTTCAAAAGGTTATGTCAGCCCTGATGGAATTGGTGGCAAAAGGACAGCCGGGCGAAGTGACCCTTCCGCTTTATGAAGACGGTGTATATGAGGTGGAAATGCCGGAATATGATGGCGATTGGAAAGATTTCATCCGCGTTACAATTTCCGCAGGGCAGGTGGATGCCATTGTGTTCGACGCAAGAAACGAACAGGGAGACCTCAAATCCGCTGACGAGTCCTATCGCCAAAAAATGATTGCGGGAAACGCGGCCAATGGCCTGTCGGAAACCTACCCGGCGGATTACGCCCAAAAGCTGGAGGAGAATTACCTGCAGGCCGGTTCTGTCGACACGATGGATGGCGTTGCCGGTGCGACGATTTCTTCCCGCAATTTTAAAAAGCTGTTGAACCATGCGCTGGCAAACGCTAAAAAAGGCGACACAGCGTTTGCTGTGGCTCCTCTTTTTGAGGATGGGGAATACCGCGCACAGATAAGCGAAGCGGACGATGAGGGGTGGAGCGAGTTTGTTGTGCTGACCATCCAGGACAACGCGATTTCCCAAATCAGTTTTGATGCGGTGGATGAAAACGGCGCCTATCAGTCAAAGGACGCCGATTACCAGAAGCAGATGGAGCAGGCAGGCGCCGACAGAAGTCCGGCAGAATTTCATCAGGCGATCATTCAGGCGTTTATAGACGCAAAATATCTGCCGGAACAGATGGAGACAATAGCCGGTGCTACCCAGTCCTGCCAAAACTTTAAAAAACTGGTGACTGCAGCGCTGGAAAACGCGTTGTACGGGTCAGAAGAGACCGCGATTGTCGAAGCGCAGTAGGAATAAAAAAGAAAAGCGGGGGTGGTAAGCCCCCGCTTATTTTTTGCAGATTTTTCGGTCTGTGGTTTCTTTTGCATAGGACCGTCGAATAAGGCCAAACTAAAAAGGAAATGTTGAAAGTAGGGAATCCGGCGCGGAAAAAAGAAGGTGCGCCGCCAAAAATCAGCGGGAGGGAAAGCCATGAAAATCCTATTGGTCGATTACGATGCGGGGACAACTACCCTGGGTGGGGACACCCACGCATATGATTTGGCGGTCGAGTGGAAAAAATGCGGCGGCAAGACACTGATCGCAGCGGCAGATTACTCTTATCTGCGGCGCAAAAATCCCGAAAAAACAGATTATGGCCAAATCGAGGAAGAGGATGGCGTTTCCTTTTTGTGGATCAAAACGCCGGCAGCCGCAGACAGGGAGAAAAAAATTCTGCGCGGAGCGCTGCCGTTTGAACAAGGACTGCGCCGGAATTTCCCGCTTATCGCCGACTGGAAACCGGACGCAGTTTTACTATCGTCCCGCCATCTGCTCGGCAGCCGCGGAGCGGCCAGAATCGCAAAAAAACTGGATATCCCGATTCTTTTCGATGTCAGAAGAATCTATCCGGAGCATTTGCGGGAGGTGCTGGAATATGCGCCCCGGCACTATCTGATCCATCTGTTTTCCCACGCGCAGAAAGCGATGTATCAAAAAAGCTGTCGGATTTTATCGGTTTATCCGCGCTTGGGGGAACATATCACGGCTCTTGGAGAGGATGCGGGAAAGTTTCTTGCAGTGCCCCAGGCGCTGCCTCGCGTTTTTTCCGAAGCGCATAAGCCGCCGCAGCGACATGTGGATTTTGTGCGCCGGTATCAGGAAAAAGGAAATTTCATCTGCTTGGCCGGCGGGCAGATCGAGCAGGATCAGCAGCTGGAATTGCTGATCGAAGCGGCGGCGCTGGCGCCGAGAGATGTGCTGTTTTTGCTGGTGGGAAACGGCATGTTTAAACCCAATCTCAAACGGGAGGTGAAACAGCGTGCGCTGACCAATGTGTTGTTTTTGGATGGGGTGAATCCGCAGCAGTGGCTGGATGTTTATCGGGCTGCGGATTGTCTTTATGTCGGATTGCCGCCCTATCGATGGCACCAATACGGCGCGGATACGACCCAAATCCTGTTGGCCATGGCCAGCGGCGTTCCGATTCTCTGCGCCGCGGATATCCCCGACAATCCGGTGGAAGCGGCGGGTTGCGGAAAAATCGTACCGCCGAAAGAGCCGAAGGTACTGATGCAGGCACTGGAGAAAATACGATCCATGACGGCGCAAGAGCGGAGAAGTATGGGAGAGCGGGGGGAAAAGTATGCGGCAAAAAATGCCGACGTTTCCTGCCAGTCCGCCGCTTATTGGTCTGTGCTGCAAACGGCGGTGCAAGAGCAAAAAGAAAATCGACGGAAAAAAGAACAAAAAAATTCAGCCCGCCAATAGCCGGATAGTCGTAAAACAGTGTTAGCCGAATAACACGAAACGTGCATGCAAGAGCGAGAAAAGTTGAAAATGTGACTTAAACAAATCATGCCCCGAATCTGCAAAGGTGTACTTTTGCAAAACACAATAAAGCTGCAATTATCGCCGAAAATGTTCGCCTCAACATATTGAAAAACACCAAATTTCACTGTATAATACCTGTGTATATTTTAAAAGCCCTGAATCTGCAAAAGTACACTTTTTTAACGGAGGATTTTTATGAAACGATTCGCATCCCTTACACTTGCTTTGTTTCTGGCCCTTTCCCTTTCTGCCTGTGGGGGGGAGACATCTTCGAAACAATCAGACTCTGTGCCCTCAGAACCTGTAAGCAGTATAGAAAACAATGTTGAGCAATCCAGTGTAGAGGAAACGGATACTGCTGAGGAGGAAATCGTATCTCCAACTATGGTCAGCGGAGAAAACAGCGTTTCTGTTGTTGGTGGTGAAGATGTTCTTGCGGAATTTACACTTCCCACCGAAACGCCGATCTATGACAAGCTTACTCATTCAGAAGGGGACAAATATGCTATGATGATCCATGATGTCATGGAAACAGGCGTCAGCGGCAGAACGATAGTTGAAGTGATTGAAGGCACTCTCATGGACTTCGATGATGCTTTAAAAAACATGGTATCTGATGATGACGCGATAACGGGAGAGCTTAAAGAGCTTGATGGAAAGGAAGTCTATATCTTCAAAGAACTGAAGAAAGAAGTCAATACATTTGGGGCTGAAATTTGCTCTTTCGAGTATTTGGTCGATATTCCCCTCAATGAAAACATTATCCTGCAGTTCCGAATTGACGGCGCCTATCAGCTGGACAATACAGTTGTATTTGATGACAGCATCATAGACATTTTGCTGAGCCATTGTGTATTTTGATCGAAATAACAGGAAGTACAAGTTTTAAAGGAAAGGGTACCCTATCGTTTGAAGCGGAAAATGACATTCGAGAAGCACGATAGGTATTCATTATGATTTATCCCTTTTGGCTTATCCCCTATATGGAGAAACGGGTACAATCAAATACCGTCGCCTAATGGGACGCAAGCAGGAAAACAACTGCTTGCACCCCATTTTTAACTCGATAGGATTTCCTTTCGTTTGATCTGGCATTTAGTAAGCGTAACGGAATACAGTCGACTCTTTTTCTTCTTTTTTATTGGTTTCATGAACTTAAAGTGCAATGTCCTTCTCTTTTTTTGTTACCAAAGGGGCACATACAGGGGCAAACCCTATTGTGCGCTCTGCAAATCAGACAGCCCGGACGATTGAAGTCCGGGCTGTTTTACATCACTGCTTATCAAACAAGGGGATGCCTGTTTTCGCTATGTTTTGATTTAACCATTTTATGACCACTCGCCAGTAAGCGAGGCTGGATTTTTTGATTCTTAATCCTTTTCGTAATGCACCTTTTCCGCTGAGAAGCGGTCGACAAAGCGGTTTTCCTGCAGTCCGTAACCGACGGAGATCAAAGCAAATGGCAGGAGATTGTCAGGCAGGCCCAACATATCGTGCAGCTGCCGGGTACGTTCCTCATCCGGATAAATGCCCATCCAGCATCCACCGAGTCCTTCCTCCGTGATCTGCAGCAGGATATTTTGCACACAGGCCGACAGATCCTGTACCCAGAACCGATTTTTCTCTCCGGCGGTTTCCAGATTGACCATCGGCACCAGTACCATCGGAGCTCTGGCAGCAGGTTTTCCGTATGGGGTTACGGCGGCGATTTTTTGGATTGTTTCCGGCTTTTCGACCACCAGAAATTCCCATGGCTGCCGGTTCATGGCAGAGGGCGCCTGCATTCCGGCGCGCAGGATGCGGTCCAGCTTTTCCGGCTCTACCGGCCGGGAATCATATTCCCGGATGGAGCGGCGGGTAAAAATACTATTCATCAAAGAACCTCCTTTGCAAGGCATGGCGAATTTTTTCTCTTTTGCCGACCTCGGCGTTGTCCTGTTTTTATTATAACACGCTTGCGTTATCCATCGCCAGCAGAAAAATGTCAGACAGCTGGGAAGGATTTTTGCCGGATGATAAAAAAATCCCCGCATCTAAAACCGGTGCGGGGGAATTTTACTGATGATCCCGGTGGCGAATCTCTGCCCGTTTGATTTTGCCGCCCAGTGTTTTGGGCAGTTCTTCTACGTATTCGATGATTCGGGGATATTTATAAGGCGCGGTGACCTTTTTTACATAGTTTTGCAGTTCTTTGGTCAGTTCGGGAGAGGGAGTATAGCCCTTGGCCAGTACCACCGTCGCCTTTACCACCTGCCCGCGGATCGGATCCGGCGCGGCGGTAACGGCGCACTCCACCACCGACGGATGTTCGGTGAGGGCGCTTTCCACCTCAAACGGGCCGATGCGGTAACCGGAGCATTTGATCACGTCGTCATTGCGGCCGACGAACCAGAAATAGCCGTTGCTATCCCGCCATGCCACATCCTTGGTGTTGTACCACTCGCCGCCCAGATTTGCTTTTGTCATTTCTTCATCCAGATAATAGCCGGTGAAAAGTCCGGTAGGCCAGTCGCGGTCTTTGAGCCGGACGACGATTTCACCTTCCTCACCGTCTTCGCAGGATTTTCCTTCACTGTTGATCAGGTCGATATCGTACAGCGGGGATGGCTTCCCGGTAGAGCCGGGTTTTGGGGTGACCCAGGGGGAGAAGTTGGCGATTAATACCGACGATTCACTTTGACCAAAGCCTTCATACAGCTTCAGACCGGTCAATTGCTCCCATTGCTTGAACACTTCCGGGTTCAAAGGCTCACCGGCGATGCAGCAGTGCTGGATGGAAGAAAGGTCGAATTTGGTAACATCCTCCTGCAGCATGAAGCGGAACATGGTAGGCGGCGCGCAGAAAGTGGTCACCTTGTAATGCTCCAGCTTTTCCAACAACTTGAGCGGGATGAATTTGTCCATATCATAACAGAAAATCGTCGCGCCGCAGATCCACTGCCCGTAGATCTTGCCCCAGCCGAACTTTGCCCAACCGGAGTCGGATACGCTCATATGCAGTTTGTTTTCCTGCACCTGCTGCCAGTATTTGGCGGTGACGATATGGCCCAGCGGATGGGCAAAATTGTGCCGTACCATTTTGGGCATACCGGTGGTACCGGATGTGAAGTAAACAAGCATGATATCATCGATGCTGTGGGCTTCCTCCCCGGTGGGACGCTCGAATACCGGCGGATATTTGGCAAGCTCTTCGGAAAAATCCAACCAGCCTTCCCGGGAACCGGCCACTAAGGCGCGTGTGTTCAGCGTAGGCGCTTCCGGCATGGCTTCCTCTACCTGGCGGATGACGAAATCGTCGTTCACACAGACGATCATGTGAATTTTAGCCGCATTAGCCCGATAGACCAGGTCTTTTTTCGTCAGCTGCAAAGAGCCGGGAATCAGCGTGGCGCCGATTTTGTGCAGCGCGGTGGCGCAGACCCAGTATTCCCAGCGGCGGCGCAGGATGAGCATGACCACGGTTCCTTTTTTTACCCCATGTGCTTTAAAAAAGTTAGCGGCCTGATTGGACATGCGGCTGATATCCGTAAAGGTAAAGCGTTTCTCTTCATCGTGGTCATTGCACCAGACCAGCGCCATCTTTTCCGGCTCCTGACGAGCCCATTCGTCTACGATGTCAAAGCCGAAATTAAAATCGGCAGGCACGTTGCAGCGGTAGTTTTCTTTAAAATCCTCGTAGGAATCAAATTCCATCCGAGGCAGATATCGATCCAAAAGCATTGATTACATCCTCCTTTTCTATGCGCTGTGACGATTATTCCGCAATGACCGTTACAAATACGGCGGGTTTATCGTCGGCGCATACCTGCCCGTGAGGATGCAGAGGATTGAAGTAAATGGAATCGCCCTCTTCCAGGATCAATTCCTTGTCTTCAAACAAAACTTTGACTTTCCCCTCCAGCACCAGATTAAACTCCTGACCGCTGTGGGTAATCAAAGCGGGTTGTTTGTCGTCCGGCATCAGGCGGACGCGCAGAGGCTGCATGATTTTATGGGTAAAGCGGAAAGCCAAATCCTCGAAATCGTAACCCGGGACTCGTTCAACCGAAAGGCCTTTGCCTTTTTTCACAACTTGATAAGTATCCAGACGAGGATCGTTTCCGGTAAGGATTTCGGTGAAATCCACGCCGCACAAATTAGCGATCTGATAGATCACGCTGATGGGGATATTGTATCCGTTCTCTTCATACGCGCGCAATACGGCTACGTCGATCTCCAGCTCCTTTGCCAGTTCTTCCTGCGTGTAGCCGCAGGCTTCGCGCAATTCCCGGATACGGGCGGCGATTTCTGCGATTTGTTCCATTGCGTACATCCTTTCTTGCTTTTTTCTTTTAAAGAATTAAAAGTTCATTTTATTATAAATTTTTTCTGATCCAATTACAAGAGAAGCCGGGCAGATTTAGAATACCGGGGAAAAAATCAAAAAATAAGCCCTCTTTTTTGTGCAATAATCACCGAGCAGACAAAAACATCGAGGTGCTTTTGTCTGCACAAGCCGCAAAGAAAAAAGTGATCCGGTTTGCGTCCGGACCACTTTTTCTTTATTCTTCTGAAGGCTGCCCCAAGCTGGCGTTCTGCATCCATTTGCCTTGCCGAAAACGCAGAATGCTCAAAGCGCCTTTGGTCATATTATCGATAATCATAGCAATCCAATATCCGTGCAGGCCCCAGTGGAATACGAAAATGAACAGCAGCGCCAACGGGACACGGAGTCCCCACATGCCAAAAATGCCGATAAAAAATGGGCTTTTCACATCTGCGGCGCCCCGAAGCGCACCGGAGAGAATGCTGCAGGAAGCATTCAGCGGCTGCGCGACGGCGACGATCCGCAGCATAGCCGCCGCCAGCGGGATCACCGATTCGTCCCGGGTAAAAAGCCGGATGATCGGTTCAGCCAGCACAAACAGCAGGATGCCTACAAAAATCATGGCGCAGAATCCCAGCCGGTTGGCGATCTTGCCAAAGTTCATGGAATCTTCTTTCTTTTCCGCACCAATGGATTGGCTGACCAGGGTAGTTGTCGCGACACTGACGCCATAGGCGGGCATATAGGACAAGGACTCTGCGGAAACCGCCAGCGTGTTGGCGGCCATGGCTACGGTTCCCAGCGTGGAAACGATTCGGGTGGAGACAACCTGTCCGGAAGTGGTGATAAACTGCTCCATTGCGGTGGGAACGCCCAGAAAGACCATTTTTTTCAGAATGTCCATGTCCGGCTTCAGATACTCTTTTTTTAACGAGAGATGGATTTCCCGCCGCTTATCGCACAGGGAGAAAAACAACAGACCGGATGAAACAGCCAGGGACAGTGCGGTCCCCCAGGCAGCGCCCGCAACGCCGAGACCGGCGCCGAACATGGAAAAGGTAAAACCGAATACAGAAAGATCCCTTGTGGGGAAAATCAATAAAAAGTTAAAAAGGATATTCAAGACGATGGCGGTGAAGTTGTATTTTAATGGAGTGTGCGTGTCTCCCATACAGCGCAGCAGGGAAGAAAAGACCGAGGAGAGCATATTAAAAAACAGGGAAAAAGAGACGACCTGCAAATAGGCTCTCGCGTGGGGAACAACAGCCTCTTCCGCTCCCAGCCAGATGGGCAGGTCCCAGTGCAGGGAAAAGAAAACAAGGGTCAGCGCGGCGCCAATGACAAGGCTGCTCAGCAGCGATTGCCCGACAACCTCTCTGGCGCGCTTTTGGTTGTTCGCGCCCACCGACTGGGCCAGCTGGACGGATAAACCGACGCTGACCGCGGAAATCACGCTGCCGCTGAGCCAGATCGAGGTGGAGGTAACGCCCACTGCCGCAGTGGCTACCGCCCCCAGCGCTCCCACCATTGCCGTATCGCTGAAGTTCAGAACGGTAAACATCATCTGTTCGATAATGGTAGGCCAGGCGAGTTTTAAAATGGTAGTAAAAGGGGTTTTTCCGAGCGTTAAAACATTTGTGGATTGCTTTGCCATTGCTTTCTCCATTTTCTGTTAAAAAAAGATGTATAAAGAAATAAGCGGACAAGCCGCTTATTGGTATGATGGTGAATTTGTGCGAATGTTTACTGATAATCTTCATCTTTCGTCGGAATCAATTGCCCCACCGTCTGCAGATCGCCGGTTAAAAGGGCCAGGACTCCTTTGTAGGTCAACAGGGGATCGGATAAAAAATGCTGGCGGACCTGCTCTGCTTCCTGCTCAGTCGGCATAAACAAAGACAGGGACAGTAAATCGGAGCCGATGTCGCAGATCGTCATATCCACAATATAGCCATCCTCTGTTTTACGGATGGACGCGTGGTTGGACGATTCAAGCTTTTTGCGCAGAAGCTGATGCCTGGCAGATTTGACGGCTTTTTCCCGAACCGCGGCAGGCAGCGTGCCGGAAAAGGTGTTGGCCGTCTGCCGGCCGAGATCGGTCAGATGATAGCTGGTGTCTTCCTGCCGGCCTGCGCAGTCCTCGCAGACGAGATGCCCCGATTCGGTCAGATCACTCAGCGCGTTGGCCAGTTCAAAATAGTTTACCAGCCCCCGGTGCAGCAGAGCATCGCTGATTTGGGTGAAGGTCATACCGGTGCCGATCTGCCCCAAAAGATAGCAGACCAAAATTTTGATTTCATAGCCATGAGTGAGACCGCCAGGCTCCACCCCGGCCGTAAAGGCATTCAAATCCAAAACCGGCACTTCCTTCCGCATAAAACTAGTTTTATTATACATGGTTACAAAGGAAAAAGGAAGCAGAAAAGTTTTGTCTGCTTCCTTTTTCCTTAAATTTTTTTGTAATCAGCCGAAAAAACAGTGGAAAATCTCATTCTTTTTCAAAAGAACCCGGGATTTTCACATCATAGACGCTGTCAATCAA
>JBJEQT010000134.1:0-2137 GCA_051881895.1 Oscillospiraceae bacterium
AAGGGCGGCTTTTTTCATAGAAAGATAGAAAGGAAGAACCAATGCTTAAATATTGTTTAAAAAAAGCGGGTCAGGTTGCCATTGTAATGCTGCTGATCTCCTTTTTCTCCTTTGCGATCATTGATTTGGCCCCCGGCGATATCTCATCCATGTATATTACGGAAGATATGACCGAGGAAGAGAAGGCCATTGTTATCGAAAAGCTGGGTCTGGACAAAAGTATGCCGGAACAGTATCTGGCCTGGCTGGGGGAGGCGCTGAAAGGTAATTTTGGCGTGTCTCTCTCCTATAAAACACCGGTTATGCCCATGCTGACTAAGCGGCTTCCTTCCACCATTCTGCTGATGGGAACCTCGCTGGCGGTGTCGCTGGCCCTTTCCATCCCCTTAGGGTTGATTGCGGGCTACAAAAAGAATACTTGGATCGACAATGCCATCAGCGGTTTCGCCTATTTTGGCATGTCCATCCCATCTTTCTACTTCGGTATGCTGATGATCATCCTTTTCACCGCTACATTGCACCTTCTGCCATCCTCCGGTATGCATTCGGTTGGAGTGAATACGCCCATTGATACGCTGAAGCATATGATCATGCCGGTCATGACCATGGCTCTCAGCTCTATGGCCTCCAAAGTCCGCTACGTCCGGGCCAATACCATTGGCCAACTCAGCGAGGAATATGTTCTTGCGGCGAAAGCAAAGGGTACATCGCCGGTTAAGATCCTCTTCAAACATGTTCTGAAAAATACTTTATTGCCCATCATTACGATTGTTGGTATGAATATGGCTTCTCTGGTCTGCGGTTCCTTTATTATTGAAAGCGTGTTCGGCTGGCCGGGCATCGGCAGCTTTGCCATGGAGGCCATCGGCAAACGGGATTATACGATTATTATGGCCTACATCATGCTTTCCGGCTTTATTCTGGTTATGGGTAACTTTGTAGCCGATATTCTGTACTCCTTCGCTGATCCAAGAATTAAAAGGGGGATTGACGTAGCTAATGGAAAATAATCTTGTACTGAACGAAAAATCCTTCCAGCGTATGGAGAAAAAGCAGAAGGATTTAGGGGTTGTTTATCATCGAAGCATCTGGAAAGATGTAAAGAAAGAAATCAAATCCAACCCAATGGCGGTATTTGCCTGCATTTTTTTAGCAGTTATCATCATAGCCTGTCTTTTGGCTCCGCTGAGCCCCTATGATCCCAACAAACTGGATATCGCCAATAAGTTTTTGGCACCTTCTCTGCAGCATCCGTTTGGAACCGATGAATATGGCCGGGACTATTTCACCCGCGCCCTTTATGGCGGACGCGTTTCGCTGCTGGTTGGCTTTTCCGCCATGTTTGTAACCATCTGCATTGGTACGACGATCGGTATTTTTTCCGGTTATATTGGCGGCAAGCTGGATATGCTGCTGATGCGCTTTACGGATATTTTTCTGGCTTTGCCATCCATGCTGCTGATGGTTGTCCTGAATTCTTTTCTGAAACCGGGTATGACGACTTTGATTTTGGTATTGAGTCTCTTCTCCTGGGCATCCGTGGCCCGTATTACCCGTGCCGAAACCATGTCGCTGAAAGAAAGAGATTATGTAATCGCCTCCAAGAATCTGGGTGCAGGCAGTGTACTGATCGCGGTAAAACATATTCTGCCCAACATTCTGGGTCCGGTTATTGTAGCGGCCAGCCTGGGCGTAGCCAGCGCAATTCTCACCGAATCCTCCCTCAGCTTTTTAGGCTTGGGCATATCGATCCCCCACGCTTCCTGGGGCAGCATGCTGCAGGGTGCGCAGAGTTATATTTTGGATAAGCCGATGATGGCGGTTTATCCAGGTCTTCTGATCCTGCTTACCGTCCTCAGCTTCAACATTTTGGGCGATGTGCTCCGCAGCGCCCTGGAACCGAAAATTGTAAAATAAGGAGGAAATCATGAATACACTTGTTGAAATCAAAAACCTTTCCGTTTCTTATTTTACCTATGCCGGTGAGGTACAATCTGTTCGGGACATCTCATTCTCCATCGAAAAAGGAAAAACCACCGCTCTTGTGGGAGAGTCCGGCTGCGGCAAGTCGGTAACGTCCAAATCCCTGATGGGACTGATCGAAAAACCCGGTGTGATTAAAGAGGGCAGCCAGATC
>JBJEQT010000135.1:0-9321 GCA_051881895.1 Oscillospiraceae bacterium
GAGCAAAAAGGCGCCCGCAGAATCTATGCTTACACGGAAGACTACAACCTTTCTTCTCAACATCTGTGCGAAAAACTCGGTATGCGGCAGGAAGGCTTTTTCAAAGAATTTATTTCTTTTGTGAAAAATCCCGATGGTACCCCAAGATATGAAAACACCCTGCAGTATGCTATTTTGAAAAAAGAGTGGGAAAACATGTCCTGACCGTATACAAAAAGCTTTTGGGATTGGCCGTCCACCCTGCTGATTGGAACGCATATACAAAACCCGTCTGATTTGTGTTTGTCATCAGACGGGTTTTCGCATGCTATCCTAAAACGCGCGGCAGCTTGAATGGTTCAAAGCTGCCGTGTAAATAACAGAATCAAAAGGAAAGCGCTTTACCAGGACCGCATCGCTTGTTCGATGAATCGATTCGTTTCCAGCCATCGGCGCAAAGCAGGAGCATTATTTGCTCGGATTGTCAAAGCTGGGATTGATTGCGTAGAAATTTTTGCAGTCCAAATCATCCTGAATCATGCGCAGCGCTTCGCCAAAACGCTGGAAGTGGGTGATCTCACGCTGGCGCAGGAATTTGATCGGTTCACGCACATCGGGGATATCCACCAGGCGCAGGATGTTGTCGTAAGTGGTTCGTGCTTTTTGCTCTGCCGCCAAATCCTCAAACAAATCTGTGATCGCATCGCCCTTGGATTGGAACGAAGCCGAAGAAAACGGTGTTCCGGACGCCGCTTGCGGCCAGATCCCGCCGGTATGGTCTACAAAGTAAGCGGAAAAGCCCTCTTTTTTCACATCCTCTATGCTCATGTTGCGGGTCAGCTGGCGTACGATCGCCGCGATCATCTCCATATGCCCAAGTTCTTCCGTACCGATATCGGTTAAGAGGCCCGCAACATGCCGGTTCGGCATGGCGTATCGCTGATTGAGATACCGCAAAGCGGCGCCGGTCTCCCCATCCGGACCGCCCAGCTGGGTCATGATGACCTTTGCCGCGGCAGGGCTGGTACAGTCGATTTTTACCGGGAACTGCAAACGCTTTTCATAATTCCACATTTAGTAGTTCGCCTCCTTTTCCCACGGCCAGGGACAGTCCGTCCAGGACCAGCGGTTTGCCGGCTCCACCAAATCGCTGGTCAGCGGCCCGATTTTGGCGGTATACTCACAAATCGCCCGTTTCTGTTCATCCCGGGCTTTCTGGTAATAGGCCAGCGCATTGGCGTCGCAAGGGTGGGTATCCAGATATAAAACGGTTTCGTCAACGGCGAACCCCGCCTGCTGAACGCGGTTGAGGATACGGCTTCTTTCGTTACCGGACATAGCGCTCACCTCGGCTTCCTAAAAAAGGTTTATCCAATTCCGGGAACAAACTTCCCCGGCACAGCGCGGTTTGGGTATCATAGGTATTGCACCATTTCTGAAGCGGCACATATCCCATGGTTACCGGAAGCTGGCTGCTGGCGCTCAAATCGCATTCGCAATTCCGATCGTCCCGCTCCCCGTCGCGCCGTGCGCCCATCCGCTCAGCGGCATCGGCGCGGCGATATGAGGCGTATGGCTCTGCGCAGGCATTTCGCCCGGTAGCGGACGATTCGCCGCAGCATCCGGTTGGTACAAATTCGGTGCACCTGCCTGCGTAAGTGGCGGCAGCACCATTCATTGCACATCTTTCCAATTCATTCGCGCTCCTTTCTTCTTGAAAAATGCGACTTAAAAAGTCTATTGCATTTTATGCCGCCTTTTTAAAAACGGTCACTTCTCTCCCAAAACCTTTTGGGATAAACCCGGCCTGTCTGAAATTTCTCCTACCATCCGGGATCGGCGTTTCTTCTTTTCCGCCCGGAACCACGGCCGTTTTTCTTGTCTTTTCTCAAAAACATGCTAAAATAAGGATAAAATTTCAAAAAGTGGGGTATCAGCCATGGATAAACAAATATCGTTAAAAATGATAGAAGACCTTTCCAACGCATACGGCGCATCCGGATTTGAAGACGACGTACTGCTGGTCGGCCGCAAATACGGCGAAGGATTGGCCCGAATCGAGGAAAACTGTATCCGGGACCTGTTTTTCTACCGCAACGAAAATACCGGGGATAAGCCGGTGATCCTGCTGGACGGCCACAGCGATGAGGTAAGCTTTATGGTGCAGGCAATCAAACCCAACGGTACCCTGCAATTTATTCCTCTGGGCGGATGGGTGGAAAACAACGTCCCCGCTCACAAGGTCAAAGTTCGCAACGCCGACGGTGAATATATTTCCGGCGTGGTAGCCAGCAAACCGCCACACTTCATGAGTGCTGAGGAAAAAGGCAAAAATCTGCCCATTTCCGCTATGGTGATCGACGTGGGCGCTTCCAGCGCCGAAGAAGTGGTCAAGGATTTTAAGATTCGGGTCGGCGCGCCGGTCGTGCCGGACGTGACCATGGAGTACAACGAGAAAAACGGCGTTATGCTCGGCAAAGCGTTTGACTGCCGGCTGGGTTGTGCCTGCGTGGTGGAAACGCTGAAAGAATTAAAAGGCCAAGATCTGGACGTGGATGTTGTCGGTGTGTTCAGTACACAGGAAGAGGTCGGCACCCGCGGCGCGCAGGTAGCCGCCCAAACGGTGAAGCCGGATATCGCCATCGTGTTCGAAGGCTCCCCCGCAGACGATACCTTTACCCCCGATTACTTGATTCAAACAGCGCTGGGCCGCGGCCCCATGCTTCGTCATATCGATGCGAGAATGATCACCAATCCCCGCTTTATCCGCTACGCCATCGACCTTGGCGAAGAACTGGGCATCCCGGTGCAGCAGGCTGTCCGCACCGGCGGCTCCACCAACGGCGCTCCGATCCATCTGTCCGGATTGGGCGTACCGGTCATCGTGATCGGGCTGCCTGTCCGTTACATCCATACCCATCATTGCTATGCTTCTTTCTGCGATTTTGAAAACAGCGTCAAGCTGGCAGTGGAGATCATCAAACGCTTAAACGGCGACGTTATCAAAAGCTTTTAACCCCGCCGTTTGGATAGCGTAAAGGCAAATCAAAAAAGAGGGCCCAACAGCCCTCTTTTTTGATTGTCTCCGGCCGATCGGGCCCTTTTTCAAAATCCACCTCATCCGCACCTGCCGCCGGTATCCAAAACCTTTCGGGGCGTCTTGTGTTTTCTTCTTTTTTTCGTTACACTGTTAGCAGCAAAATACTTTTGGAAAAGGAAAGGCGTTTTATATGGATGCAATGGATGGTTATCAGGCGCTCTCTCCCATCGTTCTCCCCTTGGTCGAATGGTACCGTTCCGGCCATCGGGACCTTCCCTGGCGGCGGGACCCAACCCCCTATCATGTCTGGATCTCTGAAATTATGCTGCAGCAGACCCGAGTTCAGGCGGTGATCCCCTACTATGAGCGATTTTTATCCCTTTTCCCCGATGTAGCCTCGTTGGCCCAGGCGCCGCAGGAGCAATTGCTCAAGGCCTGGGAGGGACTGGGGTATTATTCCCGCGCCCGCAATCTGCAAAAAGCCGCCCGGATGATTTGTGAGCGTTTCGATGGCCGCTTCCCCACCTCCTATGACGAATGGCTCTCCCTTCCCGGTGTAGGCCCTTACACCGCTGGCGCCGTCTGCTCCATTGCGTTCGGCCTGCCTGTCCCGGCGGTGGACGGGAATGTTCTGCGGGTCTTTTCCCGCCTGCTGGCCCTGGAAGAGGATATCACGGCCCCCACTGTCAAAAAAGAATTGAATGAACTGGCTTCTTCGCTTGTTCCGCCGGACGCGCCGGGGGAATACAATCAGGCTCTGATGGAACTGGGCGCCACCGTCTGCCTGCCCAATGGTGCCCCGTTGTGCGGATCCTGCCCCACCGCAGGTCACTGCCGCGCTTTTCAGGACGGAAATCAGGCGTCTTTCCCTTTAAAAAGCCCAAAAAAGCCGAGGAAAATTCTGCCTGTCACTGTTTTTCTGATCGAATACCAAGGCCGCTGGGCATTGATGAAACGGCCGGATAAAGGTCTGTTGGCAAACCTTTGGGAATTTCCCCAAAAGGAGGGTCATCTTGACAGCCAGCAGGCTGCATCCTGTTTTGACAGATGGCTGCGTCTTGCCGGTGAGCCTCGTCCGCTTTTGCCCGCCGTACATGTTTTTACCCACCTGGAATGGCACATGTCCGGCTGGAAAATCCATGCGAAAGAAGTGCTTCCCGGCTGCCCGTTCACCTGGGCAAAGCCCGAAGAACTGCAGCACACCTATGCGATCCCATCCGCTTTTTCGTCTTTTCTCCCCGCTTGTTTCGTACAAAATGCCCTGTAAATTTTATTTAAAAGCAGACGATATTGTTGATTCATCCAAACCTGAAAATTTAACACGTTATAATACAACTTATTGTTGACAACCCACTTTTCATCCGCTAAAATGAAGTTGTTCGAGGGCGTGACAAACGCCGCTCATACACAACAAAAGCTGAAGAATTCCCTTCGGCGTCCATCATTTTTATATTAGGAGGATTATCATGTTAAAGTACGATCCTGCGAAAATGGTAGAGCGCGCAAAAGGTTGCCTCGCCAACAAAAAAGAAATCATCGAGGCTGCTGACAAACTGAGCCAGGAAGGTTTTTCCAATATCTTCTTCATCGGCGTCGGCGGCACCATCACCTATGCCTGGTCCATTCAGGAAACCCTGAAACCTTTGACCACCCTGGAGTACCATGCGGAACACGCTGCTGACTTCAATACTCTGGGCAACAAAAAGTTCACCAAAGATTCTCTCGTTGTAATCAGCTCCTCCACCGGTGATACCAAAGAGGTTGTTGAGGCTGTTGACAAAGCGAAAGCTGTTGGCGCCCGCGTTGTCGGTTTCGTAGATACCCCCGGATCTCCTCTTGCTGAGAAAGCGGATTACTACATCCCCGGCGGCAGCTACTACCGCTACTACACCTTCTTCCTGCGTCTGGTACATAACAACGGCGAATATCCCGAGTTCGATGAGATGTATGCGAACCTGGAGAAACTGCCTGAACTGATGCCTACCATTGCGGAAGCTGCTGAGAAAGACGCTGAGGAATTCGCGAGAATCCATCGCGACGACAAGATCCAGTACCTGATCGGTTCCGGTAACATGTGGGGCCCGACCTATTCTTACGCGATGTGCATCATGGAAGAGATGCAGTGGATGCGGACCAAATCCGTTACCGCCGGTGACTTCTTCCATGGTACTCTGGAAGTAATCGAGCGGGACGACAGCGTTATCCTGTTCTACGGCGAAGACGCTACCCGTCCTCAGATGGAGCGCGCTGAGAAATTCCTGCACACCATCTGCAAAAACGTAACCGTATTCGATACCGCGAAATATGAGCTGCCCGGCATTGATAAAAAATTCCGCGGCCTGTTCTCTCCGATCGTTCTGAGCGGCATCACCGGCAGAATCGGCGTATATCTGGAAGAGTACGGCAAACATCCGATGCCCATCAGAAGATACTACAGAAAACTGGATTATTAATCTTCTTTCTGTACCGAACCTATGTCATAAAAAGGCACCGTGAGATATCTCGGTGCCTTTTTTACCAAAAAGAAAAGGAGGACCTTTTATGCCTACTTTGTTAAATTATGATCCTGAGACTTCTCTGGCCCGCAACAAAAAAGCGCTGGAGAAAAAAGATGATGTCATCGCCATCGTTGATAAAATTTGTGCCGAGGGCTTTTCCAACATCTTCTTCGTCGGCGTCGGCGGAACTTTGACCCAGGCCTGGAGCTATGAGGCAACTTTGAAGCCCATCGCCTCTTTCCCCTTCTATGTGGAACATGCGGCAGATTTTAATACAGAAGGCAACAAGAAATTTGGCAAAGACTCCGTTCTGATCGTTACCTCCGCTACCGGCAATACCAAAGAAGTTGTGGAAACGGTGAAATCCGCGAAAGAAGTCGGCGCCCGTGTCATCTCGGTCGTCGCGGTTGAAAAAGCGCCGCTGGTCGAACTGGCTGATTACTCCATCCAGGGTTACGGCGACCTGATCTTCTACATCATGCTGCTGCGCTTTGCGTACAACAAAGGCGATTATCCGGAATACGACGAGATGCTCAAAAACCTCGCCAACCTGGTAGACGTTCTGCCCTATGCGGAAAAACAGGCGGACGAGTACTGCGAAGCCTATGCCAGAGCGCATCGGGACGACAAGATCCAGTACCTGATTGGTTCCGGCAACCTGTGGGGCCCGACCTACTCTTACGCCATGTGCATCATGGAAGAGATGCAGTGGATGCGGACCAAATCCGTCACCGCCGGCGACTTCTTCCATGGCACCTTGGAAGTAATCGAGCGGGACGATACCGTATTGCTCTTCTTCGGCGAAGATGAGACCCGCCCGCAGATGGAGCGCGTGGAGAAATTCCTCAAAACCATCTGCAACAACATCTACAAATTCGATACCGCTTCCCTGCGTCTTCCCAACGTGGACCCCAAATTCCGCGGCCTGTTCTCTCCGCTGGTCATGCACTGCTTCACCAGCCGGATCGAAGCTTATCAGGAAGATGCCGGCAAGCATCCGCTGGCAATCAGAAGATACTACCGTCAGCTCTCTTATTAAGGTTTTCCAAAAGAGGCTCCTTTGCGGAAAAGGGGCCTCTTTTCTTTATGCGTGCTGCTTTTTCCGGATAAGTTCCCGCAATCTCCGGTAAAGGCGTTGACGGATTAAGGGAAACATGGTATTCTATATAACGACATAGAACATCTTTGCTCTTTGCCAATGATCAACCGATTGGTTAGCGAAAGGATGAGTGCGAATCATGGATTGGAAAAAACTGTGCGCCGACGTAGCCGAATGGGCCGAAGCGCACCGGGATGAATTTATCAAAGACGTTTCGGATGTCTGCCGTATCCGCAGCACCAGCTACTATAATCCAGACAGTGCCAATGCCCCTTTTGGCCAGGCCTGCCGCGATATGCTGGATAAAGCGTTGGAAATGTCTGCCGCCTATGGCTTTGAAACCAGAAACTATGACAACTACTGCGGCAGTGCCGTCTACGGCAATAACCCGGATAATGATTCTATCGGCATCGTTGCCCATATGGATATCGTGCCGGAAGATTTCTGCGGCACCAATGCTGCCAGTGGCGGCTGGACGCACGCTCCTTTCGATCCGGTACTGTCTGAAGACGGCAAATACCTGTTCGCCCGCGGTACCTGCGACAACAAATCCTGCGGCATCATGGCGCTGTATGCCATGCGCTACTTAAAAGAGCACAATATCAAACTCAAAAACAACGTGATGCTGGTTTACGGTCTGAATGAGGAAATCGGCATGAAAGACATGCCGGAGTTTCTCAAACGGGAAAAGCAATCGAAAATCTACCTGGTTCCGGACTCCAAGTATCCGGTCTGCATCGCGGAATCCGGCAGCTCCCGCTATGGGCTGGAATCCGTTAAACTGGACGGTAGCAATATCGTGGACATCTGGTCCGGCCGCACCGATGAATGGTCCGGCCCCACTGTCAGCGTGCCGACCAATGAAGCCTTTGCCGTGCTTTCCGGCATCGATCCCGAAGTCGCCCGCTGGGCCACCAAATTTTATGATCATACCAAGGTGGAAACACTGGAAAATGGCGATGTGAAAATCGTCGTCGAAAAAGACGATAAAATCACCGCGTCTGCCCGTCTGTGCCATGTAATGGCCAAATGCGGCCTGGTCAAAGACCCCAAGGCCATTGAAGCGCTGAACTGGCTGGATTGGTACACTTCCGACGCCACCGGCGCGCACATGGGTATCGCCTGCAACGATGGGCCCAACGACCCTCTGTCCATCCGCTTCAACTATATCCGCTTTGAAGATCAAAAAATCGTGCTTTATACCAACATCCGCTGGCCTTCTCTGGCGGACAAGGATAAGCTCCATGCGAAAATCGAGGAAAACTGGGCCGCTTCCCCCATGGAAGTGCGCCAGCGCCGCCTGATGAACGGCTATTACATGGATCCTAAAGATCCACGGGTGGAAAAACTGGCACGGGTAGCCAAGGATGTGCTTGGCCGGGAGGATATCCCTTATTTGACCGATGGCGGCACCTATGCCGAGGTTCTGCCCAACGCCATTCCCTACGGCGCCACCGTTCCGGACCGCATTCGGCTGTTCGGCATGGTCAAAGGCGGTGCCCATCAGGCGGATGAATATTGCGATATCCCCAATCTTCTGATCAATATGCAGATTTACGTCCGTGCCCTGATCGAGCTGGACGAAATGTATTCCAAATAACCAGAAAGGATGATTTTACGTGGATTGGAAAAAATTATACGACGACGTTGACCAGTGGGCTGCCGACCATCGCCAGGAGTTTATCGACGATATCTCCGAGGTGTGCCGCATCCGCAGCGTCAGCATCATGAATAAACAGGATCCGGAAAAGCCTTTCGGTGCGGCTTGCCGCCAGATGCTGGACAAAGCGCTGGAAATGTCCAGCCGGTACGGTTTTGAAACCCGCAATTACGATAATTTCTGCGGCAGCGCCGTTTATGGCAGCAACCCGGACAACGATTCCATCGGCATCTTCTCCCACATGGACATCGTTCCGGAGGGCGAAGGCTGGACCCACGATCCCTTTGACCCGATTCTGTCTGAGGACGGCAAATACCTGTTTGCCCGCGGCACCGCAGATAATAAATCCTGCGGCATCATGGCCATGTACGCCATGCGCTACTTAAAAGAGCACGACATCAAGCTGAAAAACAACGTAATGCTGGTCTTTGGCCTGAACGAAGAGATCGGCATGAATGATATCCCCGAATTTCTGGCCCGGGAAAAATGCCCCAAATTCTCCCTGGTACCGGATGCCAAATACCCCATCACCTATGCGGAAAAGGGCATTACCAAATCGGTTCTCAAATCGCCGAAAATGACCGGAAACCTCAAGGATATGTGGTCCGGTCTGGCGGTCAACGCCGGTTCCCCCATCGCTTGGGCGGTTCTGGAGGGTGTAAGTGTAAAGGATGCCGAAAAGGCACTGGAGAAATTTGAAAAAACCTCTGTGGAAGAGGTGGAAGGCGGCGTAAAAATCACGGTGGAGAAGGATGAAAACAAGGTCATCCGGGATCCCATCGGCACCTGGACCGCCACAGCCCGTCTGTGCAAAGTACTGGCTGGCAGCGGCCTGCTCACCGGCAATGCCCAGGAGGTTCTGGACTGGATGGCAGATGTCTCCGACGACTACCGGGGCGAAAAAATCGGCATTGCCTGCAATGACGAGCCCAACGGCCCGCTGCGCTGCTCGTTTAACATGATCCGCATGGAAGAAGGACGCATCTGCTTCTACCCCGATATCCGCTATCCCTCCCTGGCAGATCAGAACAAGGTGCTCTCCGGC
>JBJEQT010000136.1:0-2129 GCA_051881895.1 Oscillospiraceae bacterium
TTGTAGTGGTAAAATACGGCTTTTTGCATTTATCGAAAAAGTGCCAGCCTGGTGCAATTGGCCTTTCAGGAGCGAGCGACTTACGGAGGAGGGAAGAGAACCCCTTTGACAGAAGGAGCGGAAAATACGTCTATTTTGACGGGATCTCTCCGGCCAATTCAAAGCCTTTTTTAGCAGCGATGACGGCGATCACTTCGTTGATAATGGCCGCCGCTGCGATGGTACCCTGTACAATTTGTACCAGCTGCGGCGCCGAAGAGAGGGTGGAGCAGATAATTCCCGTAAACACAAGGGATACCCCGGAATGAGGGAGCAATGTCAACCCGAGAAATTTTCGTACGGTATCCTGCATGCGGGTAATGTTTGCTCCGGCCATTGCGCCGAAATATTTTCCGAATGCCCGGGACAAAATGTATACGAACGTGTACAGGCCTGCTCCGAGAATCAAATGGTAGTTCAGCGGCGCCCCAAGATCGACGATCGCAGTGAGAAGAGAGACGCCTAAAATGGGGGAAAAGACAGCAGTGATTTCTTTTAAGCGGTCCGCCGGTACCAGATTGGCAAATACTGCCGAGAAAGAAACGCCCATCAGCATGTAATTCAATGTGATGCCGGAGAGTAAGAATGTGTTGACAAG
Source organism: Oscillospiraceae bacterium (assembly GCA_051881895.1). Taxonomy (GTDB): domain Bacteria; phylum Bacillota; class Clostridia; order Oscillospirales; family Ruminococcaceae; genus UBA3818. The sequence continues at coordinate 638 of JBJEQT010000136.1, forward strand.
CCAGCCAATCAGCATGGTGGCGGTGATTCCGCTGAGCAGGATAGCCAGCGTCAATCCTTTTTTCAGAGGCTTTTTCAGCAAAAGACCGGTCGGAAACCCAACCACGGCGCCGATTACAACCGGCAGAAAAATCATAACAGGGATCATGACAAGGGAAATAGCCCCGCCGGAAACCTGACGCGCGACCAGAGAATTAACGGTAAAGAAAACGGCAATGCCCACCACATCATCCAGTACCGTCATTGGGAGAAGCGTATCGGTTACCGGCCCCTTGGTGTGAAACTCATTTACGATGGAGAGCGCCGGAGCAGGCGCGGTGGCCAGGGCGATGCCGCCGAATACAAACGCAAGATAAATCGGCGTTTTGGTCCAATAAAAAATGACGCCAAAAGCAAGGCTTACCACCAAAAAAGTTCCGAGCGACTGGGTCAGCGTAGTCACAACCAGCGCCTTCCCGTAGCTTTTCAGTTTTTTCCAAATCAATTCCGTACCGAGCATAACGCCGAAAGCGCACTGCATCCACATGATGATGGTTTTATACCAGCCGGCATCCAGGATTGCCTGCGGCATTAGCCCAATCGCGTGGGGACCAAACACCATCCCGGCAATCAGCCAGCCTAAAATGGAGGGCATTTTTATTTTGGCCATCAGCTTTCCCGCGATAAAAGCGATAAAAAGGACCAGAATCCAGCGCAATAAAGATTCAATCATGTTGTTTTTCTCCTTTCGCAATTCCGTAAAGCATGCAATCGAGCAGCTTGGGAATCACCGATTCGTGTATTTTTACTTTTTCATCCCATGCCATGTTTTGAAAAGCGGGGCTGCTGAAATACCCATTTACCATCGTCTGCATCAAATGAAAATAGGAAAGAGCGTCCCCGGCCGATATGCTGCTGCGAAGGACAAGACGCTCCAGCGTTGCTTGGTAAATGCGTTCGTTCAAAAGGTTAAAATCCTTCATGGCTCCGGTTATTTGCTCCGATAGCTGCACAGGCGGATTCAACAATGCTTCAAAGAAAATATGCGCTTCGTTGGGAAACGCCTGAAAAAAGGCCATCCGGGCCGAAAGATATTGCTGCAAACCCGCTGTGCCGCCGTGTTGCTCAATATATTCTGTTAAATGATTGCAGCTGTGCTGCACGCATGTCAGATAAAGAGCCTCTTTTCCCTCAAAATTGTGGTAAACGAGCCCCTTGTTGACGCCGGCTCTGCAGATGTGATTCATGGTTCCCCCGGCGTAGCCGTTTTCTCCGAATTCTTTGATTGCCGCTTCCACAATCCTGGCAACAGTGATTTGTGTTTTATCACTTTTTTTCATTGTACCGCTTCTCCTGTTGATAGACTGATAGGCCAATAAATTATATTATGCCATTTATAGACCGATTGGTCAATAATAAATTCTGGAAAAGTTCCGGGCTTTTGTTCTATCAAAAAAGGAACTCCCCGCAGCCGCATATACGACTGTGGGGAGCGAAAAGGCGGCACTTTTAGA
>JBJEQT010000137.1:0-9226 GCA_051881895.1 Oscillospiraceae bacterium
TCAAGGCTTTTTGGAGCTTCACAAAAATTTTTTGCACCTGATTGACACAATCAGATGATTTGGGCCGCGTCGTCATCCCAAAAGAGATCAGGCGCACCATGCGGATCCGGGAGGGCGACCCGCTGGAAATTTACACAGACAACGGCGGAGAGGTCATTTTCAAGAAATATTCCCCCATCGGGGAACTGTCCGGATTTGCCGGTTCCTATGCCGAAGTGCTTCACAAAACCGGAGGGCATCCGGTCGTCGTCTGCGACCGGGACCATGTTGTTGCAGTTTCCGGGATCCCTAAAAAGGAACTTCTGGAACGCCGTGTCTCCTCTTCTTTGGAAGATCTGATGGAATCACGGCAAAATTTTTCCCTGGCGCCGGCCGGAAGCGTGATGCAGCCGGTGGAGGGCTCTGACCGGATGGCGCTGGCGGCCTCGCCTATTCTGTCGGCGGGAGACATTTGCGGCGCGATTATGTTCCTGGATGACGGCAGCGCATCCGCCGCTGAAGCGGATATCAAGCTGATTGCCGCGGCAGCCGCATTCCTGGGTCGGCAGATGGAAGAATGACGTTTTATCAAACCCTTTCCTGGATATCCCGAAAAAGCGGCAGGCAGATTGCCGCTTTTTGTCGGGCGCGAATGGGCCTCTTTCACATTTTCAGAGCCTGCGTGAAAACAAATCCTCGCTTTTGCTGCTACGCCTTATCTTTCCTTTTGCCGCCGATTTTACCCATCCGCATATCAAAAAAGGTTCTGTGAAAACACAGAACCTTTTTTCCGATTTCTTGCACTTTTCTTAAGACAGCGGGTAGTTTCCCTGTTCGTTATACAAAATATAACCCGTTACGTCAACTTCCTCCAGCGCTTGAATCTGTTCTTTCACCTGAGAATCGGTGTATTCCAGCGCCGATGAAGGATCCGTATACGCCTGCAGCATCGGCAAAAACACTTTGTTCCCGCCGGATTGCTTCAGCTGGGTCATAACTGCTTTTACCGTATCATGCGGCTGACCGGCCGGGTCTGACGATGACGCCAGGGACTCAGGCCGCACCGATCCCGCAAAAGAGGATGGCCGTACATCCGGGCAAATGTTTTTCACGGAATACTGCAGCCCGCCGGTATCGAAAGAAGATGCCTCCATCCCGAGCAAAGCCTGCGTGGAAGACGCGTAAATCAAAGTCCCGCCGTTTTCCTGCAGCAGTTCTTCCATATCCTGGACAAAATCCGATAAAACCCGCTGGCGGGTTTTCGTCTGAGTGCCGTATCCAGCCAGCTCCAGGCTGTAACCGCTGGGGAACTGCACTCCATCCAGCATCACTGCGGAGCAGCCGGAACGGATACATTCCAAAGACAGGTCCGCGATATACATCTGCGCGATCTCGGAATAAGGATTCAGCCAGCTTTTCCCGCCGTTCTCCTTGGAATCATCCAGCCAGAGCATCTCTGTATCCTGATATTTGACCGCCGCTTTTTTCAAAATCAGCGAGCTGATCGGGTCCCGGAACGCATAGATACGGGCAATGACTGCCATTCCGTTTTCTTTTGCCAACGCCGTGATCCGGTTCAGATCAACCGCTCCGGCCACCTGTGCCGCCACCTCTGCCACCGTCTGATTGGAGGACTGGTACAGGACCTGTCCCCGCTCGTTTTTCGCGTCAATCAAAATGGTGTTGATCCCTTTTGCTTTCAATTGTGTCAGTGTTTGCTGCAGCAGCCCCTCATTCTGAAGGGAGGATAACGGCAGATACACCCCTTTTACTTTGGATAAACGCAGGGTTTCCTGCTGTAAATCTGTTGGTATCTGCGCCGGCAGAGATTCCTGCTGCGACATGTTTTCCTGTGCGCTTGACAAAGAATCTTCTTCCCGCGCTTTCATGGTACCGGATAAGAACTGGGAAACCGGATCGTACAGCGCCCATCCCAGGCCGGCGAGGCCTGCCAGAACCACAATGGCAAGCACAACGCTCATTACTTTTGACAAATTGCTGCGTCCGCCAGAAATACGCCGATACCGCTTTATTTTTTTCTGCCCTCTTGCCAAAATGCTCACCCCTTTGTTCGGATGTCTTTCTATCCCAAGCTTACCCTCTAACGATCAGATTTATTCTCTTTTCTTATGCGGCCAGCTGATGCCCCACCAATCCGTATAAAGACAGGGAGATCAGGCCCACATAAACCAGCTCCGAGGGAAGCCCCCGAAACGCTTTTGGAATATTGCAGATACTCATACAGCGCCGGCCCTGTTCCAATACGAACAAAGCCAAAAGGAAGGAAAGACCGATTCCAAGTCCGGAAACGGCCGATTCCAGCCACGAAAAACCCGAATATACGGTTAACGCCATGGCTCCATAGGCTGCGCAGTTGAAAAATGCCATTGTAATCATCGAATGATGCCCGCTAAACCAATCCCGTTTTCTCCAGTTCAGCAAAAAGCAGACGCATCCGTACAGCAGCGTTAAAATGACGATATATACCACCGGGCGCAGGTATTGAACATTTTCCCATCGTCCCAGCAAAGGATTGAGCAGACCCGCAATCAGGGACGCGATCGTTGTCGCCCCCGTTAAAATCAGGCCAAACAGGCGCAGGCCCCTTTTCCCAAAAGGAAGGACCAGCAAAGAGGTAATGTCCAGCGCGCGGGAGAAAACCGCGTTCTCCAACACCAGAGCAGTCAGAAGCAGCGTAAAGAGGTTGACCAACGTTCCCATCATTAAGCCCTCCATTTCTTTTGCTGGCGCCGAATCAGCGTCAGGATGTCATGATATCTGTCAACACACCAGCGCAAAACAGCAGCCGCCGTACCAACCACAATAAAGCCGGCAAACACATATGCCACCGCCGGGAATTTCAGCGGCAAAGCCGTCGGTTTTCCCCAAAGGGTGCCATAAGCAAGCAATTCCCGTACCGTTGAAACCGCCATGACGCAAAGCGAAGATCCCACCGTTAGGCAAACCCCTTCCCACAGGGACCATTGGGGTTTTTTCTCCTGGCACAGGGGCGCCCGAACCAGCCATACCGTATTCAGAGCCACCGCGGAAAAATACATGCCAAGAGAATCGAACAGGTTCGGCGCGATCTGCGCTGCCAGCATGCGTGCCGGAATCAGCATCAGCGCCGCCAGCAGAGCACAGACCATTGTCCGCACATACTGCGGCACTTTTTCCGGCAGCATCCCCAGAAAGGATGCCAGAACCAGCACCGGGATCGTGACCATGCCAAACACAAGGCAAAGTCCCGCGCCGTTTTTCATCGTAAAGCTTCCCACCACAGCCGGGGCCAGCGCCAAACCGGTCACCAGGACGGGATTCTGAACAAATATCAGATCAAGCTCTTTGCGCAGATTTTTTTTCACTGTGTTTTGTTCTTGTCGCAAGATAAGCCCTCCTTAACCGGCGCAGAAGCCGTTCGCTGTTTCGATCCAGCGTAAAACCGAATACATTTGTCAAAAGCAGCGCAAAAGCAAACGTCTGCTCCATCTGCCCGAACCGCTGAAATAAAATCGTAAATACCGCCGCCAGCACGCCGTATGCCAGCCTCGCGCTGGACCGTTTGGGCAGTGTTCCCGGCTCGTTGAGCAAAAAGATCCCGCCAAACACCCACATGCCGGTCGTTGCTTCATGCACCAACGACATCGGTCCGCTTTCTGGAACGCGGGGGAAGAAAAGCATTGCGGTCACCATGATTGCAAAAAAGGTCAGCGGCGCCTGCCATTCAATCGCGCCGCGAAACAGCAGGTAAAACAGGCAGGTAGCCAGCACCAGAATATTCGTAAGGCCCATCGGTCCCATGAATTTCCCCAGCAAAAGATCCAACACATCGATGGTCGGAACGCCTCCCTGAAACAGGTTCCAGGAAGGGCCGTTGGAAAGCGTCTGCGAAACCGGCCCAAAAACTTCGGGCGATGAAAAGGGCGCCGGGTAGGAAAACACCTGGGACGGCCAGCATACCGCCGCAAAGGCAAATCCGGCTGCGGCAGGGTTGAAAACGCTCTGCCCCACACCGCCGAATACATGTTTTACAAACACAACGGCAAAGACCTCTGCTGAAACCACCACATAATAAGGCGTTGCTGCGGACATCATCAACGGCAGGATCATGCCGATAACCACGGACGAAACATCCCGCAGATAGGGCTTTTTCCCCTCCAGCAAAAGGCAGATAACATCGCTTGCCACTGCCGCCGCCACGGAAACCAGACCCATCATCAGCGCGCGGAAGCCATAAAAGTAAAACGCCATAAAATACAGCGGAAGCAGCGCGATGATCACGTCCATCATGAAAGTAAAAGCGGAGTCGCGGTTTCGCACATACGGCGCTTTTTGTTCGTATTGCAGCATGATCAGTCAGCCTCCTTTTCAACAGGCCGGCGGCGCTCTATCTCAGCTCGGGCCATTTTGATATTGTCGGCAATATCGATTTTTGCCGGGCAGATGTAAGAACAGGTCCCGCAGCCAATGCACCGGTGCATATCGTAAAACGCCAATTCTTCCAGTTTACCCAATTCGATATACCGGTTGATGTAAAACGGGGTCAGATTCTCCGGGCATACCTCCACACAGCGTCCGCAGCCGATGCACTGGTACCGCCGCTTCTTTTCTTCATCCCGCAAAGCCAAAACGGCGCGGGACATGGTCCCCACCGGGTAACTGTCGGGGTCTTCGCAGACCGTGCCGGTCATGCTGCCGCCGATGACCACATATCCCGGATCTTCCGCCAGGCCGCACCGCTCAAAAAGCTGGGTCGGCGTCATGCCAATGGAGACCTCCAGATTCATCGGGCTTGCCACGCAATCCCCCGCTACCGTGACAAAGCAGGTGGACTGTACGCGGTGCTCATACACCGCACGATATAAATGAATCAGACTGCAAACGCCGACCAGCATGGCCGAGCCGTCTTTATCAAAAGTATCCATCGTTCGAAATTCCGCCGGATATCTTCCGTGGATCCGTCTGATTTCCACACCGTTAATCTCTTTGGGGATTTTGGTTTTCAGATCCATGTCGTTCAAATTTTTATAAACCGCGAAATAGATCTTGGGGTTTCCCACCGCTTTGGCCGCCAGGCGAAGCCCCTCCGCCGCTTCTTTCGGCAAAAAAAGCATCGGGTTCATCTGACTGGACACATACGGCTCATCGTCAATTGCATCCCCGACCACGACCTGGATTCCCATTTGACGGGCTTTTTCCAATTTCTCATGTAAAAACACGCCGTCTCGCTCGTCAACAATACGGGCCAAGCGCGCAATTTCAATCATTTGCTCGCCCGTAAGCGCCGCCCCATCGCACGGCAGATCGCTTTCAAACAACATCCCTGCATAATTGGCGTTAAAAAAGGTGCGCAGTTTTCGGCGAAGAGCCGGCTCTTTGCGCTGTTCCAAAATGATTCCGCGGGTAAAAAATCCTGCCACCCACTTCACCCTTTCTATCTTTTGATTGGAAAACACGTTCCGTTTTTGTTATCCGTCAAAAAACGTTCCTCATTGCTTTGCCATTTTGTTTTCCGGATCCTGTGCCGCCGCGGCGCTTTGCAGAATCGAATCGATGGCGTCCTGCCGGTCTGCAGCGCCGAACACCGCCGATCCTGCCACCAGCACATCCGCGCCCGCAGCAGCCGCTGTTCGTGCCGTGACCGCGTCTATGCCGCCATCCACCTGAATCCAGAGCGTGGAGTGATTGGCGCTCGCCCAGCTGCGAAGATACTCCACCTTGGGCATCATATCTGCCATGAACTTCTGTCCGCCGAAACCGGGTTCAACCGTCATGACCAAAGCCATGTCCAACTGTGGCAGAAAGGGATCCAATACCGAAATATCCGTTCCCGGCTTCACGGCCATTCCCACCTTAAGACCCAACCCCCGGATCGCGTCAATGGTCTTTTGCGCGTCTGAGTCCGATTCGTAATGGAAGGTAATCATATCCGCGCCCGCCTTGGCGAAAGAAGGAATGTAGGTCAACGGATCGCTGATCATCAGATGGACGTCAAACATCAGCTGCGTTCTGGGACGCAGCGAAGAGATAACGCAAGCGCCAAACGAGATGTTCGGCACGAAATGCCCATCCATGACGTCGATATGAAGCATATGCGCGCCGCCGGCTTCCACATCAGAAACATCCCTTTCCAACTGCGAAAAATCCGCTGAAAGAATGGAAGGTGAAATCTGTACCATATAAAATTCCCCCTGCAACAAGCCCGCAGGCTTTCAAAATGGTATCCAAGCAAAGCGTCTGGGAGCACGGTGCCGCAGTCCTTTCCCTGGAACGCAAGGCATAATACAGATATATTTTAAATCATCTGTCGGAAAACGTCAAATGAAACCGGCTTCTTTTTACAATTTGGTCATATCCCAGACGGATTCCCGGTTCGTCCGGCGGCATTGGAAAAGATTTTTCGAAAACCTCTTGACCTGGAGCCGGCTTTATGTGCTATTTTGTTTTTATCAGCATGTCCGCTGTTTACAAATCGGCCGTTTTGCTGTTATAATCGTTTTAAACCGTGCGCGCAAAACGCTTCATTCGGAAAGGACTGGTAAAAGATATGAAACATAATCTGTTGGAAAAATTGGGCGTCAGCATCCCTCAGTTGGGGCTCGGCTGCATGCGGCTTCCCACGGACGGAGATACCATCGATTACGCCCACGCGCAAAAAATCGTTGACTACGCCATGGCCAACGGCGTTAATTATTTTGATACCGCCTATATGTATCACACTGGGGAATCCCAATATTTTCTCGGCAAAGCGCTGGCCAAGTATCCCCGCGACAGCTATTTTCTGACCAATAAGCTGCCAATCTGGTATTGCAAAGAGCCTGCCGATATGGAAAAGATTTTTAAAGACCAGCTGCAGCGCTGCCGGACCAGCTATTTTGATTTTTATTTTATGCACTCCATGAACGACGAGCACTGGAAAATGGCAAAAGATCTGGGCTTGGTCGACTTCATGAAGCAGAAAAAGGCGGAAGGCTCCGCCAAGGCGATCGGCTTTTCTTTCCACGGCAACCTGCCTTTGCTGGAAGAGATGGTGGAAGCCGCTGACTGGGATTTCGTCCAGCTGCAGTTAAACTATCTGGATTGGGACAAGCAGAACGCCAAGGCATTTTATGAAGTGCTAGAGAAAAAAGGCATCCCCTGCTTCGTCATGGAGCCGGTTCGCGGCGGGTATCTCGCCACTTTGACTCCCAGCACCCAGGAAGTATTCAAAAAAGCCGCGCCGGACCGTTCCATGGTTTCCTGGGCATATCAGTGGCTTTTGTCCAAGCCCAACGTCAAGGTGGTTTTGAGCGGCGCATCTTCGCTGGAACAGTTTGTGGAAAACGTTTCCCTCTTTAACACCTTGCCCCCCTTGTCCGAAAAAGAATCCGCCGTTATCGACGATGCGCTCAGAGAGCTCAACGCCATTCCAACCGTCCCCTGCACCGGCTGCCGTTACTGCATGGATTGTCCCGCCGGCGTCGATATTCCCGCCGTGTTTGCAGCCTATAACTATCGTGCCAGCCACCATACGGCAGCTCAGGTCCGTAAAAAATACGAAGAGATCCCTGCCGGAGCGCGGGCAGACGCCTGTGTTTCCTGCCGTGCCTGCTGCAACAAATGTCCCCAGTCCATTGACATTCCTGCAGAACTGGCCCGCGTCAAAGAGGAAATTTACGCCAAATAAAACCCGGATGCAACCGTGCCGCGCCGAAAACAGGCGCGGCACGTTGCTATTGAATGCGCCGCTTTGGTCTTTCCGGCCACTCAAGGACCCTTTTTAAGGCCACCGGAAAAACTGGCCGCGCTTGCGTTTTGCATCGTAACCGGGGCCTTCTTCATTTTATGGTTTCCTTTTGTCTGGTGCTACTGAAAAGGATTCCCACCGCTTTGGGTGTCAACAGCAGAACAGGAAACGAAAACCCCTTTCGGAATGTTTTCCGAAAGGGGTTTTTGGTTTTCTATCTTTCTTCGCTCATATATTTTCGAAACGCCGTTTTTGTCGCCTTTACAATATCTTTGATCACGTGAATCTGCTGTGCGGTACAGCCGTTTAGCAACTCTTCAATCTCTTCTCTTGAAGCGTCTTCGCCCCTCTGTCCGGACGACAGCAAATCATCCGCACGCACGTTCAGACTGTCCGCTATAGCGACAAAAACAGGCAGGCTCAATTTGGTATTTCCCGTTTCAATATGGCTCATGTGTGTAACCGAAACGCCCACACGTTCTGCCAACTGTTCCTGAGAAATCCCTTGCGCTTTCCTGTATTTCCGGATTCTTTGCCCGATTTGATAGTAGTCCACTTGAAATCACGCCCATATTTTAAAGGTTATACTTGAATTGTATAGGCATGTATGCTATTATGAAATAAACTGTATAGGCTATTTTATGCTTATATAGTTAAATTTATGAGGAGCGTGTAGATATGACAAAAAAGAAAAAAAGCCTTCCCCTGCTGATCTCCTGGATTCTCGGCCTGGCATATGCCATCTATCTGGTCGCTTATTTCGTCACCGCAATTGGGACAAGCGCTGACGCAGCACAAGCGCTTGGCGCCGGTATCGCCACCGCTATGGTCACACCGCATATGATTTTTGTTTTCCTGGCGGTTATCTTCAATATTCTCGGCTGGGCCGGCAACATCCGCTGGTCCGCTCTCTGCGGAGCTATATTATACGCGGTGGCGCTGGCATTGTTTCTCCCTTATTTTATGTTTGTCGTTGTGGAAATGATTCTCTCTTTCGTGGGATTCGCAAAAATGAAAAAAAGCCCGGCACCCGTGCCGGAGCAAAATGCTTCCGGCCAATAAAAAAGAAAAGGCCTCGGTTAGAACCGAGGCCTTTTCTTTTTACCAATATCAGTTTTGATTGTTCTTCTTTTCCCGGCAAAATCTCATTGCTTGGGAACAATCGACCTTCCAATTCTTCCCGATACAATGGCAGCCCCCAAGCAGACTTTGGTGAGTGTACCGCTTGCCGAATCAGATACCCTTCGAAAAATGGGCTGGTTAGCTTATTCTATCATTGGTTGGGCAAAAAATCCGATTTTGTCGTACTTTTCTTTTTCATTCATGATATGGTTCCAGATAATGCCGGATTTCCCGCAGGAAGGTTTCACCCACTTCATCCAGAACCGTATCTTTTCGCTTGATATAGCCCACTTCCATCCGGATATTTTGATATTCTTTATCCTCCTGATAGGGAACAGCAATATAGTCCAAACCATTGAGTTCTTCGCAGATAATGCCGGAGCAGAGCGTATAGCCGTT
>JBJEQT010000138.1:0-2099 GCA_051881895.1 Oscillospiraceae bacterium
GCTCTCCGGCATCAAAGCTGCCTGGGCGGCTTCTCCCATGGAACTGGAATCCTTCAGCAATCTGGACCCGTTTTATATCTCCCTAGACAATCCCTTTGCCCAAAAGCTGATCGAGGTAGCCCGCGACGCGCTGGAGCAGCCGGACATTGAGCCGCTGAAAGACGGCGGCACCTATGCCCGCCGCCTGCCTAACGCCGTTCCCTACGGCGCTACCGTTCCCGGCCGTGTTCGCCTGTTCGGATTTGCCAAAGGCGGCGCGCACCAGGCGGATGAGTACTGCGATATCCCCAACCTGCTTTTGAATATGCGGGTTTATGTGCGTGCTTTGATTGAACTTGACCAAATGCTGTAATCTGTGTTAGAATAGGAAAAACTTTGTTGAAAGGGGCATCTCCATGGGTTGGAAAATGCGCATGGTATATATTTCCAATGGGAACCGTTTTTCCGTCCAGGGGATTGGTGCGCCCATTTTTCGATGGTGACAGCATGCTCTTGAAACGGTTTTCCCGATGAACCGAAAAGCGCATGGCCTGTGCCATGCGCTTTTTTGATGCGCCGATCCTTTTCGTTTTACAAAATACGAAAGGACTTGATTTGCTTTGTCTCTCAAAAAACAACTTTTACGGCTTTATCTGCTGGAATTTTTCGGCTCTTTTTCCCTGACCGACGGCGTTTGGATCATCTTTTTAATTCAGCGTGGATTTTCGCTGGTCCAGGTCGGGCTTGCCGAAACGGTATTTCATACTGCAAGCTTTTTCTTTGAGGTCCCGTCCGGGGCCGTTGCCGACCTGTTCGGCCGGAAAAACGCCATAATCGCAAGCTATCTATGCATGATTCTGTCCGCTATGCTGACCGTAGCCGCCTGGAATCTTCCTTCTTTATGCCTGGCTATGATTTTCACCGCCTTGAGCTACAACCTGAATTCCGGCACCCGCGACGCGCTGACCTACGATAGCCTGAAAGCCTGCGGAGAAGAAGAGCGCTATCTGTCCGTCAATTCCAATCAGCGTTTTCTGTGCAGTGTCACGGTAAGTATGTCAAAGCTGACCAGTGGAATCGCGGGCCGCATTGGCTATATTCTGTCCTATGGGTGCAACATGGTTTTTTCCGGTATCAGCATCCTGCTGATCGGCGGCATGAAGGAGCCGCAGGTAACCGAGGCGCAGAAAAATCGCGCCAAATTTTCTTTTGCCACCATCGGCCGGGATATCCTGCGTCAGTTGACCGAAAGTCTGCGCTTTTTGCGCCTGCATTCAGACATCGCCCTGAAAATGACGCTGGATGCCGTTATCGGCTGCGGCGGTACCCTGACCATCTTCTTTTTACAGCAGCATTTTTCCGCTAATGGCGTGTCTTTGGGGCAGATCGGCATTTTTCTGCTCATTGCGGAAGCCGGCGGCATGGCGGGCACCAAATGCGCATCTGTTCTGGCCAAAAAAATTCCTTTTCGCCGTCTGGCAGGCATTTGCTCACTGCTGGCAGCAGGTTCGGTTGCACTCACCGGATCATCTGTTTCCTCGTTGTCTGTACTGGGCGGATTTTGTCTGCGCTTCTTTTCGCTGATTCTGGAAACGGCCACCAGCAATGAAGTCAACCGGGACCTTCCTTCCGATCAGCGCGCCACTTTGATCTCGGTGGGCTCCATTCTGTTCAGCATCGCCATGATTGCCGCCACACCTACGCTTAGCTTTTTGGGAGAAATCTGGGGAGTCGGAACCTCGTTTGTGTTTTTCGGAGCGTTTCTTTTTATCCTCAGCAGCGTTTTGCTCTTTCTCGGAAAAAAGCCGTTTCAAAAAAAGGGTAAATAATACGATTTGCACCTGAAAAGACAAAACTTTTTCCATATTATCCAAAAGCGTTCCTGCAAAATTGGGCAAATTTTTGTATAAAATAATATATTTATTACTATATGTAAATATTTTCTTTTTACCATTTCCCAATGCCCGTCCGATTACAGATAAGCCGCTTGGAATGTCTTTTCCTCCAACCGCCATGGAGAAACGCCGCTTAAAATATTTCTGAAACCATCTGGTATGGCTCTGCTATTTTTTGTATAATAAGGGTATTGTCGGCCCGATTTCAATCTTTGGGATGAAAAG
>JBJEQT010000139.1:0-2097 GCA_051881895.1 Oscillospiraceae bacterium
TGACCAGCGGCGGCCCGGGCAACTCTACAGAAATGCTGCCCAACTACATCTATAACCAGGCGCTGAAATACATGAACGTCGGCTACGCTGCGGCTCTGGCCTTCGTATTTATCGGCGGTATGGCAATTTTGTCCGTCATTTTCATCCGCATGCGCAATCGTGCCTATGAATCGGTGAGGTGATCATTATGCGTAAACATAGAGGCTTTTCCGCTGAGGACTATACAAACAACTTCCTGGGAAAAGGTACACGTGTTATTGTCCTCGCCATCATGATCATCATGGTTCTTTTCCCGCTGTACTGGCTGGCATCCAACTCCATCAAAACCTCCGCAGAATATCTGAAAAATCCGCCTGTGATCATCCCTTCTGAGGTCACAACCGAGAACTACATACAAATTTTCGCAAAATCCGATGCCGGACGCGCGCTGTACAATACCGTTATGGTTTCTGTTTGTACCACCGTTCTGTGCGTCGCGATTGGAAGCCTCGCGGCCTACGCAATCGCCAAAGGTTCCATTCGCAAAAAAGTACGCTCAGGCTTCAGCATGTGGTTCATGATCCAGAAAATGTATCCCGCGGTTTGCGTTGCAATACCCATCTATCTGGTCATGAGAAAAATCGGTCTGATCGACACTGTTCCGGGCCTGGTGATTGTCAATACCAGCTTTAACTTACCCATGACCATCTGGCTGATGATCGGTTTCTTTCAGGATCTTCCCGATGAAATCGAGCAATCCGGTAAGATTGACGGTTGCAATATGTTCCAGAGATTTTTCTATCTGGCGCTGCCAATCACCAAACCCGGTATTGTCGCGGCGGCCATTCTGGTATTTAACGCCGCATGGAACGAATTCCTCTTCTCCGCAATATTAAGCATCAACAAGTCCAAGACCCTTTCCGTCGTTGTCGCGGGCTTCATTACGGACAAGGGGCTGGAATGGGGTCCCATGGCAGCGCTGAGCATGGTGCTGATCGTGCCGGTTGTTATTCTGGTTTGGATTTTGCAAAAGGACTTTGTTTCTGGCCTGACAATGGGCTCGGTAAAAGAATAAACGGGAGTTGAACGATATGAGCACACTGGTAAATGGCATCCCCTGCAAAGTGGTAAAATCCGAATGGGAAGTTTACTTTGACATGGCTCTGACCATGTTTCGTGAGATCGTAAAGCACAACGAGGCGGGAGAAAGGACCGTATTCATTGTGCCGGTGGGGCCCACGGAGCAGTATCCGATTCTTGCGGAGCTGATAAACAGCCAGAGAGTATCTCTGAAAAACGTCCACTTCTTCAACATGGATGAATACCTGATATCCGAAACCCAGAGGATCGACGACAACGATGCCATGAGCTTTCACGGCCGGATGAAACGGGAATTTTATGACCGTGTGGATCCGGAGCTTGTCATGCCGGAATCCCAGCGTCATTTTCCGGAACCCGGTCAGGAAGCGCAGTATGATAAGATGCTTGAAGAGCTGGGCGGCGCGGATATGTGCTTCGGCGGTCTGGGCATCAACGGGCATGTGGCTTTCAACGAAGCGGCGGTAGCCGGTGATCCCATTACCCCGGATGAATTCGCGGAACTCGGCACCAGAATTCTGCCTATTACCCGGGAAACCAGGACCATCAACGCCTTCGGCTATCAGCGCGGTGACCTGATGGGTATGCCGGAGCTTTGCATTACCATCGGCATGAAGCAGATTTTGGCATCCCGCAAAATTTATATTGCCCTGAACAGGCCCTGGCAGCACGGACCGCTGAAGCACGTCCTCTTCGATCCGGAGCAGCCCCAGTGGCCGGCAACCCTGCTCCGCCGGTCAAAGGATCTGCAATACTGTATGACCAGCGACATTGCCAGGGGAATTGTAACTGACTGATTCCACATTTCGAAAGAGCTTTAGGAGAATAGCATGCGTTACGATTTAAAATCCATTCTTGATCTGGGCGAAGCCGGGGGCTTTGCGGTTCCGGCGTTTAATGTGTACAACCTGGAGACGGTTCTGGGCGTCATGAAGGCTGCGGAGGAGACCGGGGCGCCGGTGATTTTCCAGATGTACAGCCGCCTGTTCGATTCCGAAATTGCCCAGTACGTGGCTCCCA
>JBJEQT010000140.1:0-9103 GCA_051881895.1 Oscillospiraceae bacterium
GCTTTTTCAAAATCGGTAGGATAAAGCCGTATGCCAGGCGTTTTTTCTAAAAATTTCTTGCCTTTTTCAGTATGTGCAAATAGAACGGAAACGCCTTTGTCATTCCAAAAAGAATCCCCTTTTTCCGCACCCCAGAAATCACCAATCATAATGTCGGCTGTTCGGTGATTTCCCTTGAACTGGCAATGGTAGCAGGAGGACCGGCCAAACACGCGAAAGGCATATCCGTATTCGGTGTCGTGAAAGCGCTTTTCAAAAATCTGCCCATTTTGAAATCTCGCGTGCAGATAAGAGGGAAGCCAGGCATCCTTTTTCTGTCTCACGGAAAAATCAACGATTTTGCTGCCGAATTTTTTCTCAAGATATTGGATATACTCTACATGCACTTTCGGACTTGTGGGACCCTGGCAGACCAGTTCGCAGGTTATTAAACCGTCGTATTCGCCGCCGAGAAAGGTATTCAGCGCCGCAACCGAGCAGGGCAGGCCGAAAAATAAAACGCTTTTGCCCCGGTCCAGAAGGTCCTTTACATCTCGATATATTTTCCCCTTTTGGACTTCGACATATTTGGAGCCCTTGAAACGGTCCAGCTGACTTTCCTGGTCAATGATTTCATATTGTGCGGCGTAAAAATCCTTGCTGTAGGAAACGCCTGCCACCAATCCGCCCAGACGGAGCATATATCTGGAAATTGCGGTTGCAATCCCGCCGGAAGTGCATTCCAGTAATTCCTTGTCATTTTCCAGATAACCGCCATATACGGCGATATCATGCGCTTGATATTCTTGAAACATATGTGGAACCTCTGCTAAAAAGTGTACTTTTATAAACCGCAAAAAAGAGGGGAAGAAAAGTGAGGAAAAGCGTATACTTGATAAAAAATCTTCTTTCGCCTATAATAAAATAAGAAAGAATTCTTTTTTATAAAAGTACGCTTTTAAAAATTCTGCGAAGAGGAGATCCCTTTTTCTTTTGCTTTTACCGCTTTGCTATAAAAAGTGCTGACAGACATTCCACAGGCCTTCGCCGCCTGCTGGAGTGTTATTTTTTTGTCGTCCCAGGCGTTTCGTACATCATGAAAGTTTTCCGGCAAAGCAAGGGGCGGGCGGCCAAAGCGAACACCTCTTGCTTTTGCTGCGGCAATGCCTTGCGCCTGCCTTTTTTTGATGTTCTCCCGTTCGCTTTGAGCAACAAAGGATAAAATTTGCAGTACAAGATCGGCAATAAAGGTGCCGAGGAGGTCTTTTCCGCAGCGGGTGTCCAACAGCGGCATATCGATCACGCAAACGTCGACGCCGATTTGCTTTGTCAGAATACGCCATTGGGCGAGAATCTCTTCATAATTGCGGCCGAGCCGGTCGATACTCATCAGGTACAGCAAATCGCCCGGCTGAAGAAGCGTGATCAGTTTTCGGTATTGCGGACGGTTAAAATCCTTTCCGGAATGCTTGTCCAAATAGATGTTGTTTTCCGGTACATTCCTTTCCCGCATGGCAACCAGCTGCCGGCTCTCATTTTGATCCGTACTGGACACGCGGATATATCCATAGGTTTTGCATGGCATTTTTGTTTCCTCCCTTTTCTGTCAGCAATCATCCCAGACTATATCATAGCTCCCCAATATTTTGAACCGGAGATTGTTTTACCGCATCCGGGTATGAAAAATCGATTGCTGCCTACAATAAAAGCTGTGAGGAGCGTGAGAAAAATGGGAAAGCGGATTGTTTCTTTATTCGGCATTTTGATTGTTTTGTTCAGTTCTATGGTCTTGCGGCTTTCCTGGCTCATACGAAAAGAGGATTTTGCGCAGGCGGCTGCCCGGCAGAGCACTTATACGCTGGAAGTCTGCCAAAGCCGGGGAGTGATTTACGATTGTCAGGGCCAAAGGCTGGTGAACGATCAGTTTCGTTATCTGGCGGCGGTCCTGCCATCCAACGAAAGCGCCGCCGCGCTGCGAAGCCAATTTGCTTCCGCAGATTTATGGCGGGAGCAAATGAGCAGCAGGGCGCCCTTTTTGCTTGAAGTGGATACAGACGCGGTACAGGGGGAGAATGTGGAAGTTTTTTCGGTGCCGGAACGCTATTCGATGGACTACACCGCTGTGCATATCGTTGGCTATGTGGACGCTGATGGTGTAGGGCAGACGGGCATCGAGCGGATTTATCAGGATTTTTTGGAGCGTTCGGGAGAAAAAATCAAGGTTCGCTACCAAATTGACGCGATTGGCCGTGCACTGACAGGAAGCGGCGCTGAAATTTTGCAGGAAGGCAATCCGTCCGACGGCGTGGTATTGACCCTTCATAAAGGTTTGCAGCAGGCGTGCGAGCGGATTTTAAGCGGAGCGGGGGTCAAGGGCGCCATTTTGGTGATGGATCTTGCCGATGGAGGCCTTCGGGCAGTGGCCAGCGCGCCGGGTTTCGACCCGCGCAACGTAGCCGAGTCGATGGATGATCCGGACAGTCCGCTGATCAACCGGGCGCTGGGCGCTTATGCGGTAGGCTCAACCTTTAAGCTTCTGGTAGCTGCTGCCGCGCTGGAGCAAGGGATCTCTCCCGAACAGACCTATACCTGCGGCGGATGGCTGGATGTAAGCGGTCAGATTTTTAAATGCAACCAACTGGCAGGCCACGGCGAAATAGACATGGAGCAGGCAATCGCCCATTCCTGTAACTGCTATTTTATTCAATTGGCCCGGCAGGTTGGCGCACAGCGCTTGCGGGAAATGGCGATTCGATTTGGCTTTTCCCAGGCAGATATACTGGCGGAAACTTTGCAGACCGCCAAGGGAACTCTGCCGGATGCCGAACAGCTGGAGAATCCGGCAGAACTTGCCAATTTCGGATTCGGGCAGGGCCTTCTGACGGCGACGCCCGTCCAGATTTGCAAAATGATTGCCGCAATCGCTGACGGCGGCAAGCTTTTATCGCCGCGACTGGTCGAGGGCATTTATACAAACGGCACGCTGCAGAAAGAAGCCTCTTTTTCCGCCAATCAGGTGCTTTCGGAAAAAACGGCCGGCCTTTTGCGCGAATTTATGAAAACGGTGGTCAGCGAAGGTTCCGGAAAACTGGCCCTCCCAAAAGCAGGAGGAGCGGGCGGTAAGACGGCTTCTGCCCAGACAGGAATATCCGACGAACAGGGGGAAGAGATCGTTCACGCATGGTTTGGCGGGTTTTATCCGGAAAAAGACCCCCGGTTTGCGATTGTCGTTTTTGTGGAAAACGGACAGTCCGGCAACCAGGTGGCAGCTCCGCTGTTTTCCCAGGTGGCGGACAGTATATGGGGATTGGGGCCGGCACAGAGCGGGGAAAAGCAGACAATAATGGTTGAATAAATTTTAAAAATATGATAAGATAAAAAACGATAACAGTGAGGCTATTCGGTCTGCAGGCGGGGCTCGGGCCTTTTCGGCCGGGCTTGAAAGAATGGCAAATGGCCTGCTTTGTCAAAATTCAGACAGCAAGGAGGATCATGAATTGAGTGAGAAAAAATTTGTGATCATCACCGATACCAATGCGGATTTTCCTGTGGAATATCTGAAAAATCACGGGCTGGGGCGGCTGTGCCTGAGCTTTTCTGTGAATGGGGAGACTTTTTGCGCAGATAAAGACGTGATCGACGAGCATGCATTTTATGATCAGATGCGTGCTGGCGCTGATGTGAAGACCATGCAGGTAAACCCGGAACAGGCAAAGAGCTATTTTGAAAAGTATTTGAAAGACGGCATAGAAGTGCTGTATCTGGCATTTTCTTCTGGACTGAGCGGCAGCTATAACAGCGCGCTGATCGCGGCGGAAGAATTGAAAGAAGAATACGCCGACCTGCGGGTCGTTGTGGTAGATACTTTGTGCGCTTCTTTGGGACAGGGACTTTTGACCCACTATGCCGTTACCATGAAAGAGGCGGGCAAATCGCTGGATGAGATCGTTTCCTGGGTGGAAGAAAACAAGCTGCATGTGTGCCATATGTTTACGGTGGACGATTTGAATCATCTGTACCGGGGCGGACGGGTTTCCAAAACGACTGCCATGCTGGGTACCGTTCTCAACATCAAGCCGCTTTTACATGTAAACGATGAGGGTAAACTGATTCCGTTGGGAAAAGTTCGGGGAAGAAAACAATCTCTGATCGGACTGGTCAATATGATGGAGGAGCGCATTGGCTCCTATCACAACGAGGTTTTCTTTATCAGCCACGGGGATTGTTTGGATGACGCGAAATTTGTGGCTGCAGAAGTGCAGAAGCGTTTTGGCATTCAGAAACATCTGATCAATTTTGTAGGGCCGACCATTGGCGCACATTCCGGCCCTGGAACTGTTGCGCTGTTTTTCCTGGGAGAGAAGCGGTAAACCGGCAAAAATACGATCAAAGCGCAGGACAAAACATCCTGCGCTTTTTCCATTTTTTGAATGGGATGAATGACCGATTTTCGAGGGATACTTCCTGATAAAGGAGGGAATACGCAGTGGAAAATCGCGTGACATTTACCGTAACCGGACTCTCGGGGGCTGGTGCGGCAGAAAAAATTCGGGAAAAACTTTACGGCATCAGCGGAGTGGATACGGTGGATTTTAACCGGGAAAAAAATCAGCTGGTGATTTGCGGTATGGAACTGGAACGGGCAGATCTGGCGGATCGCATTTGCGACATGGGTTTTGAGGTGCTGGAGGGGTAGCCAATCCAATTTTCCGCAGGAAGCTATTGTCAAATGAAGAAAAGTAAGATATAATAAAAAAGACGGTCTGGGCATGCCGCGCTTTTGCGTGTTTTTGGCAAAATGCCAAATGCAGTATCAGGCGAGACGCTCTTTTGAAAGACGGCGGCGAAAGGCCGGATAACAGCGAAAACTCCGCCGAAAGGCGGTCAAAACAGACGGGCGGTGTTCCAAAGGCGCTGCCGTAAGATGGGCTGCGGTGCTTGCAAAGCCAGCAGCGAAAGCAACGAAACAGACAGGATAATACCGATTCTGTCATGAGGGTACGCGGGTCCTGTGCGACAAGGCGCTGTGAACCATGTCAGGCGGGGAACCGAGCAGCATTAAGCAGCTGTTTTTGTGCGCCGCAGTCAACCTGTGTGCCCTTGTGAGAGAACCGGTGTTCAGCACAATCGGGTGCCCTGTCTGTTTTGCATATCTGCATTTTGCCGAGGAAGGAGCGAGACGATGTATCAGGCGCTGTACCGAAAATACCGGCCCAGAACTTTTGATGATGTGGTGGGTCAGTCCCATATCACCCGCACCTTGCAAAACGAGGTGAAAACCGGCAAAACAGCGCACGCATACCTGTTTACCGGCTCCCGGGGCACCGGCAAAACCACCTGTTCCAAGATTTTGGCAAAGGCGGTCAACTGTCCGCACACGCAGGATGGAAATCCCTGCGGAGAATGCGAAATCTGCCGGGGAATAGACGATGGTACGGTAATGGATGTGCTGGAAATCGACGCGGCAAGCAACAATGGCGTGGACAATATCCGCCAGCTGCGGGAGGATGCTTATTTTGCACCGGGCCAGGCAAAATACCGGGTTTACATCATCGACGAGACACATATGCTCAGCACCGGCGCGTTTAACGCGCTGTTGAAGATTATGGAAGAACCGCCGCCGCACGTTTTGTTTATCCTGGCCACAACAGAGGTCCACAAGGTTCCGGCGACGATCCTTTCCCGCTGCCAGCGGTTTGATTTCCGTCGGATCGGCAGTGAGGATATCGCGGGATATTTGGAAAAAATCGCTCAAAAAGAAGGCGTTGTGCTGGAACACAGCGCTGGACTTCTGATTGGAAAACTGGCGGATGGCGGTATGCGCGACGCTGTCTCTCTTTTGGATTTGTGTATTTCCCACGGCGGCGCGGTTACGGCAGAGGTGGTTGCCCAGGCGGCGGGATTGGCCGGTTCCGGACACCTTTTGGCGCTGGCAAAGGCATTTGCCGAAAAAAATACCGCTTCTTCGCTGGAACAAATCGGAACGCTGCATGATAAATCCATGGATATGGAGCGGTTGTGCGGCGATTTGGTCGCGTTCTACCGGGATTTGATGCTTTTAAAAACCGTAGAAAAGCCGGAACGGCTGATTGTGGCTTTGCCGGAAGAAATGGAAGAGATGAAGCCGCTGGCGAAACGGCTGTCTTTATCGCAGATTTTATACACCCTTTCTGTCCTGCAGGAGGCGCAAAACCGCATGTCCCGCACGGCAAACCGGCGCACGGAACTGGAAATGTCGGTCGTGCGCATCTGCAATCCGGCGATGGACAGCTCCGCCGAAGCGATATTGGCCCGGCTGGAGGAACTGGAGGCGGCAGTACGCCGGGGCGTTTCGGCCGCTCCTCCCGCTTTGCCAGAGAGACGGGCGGATGAAGAAGTGCCGGCGGCGAAGGGACATCCGAAACCGGCCAAGCAGGAGCCTGTTTTGGCGCCGCAGGCCGAGCCCGCCGCAAAAACGGCGGTGTCCGCTTTGGGCGATTTGTCCGATGCACAGCCTTTTGGCGCTTGGCAGGAAGTCCTTGGCAGGCTGCTGAAAACAAATCCGCCGCTGTTTGCGGCGCTGAAAAATTCCGACGCGTATGAAAAAGGGGATTTTATGCTGATCGATGCGAAGAACGATTTGTTTTTCAAGCTGATTCGGGAAAATGAATTTGCAAAAGATTCGCTGCGGGACGCTTTGCTGGCGCAGACCGGCCGCCGGTATCGGCTGGGCCCGTACCGGCCGCAGGGGCAGTCGCTGGCGAAACCGGAAGCAGATCCGCTGGAAACGCTTTTACAGTCAGCAAAAACTGCGGGAATACCAGTGGAGGAAAAATGATGTCATCAGGCGGTACTGCCTGGGATAGATGAAGCAAGTGGACGAAAGGAATGGAGATTACAATGAAAGCAAGATTACCGCAGGGTTACGGCGGCGGCGCCGCCAGCAATATGCAGGGAATGCTCAAGCAGGCGCAGAAAATGCAGGCGCAGATCGCGCAGGTGCAAGCCCAGCTGGAGGAAAAAGAACATACGGTGAGCGTTGGCGGCGGCGCGGTCGAAGTGGTGATGTCCGGCAAAAAGGAACTCAAAGAGCTGACCATCAAGCCGGAAGTTGTGGATCCGGAAGATATCGAAATGCTGCAGGATCTGGTGATTTCCGCTGTCAATGAAGTAATCCGTGAAATCGAGGATGAATCTGCGAAGGAAATGGAGAAAATCTCCGGTGGCATGAACCTGCCGGGGCTGTTCTAAATCTATGGGATACAATGTATTGCCGCTGACCCGCCTGATCGAACATTTTGAGCGGCTGCCCGGCATCGGGAAAAAATCCGCTCAGCGGCTGGCGTTCTATGTGCTGAATCTGCCCAAGGAAAAGGCGCTGGATTTTGCCAACTGCATCGTTGAGGCGCAGGAGAAAATCAAACACTGCAAAGTCTGCCAGAATCTGACTGACGAGGAGCTGTGTCCCATCTGCCAGGATACCTCACGGGATGACAGCGTTGTCTGTGTGGTAGAGGATCCAAGGGACATGCTGGCTTTTGAGCGGACAAAAGAGTACAATGGGCTGTACCATGTTCTGCATGGCCTGATTTCGCCGATGGATGGAATCGGTCCCGATCAGCTGTATGTCAAGGAGCTTCTGCAGCGTATCGGCCAGGGAAAAATCAAGGAGGTCATTATGGCCACCAACCCCACTGTGGAAGGAGAGGCTACTGCTATGTACCTGTCCCGGCTGATTAAGCCGCTGGGCGTTAAAGTGACGCGGCTGGCTTACGGAATTCCTGTGGGCAGCAACCTGGAATATGCCGACGAAGTAACGCTTTACCGCGCGCTGGAAGGCCGAAGCGAACTGTAGGCTTTAGATGAAAATTTCCCCGCCCTTTTTGTATGAGGAGCGGGGAATGCCGCTTTTACCGAAATGGATAAAGGAGGGGCAAAATGGGTCAGGAATTCGATTTTGATACGCTGGCTGACCGGGAAAATATTGGCTGCATGAAACTTTTGGAGACGCCAAATGCCGTGAAAAAGGCGGGACTGATCAGCTTTGCCGGGGCAGAGGCGGATTTTAAAACAGCGCCGGTAATCATAGACGGGATCATCCGCCGGGCGCAGAACGGTTTTTTGGGTTATACGGTGCCGGATGAAGCATACCGTTCGACTATCTGCAGTTGGATGCGAAAAGAGCGGCACTGGCAGATCGAGCCGGAATGGATTGTCCCTGCCGGAGGTACCATCCGTTCAGTTGCCACGGCGATTCGGATGACAACCCAGCCGGGGGAAGGGATGATCGTCCAGCCGCCGGTCTATTACCGCTACAAGCAGGCGGCGGACCGAACCGGCCGGAAAACGGTTTATAATCCGCTGAAATTGGTAGATGGACGGTACGAAATGGATTTTGGTCATTTGGAGCGGTGCATGGAAAATCCGAATAACCGCCTGATGATCCTGTGCAACCCGCACAACCCTATCGGGCAGGTTTGGCGTCCGGAGGATCTGGCAAAGGTAGCCCGGCTGGCGCGCCAGTATCAGGTAACGGTGTTCAGCGACGAGATTTTTGCCGAAACGGTGTATAACGGTCACTGGACCCAGCCGTACAGCGAAGCGCCGGATGCCTGGGAGCATGCGATCGTTTCCACCTCTTTGGGCAAAGCGTTCAGTTTGACCGGTGTGAATTTTGCCAATCTGATTATCCCGAACCGAGAGCTGCGAGAGGCGTTTATCGCGCAGCGAAACGCCGACCATTATGGCAGCATCGAACCGTTGGCCCATGCGGCGATGATGGCAGCTTATACCGATGAAGGCGCCCGGTGGGTGCGGGCGATGAACGATTATGTGTTGGATAACATCCGTTTGGTACGCAGCTTTTTCAATCGGCACCTGCCGCAGGTCGGCGCTTTTGAAAGCGAAGGAGCGTTCATTTTGTGGATCGACTGGCGGGGCCTTGGCCTGCCGCAGGATGAGCTGCATGTGTTTTTGGAAGAACAGGCGCTGTTTTTGACCGATCGGGGCGAAGAATACGGACCCGGCGGGGAAGGCTTTACCCGGATGAATATGGCTTCTCCGCGCGCTGAGGTGAAAAAAGCGCTGGATTATTTGCTGTGTGCTGCAAAAAAGAGGGGATTTGCGCGGTAGGAAAAACATGAAT
>JBJEQT010000141.1:0-9102 GCA_051881895.1 Oscillospiraceae bacterium
ACATCGAGGCGCATAAGCTGCTTTTGTCCGATGCTTTAAAAGAACCTTTCGTGATGGATGATTTCGCCGATCTGGTGGTCACAACATCTACCCATATGAATCAGCTGAGCGGTGTCGTTGCCAACAAAGACAAGCTGGTCCAGGTGGTAACTGCCCCCAGCAGCCAGACGGTTGCGAAAATGGCAATGATCGGCGGCAAATCAGTCGGCATTCTCTGTGCCAGCGAGACCTATTCCCATATTATCCGCAAAAGCATGCAAAACCTGGAGCTTTCCTGCCACGATGTTGAAACTTATCTGTTTGGCAGCGCTTTGAATCTGGAATCTTTCCTGCGTCATAAAGACGTTGTAATCGTTCCAAATGATTTTCTGCTTTTCTGCAGCCGCAACGAAAGTGATTTGATCCGGCAGGCAGGAGACGAAGGAAAAATCGTTATCCGATATAATTATCAAATCGACGGCGGCTCTTTTTTAAATGTACAGGAAAAAATCGAAAGCGTACGTACTACCAAGTATCTGTAGCACATCCGAAACAATTGTACCATTTTAATGATATATTATATTTAATTGTATTATATCAATTTTTATTCCATATTTGTATACAATTTCCGCCTGTCCTAATCCTTATATTTGGCTGAAAAATCAGCTTTTTATAAGTTTTTTCCAAAAACAGGTTGACAGTTTGTCCCGTGAGGGATAATATATAGGCATAGTTCAATATTCACCATTCATCAAAACAATAAGAGGTGCATTATGGAAAAGAAAACTTTAGTCATGGGTGTCATCGGCGCTGATGTCCATGCGGTTGGAAACAAAATCCTCTATCATGCGTTTACCGCTGCCGGGTTCAATTGCGTAAACCTTGGCGTAATGGTATCGCAGGAGGAATATATCAACGCCGCTATCGAATCCAACGCCGATGTGATCGTTGTCTCCTCGCTGTATGGCCATGGAGAGCTGGACTGCCGCGGCATGCGTGAGAAGTGCGACGAGGCCGGTTTGAAAGGCATTTTGCTTTATGTCGGCGGAAATATCGTTGTTGGCAAGCAGCCTTTCGACGAAGTGGAAAAACGCTTTAAAGAGATGGGATTCGACCGCGTATTCGGTCCGGGCACCCCGCCTGAAACCACGATTGCCGCTCTGTATGAGGATTTGGGCGTACAGCCCCCCGAAGAAACAGAAGAATAAGGAGCACTTGCCATGAAACCAGTATTGCTTATGGATTTCGGCAGTACATATACAAAGCTAACCGCTGTCGACGTAGAAAGCGAGACGCTTCTTGGCACCGCCAGCAGCTATACCACCGTCCAAACCGATATCGGCGAAGGGCTGCAAAACGCATTGGACATTCTGGAGCAGAAAACGGGAAAGCTGGATTTTGCGGAGCGTTACGCTTGCTCATCTGCGGCCGGCGGCCTGCGGATGATTACCAGCGGCCTGGTACCGGAATTGACCGCTGAAGCAGCAAAACAGGCTTCTTTGGGAGCCGGCGCTAAAGTGATCCGTGTTTACTCTTATGAATTGACCAAAAAAGATGTAGCAGAAATCGTCGCTAGCCGTCCAGACATGATCTTGCTGGTAGGCGGAACAGACGGCGGGAACAGCGAATGTATCCTTGCCAACGCGAAAAAGCTCTCGCAGGTGGATCCCATCTGCCCTATCGTAATCGCCGGAAACCGAAACTGTGCCGACGAATGCGAGGAGCTTTTGGAAAAATGGGAAACACACGTTTGCGAAAACGTTATGCCCAAATTCAACGAATTGAATATCGAGCCTGCCCAACATGAAATCCGGCAGATTTTTTTAAACCGAATCATCCAGGCAAAGGGCTTAAGCAAAGCATCTGAGCTGATCTCCGGCATTATGATGCCTACCCCCGCCGCCATGATGGCCGCCATGCAGCTTTTGGCCGAAGGAACCAAGACGGAATCCGGTATCGGCGAGCTGGTCGCGGTGGATTTGGGCGGTGCCACGACCGACGTATATTCGATCGCAGATGGCATGCCCACCCAGTCCAACACCATCGTGAAAGGCCTGATGGAACCTTACGCCAAACGGACGGTGGAAGGAGATATCGGTATGCGGTACAGCATCTGGGGGATCGTGGATGCCGCCGGCATCGACCGGGTCAGCCAGTTATCCGGCATTGCACCGGAACGGGCGAAAGAAATGATCCAATTCCTTTCGGAAAACACCGAAACGCTTCCCCAAGATCAGGAATGGGAAAATCTCGATTTCGCTCTGGCTTCCCTCGCGGTGGAAACCGCAGTGGCCCGTCATGCAGGCACCATCGAACAGGTCTATACCCCCATGGGGCTGGCCTACTCGCAGATAGGAAAAGACCTGACTCCTGTCCGCCGTATCGTTGTCACCGGTGGTGCAATCATCCACACCAAGCGTACCGGCGAAATCGCGGCGCACAGCCTGCAGAACCCGAACCAACCCGGTTCCCTGCGCCCGGCTGACGCAAAATTCCTCGTGGACCGCAAGTACATTTTAGCGGCGATGGGACTGCTTGGGCAGTATTATCCAGACACCGCTTTGCGCATTATGAAAAAGGAACTGGTCGAAGCAACTGAATAACATTATGGAGGTAACCCATGGAAATCAGAAACAAACGTCTGACCGATGACGAATTTTACGAAATCCGCAAAACCGTCCTCAATCAGTGGCCCACCGGCAAAGACGTGGATTTGGAGGAAGCCTTTGCGTTCCATAAATCTCTGCCGGACAGCAAAATTTTCAGCAAAAAGCTTAACGAAGCAAAAGCCAACCGCACCACGTTGGTACAGCCCCGTGCCGGCGTCGCTCTGGTACAGAAGCACATCGAACTGCTGACCTATCTGCAGGATAAAGGCGGCGCGGATCTGCTGCCCACCACCATTGACAGCTATACTCGTCAAAACCGCTACAAAGAGGCTGAGATCGGCATTGAAGAGTCTGTCAAAACCGGAAAATCCATGCTCAACGGCTTCCCTGCTGTAAACCATGGTGTAGCTGCGGTTCGGCAGGTCGTCAATTCTATTGATGTACCGCTCCAGATTCGCCACGGCACCCCGGACGCCCGCCTGCTGACCGAAATCGTTTTCGCCGGCGGCTATACCAGCTATGAGGGCGGCGGTATCTCCTACAATATTCCTTACGCGAAAAGTGTTCCGCTGGAAAGAACCATTGCGGATTGGCAGTACTGCGACCGTCTGACCGGTATCTATGAAGAGGCTGGTATTTCCATTAACCGTGAACCCTATGGTCCTTTGACCGGCACCCTGGTCCCCCCGAGCATTTCCCATGCGGTAGCCATCATCGAGGCATTACTGGCAGCGGAACAGGGCGTGAAAAATATCACCGTCGGTTATGGCCAGTGCGGTAACCTGATCCAGGACGTAGCCGCTATCCACACCCTTGAATCGCTGACCGAAGAATATCTGCACAAATACGGTTATAACGATGTGGTCGTCACCACTGTTCTGCATCAGTGGATGGGCGGTTTCCCGCAGGATGAAGCGCAGGCGTTCGGCGTTATTTCCTGGGGCAGCGCTGCTGCGGCTCTCTCCCACGCGACCAAAGTAATCGTCAAAACACCGCATGAAGCGATGGGCGTTCCCACCGCCGAAGCAAACGCACAGGGTCTGCGCTGCACCAAGCAGGTCATTTCCATGCTGCGTGACCAGTCTGTTGATGAAAACTCTCTGAAAGAAGAAAAAGAGATCATCATCGCCGAGACCAAATGCCTGCTGGATAAATGCTTTGAACTGGGCAACGGCGACATCGCGCTGGGTACTGTTCGCGCCTTCCAGGCCGGCGTACTGGATATCCCCTTCGCTCCTTCCCGCTACAATGCCGGACAGATGCTGCCGGTGCGTGATAACAACGGCGCGGTACGTATCCTGACCATGGGCAACCTTCCCTTCACAAAAGAGTTGATCGATTTCAACCATGGCAAGATCGACGAACGGGCGAAATTTGAAAAACGCAAGGCTTCCTTCCAGATGGCCATTGATGACGTTTACGCCATCAGCAAAGGCAGACTGGTAGGCAGACCCAGAGGCTAATGATAAAAGGAGTTGTCATATCATGAAAATTACCAAAGTTATTTGCTCCAAAGGCAGAACCGGTTTCTTCTTCGACGATCAGCGCGCCATTAAAAAAGGGGCTGCTGCTGACGGCGCCGCCTATGTTGGTGAGCCGGTAACCGCCGGCTTCACCTCCATCCGTCAAGCCGGAGAGGCCATTTCCGTTATGCTCGTCCTAGAGGACGGACAGATCGCTTACGGCGATTGCGCTGCGGTTCAGTATTCCGGTGCCGGCGGCCGTGATCCGCTGTTTTTGGCAGAGGATTTCATCCCGGTAATTGAAAACGAAATCGCCCCCATGCTGGTAGGCCAGGAAGCCGACAGCTTCCGCCGTCTGGCCGAAATGGTAGATCATCCGGAAAAAGCAGGCAAAAAGTTCCACACCGCCATCCGCTACGGTGTGACCCAGGCTATTCTGGACGCTGTTGCCAAGGCAAAACACAAAATGATGTGCGAAGTAGTGGCTGAAGAATATGGCACCACTGTCTCCGAGAAAGAAATTCCGATTTTCACCCAGTCCGGTGACAACCGCTACGAGAATTCCGATAAGATGATCATCAAGCAGGCTGACGTTCTGCCCCATGCGCTGATCAACAACGTAAAAACCAAGCTGGGCGAACATGGCGAACTGTTGGAAGAATATGTAGCTTGGCTGCGCGACAGAATCCTCAAGCTGCGTACCCGCGATGACTATCTGCCCGTATTCCATATCGACGTTTACGGCACAATCGGCGCTGCGTTTGGCAACGACAATTATGAGGCAATGGCTGACTATCTGGCCAAATTGGAAGAAATCGCGAAGCCTTTCCATCTGCGCATTGAAGGCCCGATGGACGTGGAGGACCGCGAACTGCAGATGAAAGCGCTGGCTGAGTTGACCCGCGTAGTAGACGAGCTCGGCATCAACGTAGAGCTGGTAGCCGATGAATGGTGCAATACCCTCGAGGATATCAAATATTTCGCAGACCACAAAGCGGGCCACATGGTTCAGATCAAAACACCGGACCTCGGCGGTATCAATAACATTGCTGAAGCAGTTTTGTACTGCAAAGAAAAAGGCATCGGCGCTTACCAGGGCGGTACCTGCAATGAGACCGACCGCTCCGCTCAGGTTTGCGTCAACATCGCTATGGCGGTACAGCCCGATCAGATTCTGGCCAAACCGGGCATGGGCGTTGACGAAGGATATATGATCGTTTACAACGAAATGCAGCGCATTTTGGCTGTACGCAAAGCGTTGAAATAAGGAGGTACTTCCATCGTGAAAGAAGAATTCCGCATTTTATCCACTACTGCCATCCTGGGTTATGGCTTCCCGCTGGAATCTTTTGAGGAAGGCATGAAACGCAACCCTGACCTGATCGCCGTAGACGCCGGTTCTACCGACCCCGGTCCTTTCTATCTCGGCGAGGGTGTTTCCTTTACCGACCGCGGTGCAGTCAAACGCGATCTGGAAATCATGATTTGCGCCGGTATTGAGAAAAACATCCCGGTAGTCATCGGAACTGCCGGTGGCTCCGGTGCGAAACCGCACCTGGAATGGTGTGCTGACATCATCCGCGAAATCGCCAAAGAGCATGACCTGCATTTCAAAATGGCCATGATCCACGCGGATATGGACAAAGAGGAAATGAAGAAAGCGCTGGCAAACGGCAAAATCAGCCCGCTGGATCCCGCGCCGCAGCTGACCGCTGAAGATATTGACGCTACAACCAACATCGTTGGACAGATGGGCGTTGAGCCGATCATGAAAGCGCTGGACAGCGGCGTTCAGGTCGTACTGGCCGGACGTGCCTATGACCCCACTGTGTTTGCTGCTCCCGCTATCCGCAAAGGATATGATAAGGGCCTGGCCATTCATCTGGGCAAAATTCTGGAGTGTGCTTCGATCTGCGCTACTCCCGGCAGCGGCTCCGACTGTATGTTTGGCTACTTGGGCGAGGACTATTTCCGTGTAGAGCCTCTGTCCTCTGTGCGCAAATGCACCACCTTGTCTGTAGCGGCCCACACCCTGTATGAAAAAACCAACCCCTATATCCTGCCCGGTCCCGGCGGACATCTGGATCTGACCAACACCACCTTTGAGCAGGATTCGGAAAATACCGTAAAGGTAAAAGGCAGCCGTTATGTAACCGCTCCCCAGTACACCATCAAACTGGAAGGCGCCAAATGCATCGGTTACCGCACTGTTTCGGTAGCCGGTACCCGTGACCCGATTATGATCAGCAAAATCGACGACATTGTCGAGGGTGTTCGTGCTCGCGTTGCGGATAACTACCGTGATAAAGGCTACAAATACAACCTGAACTTTACCATCTATGGTAAAAATGGTGTTATGGGCGATCTGGAGCCGGTAAAAGACGCGCATCCGCATGAGCTGGGTATTGTCATTGAAGTTGTCGCTGATACACAGGAACAGGCTGATACCATCTGCGCTTCTGCTCGTTCCACCATGCTGCACTATGGTTACGAAGGCCGCCGCGCTACCGCAGGTAACCTGGCGTTCCCCTTCTCCCCCAGTGATTTCCACGCTGGCCGTGTTTATGTGTTCAGCATGTACCATATCATTGCAGTAGACGATCCTACCGAATTGTTCCCCATCGATATTGTTACCCTGTAAGGAGGAGAGATTGCTATGAAAACCAAACTGACCGATATCACCGATGTTGTGCGCAGCAAGAACTCCGGCCCTTATGAGCTGACGCTGGACATCATGTTCAAAACTTTTGAGGACTTTGAGAAGGTTTGCGCCGCTAAGGCGATCAACGAAAAGTTGATTTGCGATCTTTATAAAATTACCCCGGATAAGATCATCAATATCATCGATTTCAAACCCGCAAAATCCATCAAAGTGACGATTAAGCGTCCTATCTGCTCCGGCAATCTGGGCGAGACTGACGTATACGGTGCGCAGCAGCATGCGCCTTTGCTGGATGTCGTACTGGATATCTAAAAGATTTCTGGACATTATCCTGTTTTTCCTCTACAATAAAAGGTGGGCAAAATGCCCACCTTTTTCATTCTTTTTGCGGCTTTCTGTTTGACAGAAAGGCTGCCGCGATGATATTAAGCCAGTCAGCCAAAAAGGAGGTTTCTTATGCCATATTCCGCACGTATGCAGCAAAGCCATTTATACAGCGTTTATTTCGCTCCCCGCGGCCTTACCCGTATGGCCGATCTGGGAATGCAGATTGCCCAGCAATATCTCAGCCCGTTTGATAAACTCATCGGCATCATCGGCGAGGCTGGATCCGGCAAAAGCATGCTGGTCAAAGGTATGTTTCCAGGGCTGGAACTGACAAATGACGATGAAGGCGTAAACGTTCGCCCTCTTCCAATCTTGCATTTGGATACCGGTGCATTTTACAGCCCGCACACCTATCATCTGGATATTCGATTTGAATCTGCCTTTACGCAAATGTGGCAGCTCAAAGACGCCATCCTGGAAGCGATTGATGCCGGAAAAAGAGTCGTCGTAGAGCATTTTGACCTGATTTACCCGATTCTCGGCATTAACGCTCATCTTCTCATCGGTGTGGGAAGTGAAATTATTGTCACCCGTCCGAACATGTTCGGACCGGAACCGCAGGATATTGCTGACAGCGTTTTTCACACGATACACGACCGAAAAATGGCCCACTCAGCCGAAGATCTGTGCGGTCATATTCTCGAATCCCACGGCATCAGCCGTTTTGCCCACCGGGATGTCAAGCACGGATTTATCCTCGTATTTGATGAAAAACCGGATATCGATTTGATGGCGCTGGAAATGGACGCAAAAGCGGCGATCCAACTGGATTTGCCTATTTCCTATGTGGATGATAAACATATTTCCATCGGGGATGATATCTATCATTGTACCGGTCCCCGCATGCATGTCGGTTCTACCGGCGAGATTAAAAATTTCTCTTTGCTGCATGAATTTATGGAGGATCCCATCACCAAAGAGTACTATCTGGTAGGTGTTGTCAGTTCTAAAGGCGAGCTGCGCACCAATGACTTGAACCGGATTCATATCGAAGATTAAAACAGGAGCTTGATGTGAAATGGAAAAGAAAAATGAATTTGGCCTGATCCACATCTATTGCGGAGATGGAAAAGGAAAAACCACTGCCGCAGTGGGACTTTGTGTCCGTGCATCCGGACGGGGAAAAAAATGCTTGTGGACCTCTTTTTTAAAAGACTATGATTCGGGAGAATTTATAGGCGCACTTCCTTTTACACTCTATCAGGGAGAGCCTGTACGCCAATTTGTTTTTACCATGACAGAAGAACAAAAAAAAGCTACTGCCGATGAACATACTCAACGGTTAAAAGAGGTTTTTGAAAAGGCATTGAGAGAAGGATTTGACCTGCTGGTATTGGATGAATCCATTGCTTCCTGCAATCTGGGGTTGATTCCGACAGATTTGCTGGTTCAGCTGCTGCGGGAAAAGCCCACCCATTTGGAAGTCGTCATGACCGGGCGTGATCCGAAAGCAGAATTGGTGGAATTAGCTGATTACGTCAGCGAAATACGGCCAATCAAGCACCCTTATGACAGCGGAATTCCCAGCCGGGAAGGAATTGAAAGCTGACAGAAAACTAAAAAACAGCCGCCATTTTGGCGGCTGTTTTTTATTAAGCAAGATATATCGTGATTAATCATCCAAGCTTGCGAAAGCTTCCTCATCTACTTTATGATGCAGCGTTTCCGGCAGGCTGAACAGCAAAGGCAGACGGATACAAATTTCGCAGGCGATATAAATAATGAAAATCCACTGACCGCCTAATTGGTCGTAAATGATACCGCCAAGAGCTGCCAGCAACGCACTGAACATGGAGCTAAAGAAACGGACGACGCCAACCCAGCGGCCCATAACTTTATGAGGAACCAATTCATTTTGAATGGACGCAGCCAAAGGTCCGCCGATTTCCTGAAATCCTTGCAGAATACCAACAGCAAGGAGCATTACAGGGCTTTTGGTCGTGATGAGCATTACCAGTCCGACCAGGTACAGCGCTATGGTCAAGGTCAATATCTTCTTTCT
>JBJEQT010000142.1:0-2090 GCA_051881895.1 Oscillospiraceae bacterium
ATACGGTTACACTTTGCATCGGACCTGCCGGAACGGGAAAAACCTATCTGGCCGTTGCTCAAGCGGTAGCGGATTTGAAAGACGGTAAGGTGGAGCGTATTATTATGAGCCGGCCCGCCATAGAAGCCGGAGAAGAGAGACTTGGCTTTTTGCCGGGAGATTTAGCGCAGAAAGTAGACCCCTATCTTCGCCCGCTGTATGACGCTTTGAACGATATGCTGGGCGCGGAGAGTGTGCAAAAATATGTGGAACGCGGCATCATCGAGATCGCTCCATTGGCATATATGCGCGGACGGACTTTGAATCGGGCGAGTATCATCATAGACGAGAGCCAGAATGCTTCACTTTCCACTTTGAAAATGGCCTTAACCCGTTTGGGAGAAAACTCTAAAATGGTATTGACGGGCGATATTACACAGATCGACCTGCCCAAAAAAGAAGATTCCGGTTTAGAAAAATGCGCATCTATCCTGACTTCTATTGAAGGGGTTGCGGTGATCCGGTTAAACAATCGCGATGTTGTGCGTAACCGTTTGGTGAAAGATATTGTTAAGGCTTTTGAAAAAGCGGAAAATGAGAAAAAATTATCTTCTTCCAGCCGGCAGACGTCGCGCGGCAAAAGAAAATAGGTCGTGAAATACAGCGCCTTGGAAGGCGCTGTATTTTTTATTTCAAGGCATATGTCGAAATATCAAACGGTAATTTTCAATGGATGTGGCGCTATTTTTCTGTTATCATCTGAAAAACAGCGAAATTTGATTTCTTGTATAAAAATTGTCAAAAAAGCCTTTACGAATGATATTTTCAGGATGTATAATATGGTACATATTATGGAATTATGAGAGAAAAAAGTCATTTTGGCGAAATGTTGGCGTATTATTTTTTAGAAATAGATCACCTTTGCAGAAAATGAGATGAAAGTTTAGGAAAGAGAGGGAGAACGCCGTTTGGCGGAGAAGCGATGGAAAAATTGAAAGTACAAATTTCGAATCGTCAAAAGAAAGTGAAGATTCCTTCTGGGACACGTCTGTTGCTGCGTCGCTGCTGTCATGCTGTACTGTCTTTCGAAAAATTTGAAAAACCGGCGGAAGTTAGCATCAGTTTTGTAGATAATCAGGAAATCAAACAATTAAACGCTCAATTCCGCAGCAAGGACATGGAAACGGATGTACTTTCTTTTCCGCTGGGCGAAAACGGCGTGTTTGATAAGAATGAGGATACCGGTGCTTATATGCTGGGAGATATTGTTATATCGGTGGAAAAAGCCGTTTCTCAGGCTAAGTTGTACGGTCATTCCTTCCAACGGGAAATGGGGTTTTTAACCGTTCATTCTATGCTTCATTTGCTGGGCTATGATCACGAAACAGGTGGGCTGGAAGCGGCAAAAATGCGGGAAAAAGAGGAAATGATTCTCTCAAGGCTAGGGCTCACTCGCGATGTGGATTTGGAGGCCGTTACCGGAAAATAGGAGGATACCATGGAAAAAACATTTTCGGCCTTTATTGCCATTGTTGGGCGTCCCAATGTTGGAAAATCCAGTTTGCTGAATCGGTTTGTCGGAGAAAAAGTTGCGATTGTGTCGCCAAAACCGCAGACGACCCGTACGCGGATCACCGGCGTTTTGACGGAAAGCGAGACGCAGTTTGTTTTTATCGATACGCCGGGCTTGCACAATCCCAGAACAAAGCTCAGTGAATTCATGGTAAAACAGATTAAGGATTCGGTGGTGGATGTGGATGCGGCGGTGTTGGTAACAGAACCGTTGGGGAAAATCCACCCGATGGAATTGGAATTGCTGCAGCGTTTTCGCGATTTGCGTATTCCCGCTATTCTGGCGATCAATAAAATTGATACCATTCCCAAAAAAGACGTAATGATGGAAAAAATTTCTGCCTTTTCTGCATTGTTTCCTTTTGAGGCCGTTGTTCCGGTCAGTGCCTTAACAGGCGACGGTATGCCCCAGTTATTGGAGGAACTGTCCCATTATGCAAAAGAAGGGCCGCATTATTTTCCCGATGATGCGATGACAGACCAGCCGGAACGGGTTATTGTTGCAGAGATTATCAGAGAAAAGCTTTTAAATTGCCTGA
>JBJEQT010000143.1:0-37694 GCA_051881895.1 Oscillospiraceae bacterium
GGACAAAGAGTACCATCTGCAGGATGAAGAAGAAGTGCAGGCCTATTTAGACGAGGTGATTGCGAACAACATCGACAATTTCGGCAGCGAAGAGGAGTTTGAAAAAAGTCTGGCCAACGCCGGTGTAAGCCGGGAGACCATCCTGTACCTATACAAAACGCAGTACCTTTACAGTGATCTGCAGGATAAGCTCTATGCTGCAGGCGGCCCGCTGGCGGTGACCGATGCCGATGTGCAGCAATACATCGATCAGAATTACGGTGCGGAAAACGGCAGTTATTCTGCCAAGCATATTCTTCTTAAAACAGTGGATGACGCGGGAGCAGCATTGCCCGAGGATGAAATCGCCCAGAAGAAAACACAAGCGGAAGATCTGTTGGCGCAGCTGCGCGGCAGCGACGACCCCCAAACGCTGTTTGGCCAGTTGATGGCTGAATATAATGAGGACCCCGGCGAGCCGGAAGAAGGCTATACCTTTGGCCCCGGGGAAATGGTGGACGAATTTTACAACGGCACCGCAGCGCTGGAAGAATATGAGATCAGTGATCTGGTGGAAAGCCCGTTTGGCTATCATATCATCATGCGTCTGCCCAGCGAGATTCCCTCTGTGGAGGAAATCAAAGAATCTTACG
The DNA here is from genome assembly GCA_051881895.1 of Oscillospiraceae bacterium. Classification (GTDB taxonomy): domain Bacteria; phylum Bacillota; class Clostridia; order Oscillospirales; family Ruminococcaceae; genus UBA3818. Next base: position 633 of record JBJEQT010000143.1, read on the forward strand.
CGTTGGATCTGTTCAGCGTTATGTTCCAGGAGCGGGTGTCCGGTGCGAAAGTAGAATATATCCAGGATATCACGCTGATGGAGCCAAAAGAATATTATACTGAATACAGCAAAGGCGAATAAGGCATTTGCCGGATTTTCCTTTTAACAGTTTCAATCAAAAAGGGACGGATTTCTATCCGTCCCTTTTTATTGCAAATAAAAATTTCTCTTTTCAAATCATGTGTTTTGCTGCTGCGCGGCTTCATCTGCCTTGAGTTTTTTCATAAACCTTGCCAGGAAGACAGAACTGATCGCCAGCGTCAGCGCATCGGACAGCGGCTGCGCCAATTGTACGCCCAAAAGTCCAATCACATGTGGCAGGATCAGAATGATCGGCAGATAGAAAATTCCCTGCCGCGCGCAGGCCAGAATGGTCGCTTCCAGCGATTTGCCGGTAGACTGCATCAGCATGTTGGTCGGAATGGACAGCGACATCAACGGCAGCGCCACACATTGGGCCCGGAAAGCCAGCGCGCCGATGGCGATAACCTCCAAATCATCCTTTCGGAACAGCGAAACGATCTGCGGCGCGAAAAGAAATCCGACAATGCACAAGGCGGTCATCAGGAAAAAGCCGGTTTTAACGGTAAACCAATACGACTTTCTGACCCTGTCGTACTTGGCGGCGCCGTAATTGTAGCCTGCCACCGGCTGAAAGCCCTGGCCGATTCCCAGAATCACCGATTGGATAAACATAAACACCCGGCCTACGATGGACATGGCCGCGACTGCCGCATCCCCGTAAACCGCCGCGTTTACGTTCAGCGCCACATTGGCGATACTGGCCAATCCCTGGCGGCACAGAGACGGAAATCCGATTTTAATAATCTGCGCGTAAGGCCCGAAACGGCGGGAAACACTTCGAATCGACAGTTTGGTAATGCTTTTGCCGGTTAAAAAACAGGAAAGCAAAATAGAAAAGCTGACACATTGGCTGATCAAAGTGGCAATCGCCGCGCCGGAAATGCCGAGATCCAGCACAAAAATGAACAGCGGGTCCAGCGCGATATTCAGCACGCCGCCTAAAGTAAGGCCAATCATGGACAAAGCGGCCTTTCCTTCGGAACGAAGAATATTATTGAGCACAAAGGACGCACACATAATCGGCGCGCCGAACAGAATGTACTGCGCATACCCTCTGGCATAGGGCAGTATGGTCGGGGTGGCGCCTAAAAGGTCCATCAGGCCGTCCACAAAGCTCAGACCGAAAACCGTCAGCAGCAATCCGAAAGTCAGTGCGCTGAAAAAAGCGGTGGAGCCGATGACATTGGCGTCTTTTTGTTTTTGCTGGCCCAACAGCCGGGAGATGTTGCTTCCCGCGCCCATGCCGAGCGTGAAGCCCACCGCCTGGATAATTGCCATCAGCGAAAATACGATTCCCACAGCGCCGGTGGCGCTGGTCCCCAGCTGGGAAACAAAAAAGGTGTCCGCCATGTTGTAAATCGATGTTACCAACATGCTGATCGTCGTAGGAATTGCCAGTGAAACGATCAATTTGGGAACCGGTGTTTGGGTCATTTTTTCATATTGAGCTTGATCTGCTGCTTTTGGATTCATCCTATCTTCTCCTTGATTTGCATATTTTATACCAATTCTTCCCCTGTCAGATTCCGGTACATCCGCCGCAAAAAATTCTTCAATAAAGCCGTTTCCTCATCGGAAAACCCTTCCAATTCCCGCTGCTCTATTTCCGAAAAATGGACCTGCATTCGGGCGAATACCCGTCTGCCTTTCTCTGTGATAGCCACAGTCGCCGACCGTTTGTCTCCCTGCCGGTCTTCCCTGCGGATCAGCCCTTTTCCCTCCATGTTGGAAAGAAGCCGCGAAACGGTAGCCGGCTCAATGTTGTAATAAGCCGCAAGATCCCTTTGCCTGCACTGATCGTGCTGGATCAAATAAGACAAAATTTTGGGCTGTCCGGGCGAAAGTCCTTCCTGCGCCAAATAAGGAGAAACCGCTCCCCTCTGCGCGGAAAGTGCTTTGACAATCATCACATGAAATGGAATCTGCAAAACAATCCCTCCTGCTTTCTAATAGTTAGCTTTGCAACTATTAGCTTTGCAACAATTTGTATTATACTGTGCGGCCACACTGCTGTCAATCCGCGCCAGGATAAAAATCCTGTCTTTTTGAGGCTAAAATTTTGCTCTCTTTGCACCCAAAAAAGGAGCGGGATAAATCCGCTCCTTTTTCATGACCTGTTATGCACAACCAAACTTTTCCTCACGCTTTTTCGGGTTCGGCTTCAAGCAGCACTTCATAGCTGCATACCCACGCTGGAAAATATCCTACGCGGCAGGCAGTGCGCTGAGAAGCCAGGTTGCTGCTGGATGTTCCGTAGTAAGGGATTTTTCCCGCTTGGAGCACTGCCAAAGACAATTGGGAAATCAAAGCTGCTGCCAGGCCCTTTCCGCGCCAATCCGGCAAAACGTCCACCCCTACCTGCCAAAGCATCGCACAGTCTTCACTGGCCCCTGCCATTCCCACCAGCCTCTCGCCGGCCCATGCGGAAACCGCCAGCACATCCGGCCTTGGCCCATTAAGATCGTATCCCAGCGCATTGGAAAACCCCGGTATCCGATACAGCTCTTCCATCTGGTCTCTTTTGCTCCATTCCAATCGGATTTCTTCCGGCGCCGGAAGGGAGCGCAGTCTCTTCGGATCGGGCAAAAAATAATGCCCGAGGCTTCGCAAAAACGGCTGGGACCATAAATCATCCCGTTCCAGCGCGCCAAGCTGCCGCTGCAGCCCCGGAAGAGACGTAGCGGCAGCGCTGATTACCGTTCCTGCTCCGAAAGTGACCATATCGAAAGCCGGCCCCCGGCGTGAAAACGGCCTGCGTCCGGGCAGGTCGGCGGATGGGCAGAAGCAGATTCCGTTCCGGTCAAAATCCGAAGCCGAACAGTTCAGATCAAGCGCAAGCTGCTTTTTGGCTTCCAGCACCATCTGCTGCTGATTCATCTTTTTTCCTCCTGACAATACGGCAAAATCGCGCGATAAGCCCGCGTTAGATCGGACATCGGGCAAGCGCAGTTAGCCGGGCTGGTGGACGGAAGCAAAAAAGCTTTTTTCCCTGTTTCCGGCAGGCAAAACCGATTGTAAAGCTCATACGCTTTTCGTCCCGTCGTGAAAACCGCCGCAATGGGGGCGGACTCCAATATTTCTGCAATGGGATTTGCTTTCGGCTCCCGGATGCTGCTGTCTGAAGCGCCTGCTATCACGCAGGAGGCCAGCACATCCCACAAAGCAATTCGGTGGCGCAAACAAAATGCACGCCGGGCGTCTGTTCCCTCCGGCGCCGGTTCCTCAAAGATCTGCGCCAGCACCGTCCAAAACCGATTGCGGGGATGCGCATAATAAAATCCGGCCTCTCTGGATTTGGGAGACGGCATCGTCCCCAAAAGAAGCACCCTGGAATCCTTGCCGCAGACAGGCGGCAGCGGATGGATCACCCGATTTTCCTCCATCGCTATTCCTCCAGGTTTTTGATAAAGCAGATGATACGGCCGGCCTCCGAAAAGCCGCCGCTCAAATGAAACTGTTGGCTTTCCCCATTTTCCAGCGCGCAATCGGATCCCATTTCGAGACATCCTTTCCGCCGGCACCATCTTTCGCATTCTCCCAGCAGCGCTTTTGCAAAACCTCTCCTTCTGTATTCCGGCGTTACGAATATCCCCTCCAGATATCCCACCGGCGAACCGGAAGAGCCTTCCACATAATCCCGCCGAATCCCACATTGGGCAAAGCCTGCAGGCACATTCTGATCGTACAGCAGAAAAACAGCGGTATCGGGATTCTGAAGCAATCGCTGAAACTCTCGTTCCAGCTCTTCCGGCTCATGAGAGGGCCATAATCGCAGCGCCATCGCCGCCGCTTCCCGCCACTGGCCTGTTTTTGCCTGCCTGATTTCCACCATTTCCACTCCTTTTTGATATTTTATCACATAATATTACAATTTGTATTCATAAAAAAGAAAGTTGCGTTTCCTCAAATCCGCTTCGGATGATGGAGATGATCTGCGGCATACGGTATTCTAACCCACACGCCTGACACGTCCTGACATACTCTTCCCACAGTCTGCCGGCCATTGGGGAATTACAGCCATAATCGTCCCCATATGTTTTCCGGTACCAGGCGGACAGGCCGGGAAAGCGCTCATCCAGCCGGGCATAAAAATAGTCCCGCTGCCGGTCCCGCATCGTCAGGCCAAACATGTTTCTGCCGCCGTTGAAGATGTATTTTGCCCCTGACTGTGCCGCTTTCTCGACAATGGCGCGGATGTTTTCCGGCTTGTCGGTAATCCAGGGAAGAGACGGCATCAGCAAAACACCGGCGGTAATCCCCGCGCCCGATAGTTTTTGAAGCGCACCAAACCGCCGGGAGGACGGCGGCGCAAACGGCTCGATCTGCCTGCTCAATTGGTCCTGCGCCGCAGTGATCGTGATGTTGACCGCCGCGGGCTGATACGCTTGGATGCGCTGCAAAATCGGGATATCCCGCACCACCAGGTCAGATTTGGTCGCGATTACGATTCCAAAACCGTACCGCGCGATTTTCTCTAATGCCCGCCTTGTCAAAAGCTCTGTTTTTTCAAAAGGATTATACGGATCGCTCATCGAACCGGTATGCACGATCCCGACCCGCCGTCTGGCGCGAAGTTCTCTCTCCAATGTATCCAGCGCATCCTTTTTGGCGCGGACACGGTCAAACTCATCGATTCCGTAACATTCGCTGCGGCTGTCACAGTAAATGCAGCCGTGGCAACAGCCCCGGTACAGATTCATATTGTAATGGCATCCAAACCATTCGGTCTGCTCCCGGTAACCGGAAAGAATGGTTTTGGCAGGGATATACTCCATACCCGTCTCCCCTTTATAAGTAATCCAGGCCCGCTTTTTTTGCCTGGCTGTGCTGAAACTTTCTCGGGACGCGAAAAATCCTGCCATCCCGCTCAAACCGCGCACCGGTCTGCATAAAGCGGAAAGGGATCCCCCGCAGCATGCACTGGCGGCGTAAATCCAACACCCACTCATAGCGGCACAGCCTTGCCTCGTTTCCGGATTCACCGCCTACAGTGAGCTGTTCTACCCAGTCGCCCAGATAATCGGACAGATCGATCGGCCCCAGCAAAGGCGAGCAAACCAACTGTTTGTGGCAAATCGGCGCCTCCCGGTAAATCGGCAGGCGGAAATCCGCCCGATCCTGATTTTCCACCGTGCAGCAAATGGTAACATTCGGGTATCCTGCCCCCCAATCCTGCGGAACACACTGGCTCAGGCGATGGATTCGTTTGGTAATCATAAAAAAATGCAGATCCTGTCGCCTGGCGATCATCCGCCAGGCCTCTTCCCGCCAAGCATCTGCGTCCTCTAGAAAAAAATCGGAGGTAAAACAGGTATAGACCACTTCACCTGCGGGGATTTTATAGCTTCCGTCCCGGTTTTTTTGTATCGGAAGCGTAAATTCCCGATTCTTTCGCACCGCGTCCGGCATGCGGCCGTATCTGCTGTCCATCCGAAACACATAGCAATGGCGGCAGCCTTCGCTGATTCGATGGCAGCCATGCCAAGGATTCCAGCCAGCCAATCCCATCCCCCCTTTTTTTCGACAAATTTGCTTTTTATTGGTTTTATGTTAGAATAGGCAAAGACGCAGCCAAGCTGTTTTGAGGTTTTTCAATTTTTTTGCGGGAAGGAATGCTGTATCATGCCTCGTTTTGTTTTTATTGTAAACCCGGCGGCGGGAAAAGGCCAACACGTAGCCACTCTCTGCGACCGGATTGAAAAACACTTTGCCGGCCGGACACAGGATTACGAAATTTACCGTACCTGCGGCCCACGGGATGCTTTTCGTTTTGTCCAGTCCTATCCGGCGGAGAATGACGGCGCTCAAATCTGTTTCGTCGCCTGCGGCGGAGACGGAACGCTTCACGAAGTGGTAAACGGCGCCGCCGGGCGCCGGAATTGCGCCGTGTCAGTCATTCCCTGCGGTTCGGGGAACGATTATGTGAAAAATTTTGGCGGAGCCGATGCTTTCACCGATTTGGACCGGCTAACCCGGGGCGCTCCTTATCCGGTTGATTTGCTGGACTGCTCCGGCGAATATGCGGTCAATCTGTGCAACATCGGATTCGATGCCCGCGTAGCGCACCACATGTCCAAATTCAAGCGGATCCCATTTGTTTCCGGTCCGCTGGCCTACACGCTTTCGCTGCTGTTTTGTATTCTCGGGCCAATCAGCAGCGGGATGAGCATATCCTGCGAAGGGCAGGAACCAATGGAGGAAAGCCTGATTCTGGCGGTGGCCGCCAATGGCTTTTGCTACGGCGGCGGATACTACCCTGTACCGGCCGCATGTACCGCTGACGGCACGATGGAGTTTTGCGGGATCCGGAAAATGTCCCGCTTTCAAATGTCTCAGTTTATCCGCATTTATCAAAAAGGCCAACATTTGGAAAATCCGCGGTTGGCTCCCAAAATCGTATATCGCAAAGGAAACAGCGTAACTTTGCGCGGCAAGCGTCCATTGATAGTTTGCCTGGACGGGGAGATCCGGAAGAAAAAGGAACTGACGATCCGGCTGATTCCCGCCGCGCTGTCCTTCTGGCTCCCGTCGGGGGCGGTACCGGCCAACCTGCCGGTAACCCACGCTGTTTAAAACTGACCTTTTTTCGCATTTTGTTTGGCGGCCGTGTAACCGGCCGCCTTTTTCCATAGGAATCCGGCAAAAAGAGCCAACAAAATCCCCACCGCGGTTCCGGCGCTGTCCAGCAGCACATCCCGCAGCTGGCCGCTCCTGCCCGACACAAAAAGCTGATGTATTTCATCGCCGATTGCGTAAACCGTACCCACCGACCAGGCGCACACCACTTTTCTGCGCCAGCTTTGTTTTAGGGAAGAAGCGCTCCAGTACAACAGCGCGCCCAATACCGCATAAACCAAAAAATGGGCCGTTTTCCGTACCAAAAACTGCGCGTTTTCCACCCATACCGCCTGCTCTTCGGCGGAAAGTTCGGAAAAACCCGGCCAGAACCAAAACGCCGTGTGAAAGGCGGTCTGTCCGCTGAGATGGGAAGACTGCTCCGCGTTCTGCGACGAAAACGAGAAGATAAGCCCCATCCATAACAAGGTAAGCGCCCAGGGCAAAAACCGCCGGAAAATCTCTTTTCGGTTACTCTTTTGGTTCAACGCACCCATCCTTCCAGTTCCACCATTTGCATTTTTCCGGGTCCGGGTTCGGCGTTTGGGCAAAGTACACGGCACAGCGGTAAACATACAATACGCATCTGTCCTGATAACCATGCATTGCGCAGTCACGGTCGTACATCTCCTGCGGGTCCTGGCCGCGCAGATCTTCTATCCGGAAAATCCCCAGCGATTTTAGATGCTCTGCCATATTTTTTCCCACGCCCGGAATGTCCAGCAAAGAGGAACCGGTCATTTTTTCAGTGCCTCCTCCCACTCTTTCTCCCGGAACCCGACCAAAACCCGGTCTTCTACCAGGAGGATCGGCCGCTTGACCAGCATCCCGTCTTGTGCCAACAGCGCATATTGCTCCTCTTCGCTCAAAGAGGCGAGCTTGTCCTTGATTCCAAGTTCTTTATACAAGCGGCCGCTGGTATTAAAAAAGCGTTTGAGCGGCAATCCGCTTTTTCGGTGCCAAAGCGCTAGCTCCGCCGCAGCCGGGTTTTCCTCCTTGATATGACGCCGGTCAAAGGAAAATCCATTTATCTCCAGCCATTTGGCCGCTTTTTGACAGGTTGTGCAAGTTGGATATTCTATCAAAAGCATCAAACACGCCTCCCAATATAAAATAGAAATGGAGCGTTGCCCCAAAAAAGAATCTGCTTTTATGCTCAGGCTATGTCACGCAGATCCCGGCGGGCTTCCTGTGCGGTATCCGCCGAAAAAACGAACCGGCCTTTTGCATCAAAAACTTCCACATGTCCGTTGACCCATTTCATCGTATACTCCATGATAAAACCCGCCTTTCTTTGATTCTGGCTTTATTTTATCAGGAGTTGTGTCCCAAAAAACGGACTGTGTTAAAAAGGGAACCGGCTTTTCACAGACTCTCTGTGAAAAGCCGGTATTTTTACAGTAAATCGTCACATGCCATATAAGCGCCAACCGAAACCGCCGTATCGCTGTCCGGTCCGTCGAATTGGAAAGAACCGTAACATTCCAGGCCTGACAATGTCATGGAAAAATCCGCTTGATAAGTTCCGCTTTCTTCGTCCAGGTAAATTTCGCTCAAATCCACATACAGGCTGATCTCATCATACCACATCCCGATGTAGATTTCATCGGAAAACCAGGCATCTTGCGTCATTTCTACATAAGAAATCAGGCTTTGGCCGGTACAGTCCACATCGTCGGTCGCAAAGTACAGGCCCCAGTCCGGATAGAAGAAAACCGTGCCCGAATCGTGCGGATACAGCTCATACTCTTCGCCGAAAAAATCCCACATTTCCTGCAGGGCTTCTCCGATGTACCAGATACCGGTTCCAACGCTGGCGTTGGTGCCGCTGGAGCTGTCTTCCTCATAGGTAAAATACATCAGGTAATTGACGATACCGTCGTTTTCATCATAATACGCGGCAAAATATTGTTCGCCATCCTGCCCGATGAGCATATCTTCGAAATCTTCCGTCTCCGGCAGATAAAGCTGCGCGGCGGCCAAAGCGTCCTCCCGCTTCATACCGATGGAGACGCCGCAGATGGTAAAGCCCACATCCCGATCGCTGGCTATCAGCATGTCGATCCGGCCGGTTTCTTCGCTGACCGTGACCAGCAAAGAGCCATCCAGATTGGTATATGTGCTGTTCTCTCCGGTTAAAACCACGCCGGTCTCCGCCTTAAAATCCTCCAAGGTCCAGCCAAGATAACGGCTCAATTCTTTTTCGCCTACCGGCGCTTCAACAGAGGAAACCGCTTCGATTTTACCGGATCCGTTCTCCATGATCTGGTTGACCACCGTATACACCAGAATACCGCCGACCACAAACAGCGCCAGCACCAGTAAGACGATAGCAATCACCACCGGAATGATCCATTTATTCTTTTTGCGCGGCAAAACTGCGGCCGGACCACCGGACACCGATGCCGGCGGAATGGGGCCGCTGCCAAAAGGCGCAGAAGTCCCGTTGACGTCTGTCCGCTCCTGCTGGTCTGTATTTAGATTGAGATCCACCGTTTCCTGCAACGGTTTCGATGCGAAGGCATCGTCTGCAAAATCGGCGGATTTCCGCGGTTGGGTCGATTCTATTTTCTGGCCGCACCGGGGGCAAAAAAGGTCTTTTTCTTCTAAAGTCTGGCCGCAGCGGCTGCAAAACATAGCCAATTCTCCTTTTTCGTGTTTTTCTTATCATATCGTAAAACGGGCTGAATTTCAACAAAAATCCCCTGCGGAACAATCCATCCGCAGGGGATTTTGATTAAACGTTCGTTACAGCGGCCGCTTCCTCCGCCTTTTCTTGCGCCGTAAGATTTTCCCTTGCCACCGCCAGCATCAGCTTGATGCGGTTTTCCTGATTCACGCGGGTTGCGCCGGAGTCGTAATCAATCGGTACAATATTGGCCTGCGGATAAAGGCTTTTGATTTTCCGGATCATGCCTTTGCCCACAATATGATTGGGCAAGCAGCCGAACGGCTGCGCGCAGACGATGTTTTGATAGCCGCTTTCCACCAGTTCGACCATTTCCGCCGTTAAAAGCCAGCCCTCGCCCATCTTGCATCCGTACCCGATCATTGGCTCCACCATCTTTTTCACTTTCTGGTAAGCCGAAGGCGCCACAAACCGGGAATGTCTCTTTGCCGCCTCGATTACCGCGGCCTCAATCCTGGTCAAATACTGCATCAAAAGATCAATCACCGTGTATTTCGCACGGCTGCCGCCGTACAGTTTAATGTCTTCCAAACGGTTATCTACTTTAAAAAGCATAAAACCAATAACACCCGGCACCATTACCTCGCAATCCTGCCCATGCAGGAATTCCTCCAGGTTATTATTGCCTAAGGGAGAGTATTTGACATAAATCTCCCCGACCACGCCTACCTTGGTCACGCATCGCAGCGTGATCGGCAGTGCGGCATATTCATCGGATATGGCGTTCAGATTTTCCCTGACCTCTTTCAGATTCAGTCCTTTTCCCGTCGAAAGCTGTTTTGTCAGCCGATCGACCCACCGGTCCAGCAGTTTCTGGCTACTGCCCGGTACGGTTTCATAAGGCATCGTCTGATTGTGTAAAAGCATCAGCAAATCCCCGTATGCCAATACTGCCAACGCTTTGCGCAAAAGAGGCAGCGTCAGCTGAAAGCCGCTGTTTTTTTCCAGGCCGGACAGGTTTAAAGAAATCACCGGCATGTAATCCAATCCCGCTTTTTTCAGCGCCTTGCGCAAAAGGTGGATATAGTTGGAAGCCCGGCATCCGCCGCCGGTCTGGGTGATTAAAAGCGCCGTTTTATGCAAATCGTACTTTCCGCTTTGCAGCGCGTCCATAAACTGCCCGATGACCAGCAGCGCCGGATAGCAGGTGTCGTTATGTACATATTTCAGCCCCGCATCCACCACTGCCTGTCCGCCGTTTTGCAGAATTTCCAGCTTGTAGCCGTATTCCTCAAATACCTTCAGCAGAAATCCGAAATGAACCGGCAGCATATTCGGCACAAGTATGGTATAATCGTTTTTCATCTCCCGGGTAAATTCCACCCGCTCCATTTCCTGGCTCATTGGGCCGCCTCCTTTCCAAGTCCCAGAGCGGCGAACAGGCTGCGCAGCCGAATCTTAACCGCGCCCAGGTTGGTGATTTCATCGATTTTAATCTGGGTGTAAATCCGTTCTTTTTCTTCCAGGATCCGCCGCACCTCATCGGTAGTAATTGCGTCGACCCCGCAGCCGAAAGACACCAGCTGCACGAGGTTAATCCTCGGATCGTTCCATTCGCCCACCAATTTGGCGGCGGCATACAGGCGGGAATGATAGGTCCATTGATTCAGTACCTTTACGGGGAATTTCTCCGCCAGATGGCTGATGGAATCTTCCGACACCACCACCGCGCCCAAATCGCAGATCAGCGTATCGATTCCGTGATTGACTTCCGGGTCCAGATGGTACGGACGGCCTGACAGCACGATCACCGGCATATTTTTTTCCTTTGCCAGCGCCAGGTATTCCTCTCCTTTGGCGCGGATTTTCGCCATGTACGCCTCATATTCCGCATAAGCGGCGTCGGACGCTTCTTTCACATCCCTTAAGCCGATATCGACAAAATATTTGCACAAGATTTTATGCATGTGGGACGGAAAATCTTTCCGGCGGTGCAGGCCCACATAATCGTTGATATAACGCACCCGCTGCATTTGCGTAACGTTTGCGCCGATCACCTCCGGATAATAGGCCACCACCGGGCAGTTATAGTGATTGTCCCCCATCTGCTCATCCAGGTTATAGGACATGCAGGGATAAAAAATCGTATCGATCCCCTCGTCCAGCAGCGCCTGGATGTGCCCATGCATCAGCTTCGCCGGGAAGCAAACGGTGTCCGACGGAATGGTAGCCTGCCCTTTTAAGTATAGCTTGCGGTTGGAAGCCGGAGAGGTAACCACCTCAAATCCCAATCGGGTAAAAAAGGTGTGCCAGAAAGGAAGCAGCTCAAACATGTTCAGTCCCATCGGAATGCCGATCTTGCCGTGGGAACCCGGCTGTGGACGGTAGCCCTCCAACAGGTTCCATTTGTAGTCATACAGGCTGTACCGTTCCGCCTGTGTGTAGTTGTTCAGCGGTTTTTCACACCGGTTGCCGCCGATAAAACGCCGCCCGTCATTGAAAGTGTTGATGGTCAGCCGGCAGTTGTTGGAGCAACCCCGGCAGGTGACCGCCTGAACCTTGTGGGTAAAGGTTTGCAGCTGTTCCTGGGTCAGGATACTGCTCTGGGCCCTTGCGTGTTTTTTGGCGAACAGTGCCGCGCCGTATGCGCCCATCAACCCGGAGATATTCGGACGCACCACGTCGCGCCCGATCTCCTGCTCGAAAGCCCGCAGGACCGCATCGTTGAGGAATGTGCCGCCCTGCACCACGATATGTTCGCCCAAGTCGTCAGCCGAAGCGGCGCGGATCACTTTATAAAGGGCGTTTTTCACTACGCTGATCGACAGGCCCGCCGAAATATTCTCCACGCTGGCACCGTCTTTCTGTGCCTGCTTGACCGATGAATTCATAAATACGGTACAGCGGGAGCCCAAATCGACCGGTCGGTCGGCGAAAATCCCTTTTTGCGCGAAATCGGCGATCGAATCTCCCAGCGCGCCGGCAAAAGTCTGCAAAAAAGAACCGCAGCCGGAGGAACAGGCCTCGTTTAAGAAAATATTGTCGATGACATGATTTCGAATCTTAAAGCACTTAATATCCTGTCCGCCGATGTCGATGATAAAATCCACATCCGGCCGGAATTTTTCTGCCGCCGTATAGTGGGCAATCGTCTCCACCAGTCCAAAATCGATGCCAAATGCGTTTTTGATGATCTCCTCCCCGTAACCGGTAGAGGCGGAAGAGCGCACTTTGGCATTCGGGTAGTCCCGGTAAAAATCGCTCAGGAAATCCCGGATCAGCGGCACCGGGTTGCCGGAATTGGGAAGATAGCGCGAGCAGATGATATTTTCATCCTGGTCGATAACCACTGCCTTGACCGTAGTGGAACCGGCATCGATCCCGATATAAACTTCCCGGGCGCCGGCCCCATCCACCTGCGGGACCGTGTCTTTGGCGTGGCGGGCGCAGAACTCGTCGTATTCTGCCTGGCTTCGGAAAAGCGGTTCGCAGCTTTTGTAGTTCTCTTTTGCGGTGTATTTGGTGATTCGATCCGCCGCCTCCAGCAAATCGAAAGTCTGGGAACCGGGGGTCATGGCAGCACCCATAGCCACATAGTAAAGGGAGTTGTCCGGGCAGATGCCGGTCAGCCCCAAAATCCGGTCAAAAGCTGCCCGCAGCTCGGACAGGAAAGTCAAAGGGCCGCCTAAATAAACAACCTTTCCCTCGATCACCCGTCCCTGAGCCAGCCCCGCGATGGTCTGGTTTACGACTGCCGCAAAAATACTGGCGGATACATCATTTTTGCGGGCGCCCTGATTCAAAAGCGGCTGAATATCCGATTTGGCAAATACACCGCACCTGGACGCGATGGTATAAATTTTTTCATAGTCCTTTGCCATCTCGTTCATCTGATCCGGCGTAATATTCAAAAGGGTGGCCATCTGGTCGATGAACGCACCTGTACCACCGGCACAGGAACCGTTCATTCGAACCTCCAGCCCCCCTTGCAGAAACAGAATCTTCGCATCTTCTCCTCCCAGTTCGATGACGACATCGGTTCCCGGGAGCAGGCGGTTAACCGCCACACGAGTGGCGTAAACCTCCTGTACAAACGGTAGTCCCAAACTTTCCGCCAGTCCCATACCGGCGGAACCGGAAACGGCGATCTGCATACGCGGCGACTGCGGGAACTTTTCCGCAATGCGGCAAAGCATCCCGGACGCTTTTTCCGTTATGCGGGAAAAATGCCGTTCATACTCCTGATATACAATGTTTTCCTCCTCGTCGAGCACCACACATTTGAGCGTTGTGGACCCGACATCCAATCCAATTTTCACTTTTGTCACCTTCCTGAACCCTGTACAAGCAATTATGCGGAAATTTTTTCAAATTGGCTATTATACAAACTGGCGTAAAAACTATTTTTTTCCATTAATTCATCATGCGTCCCCTGTTCCACAATGTCGCCGTCTTTCAAGCATAAGATCAAATCGGCATTTTTGATGGTGGACAGCCGGTGCGCAATAACAAAGCTGGTCCGTCCGGCCATCAGGTTATCCATCGCTTTCTGGATCGAAATTTCCGTCCGGGTATCCACCGAACTGGTAGCCTCGTCCAAAATCATGATCCTCGCGTCGGACAAAATGGCCCGCGCAATCGTCAAAAGCTGTTTTTGCCCCTGAGAGACGTTGGTCGCTTCTTCGTTCAGCTGCATCTGGTAGCCGCCGGGCAAAGTGCGGATAAAGTGGTCCACCTGTGCAGCTTTTGCCGCCGCGATCACTTCTTCATCGGTGGCGCCCAGCCGGTCATAGCGGATATTCTCCATGATCGTGCCGTTGAAAAGCCAGGTATCCTGCAATACCATACCGAATTCTGTTCGCAGATCTTCTTTGGTAAATTGGTCTATATTGTGTCCATCGATAAAAATATCTCCGGCGTCAATGTCGTGAAAGCGCATCAAAAGCTTGACCAGCGTTGTTTTGCCGGCGCCGGTTGGGCCGACAATCGCCACTTTCTGCCCGGCTTTCACATCGGCGGAAAAATCCTTGATGATCACCTCGTCCGGGTCGTATCCAAAACGAACGTGGGAAAAGCGCACGTCGCCTTTCAATCGGATTTGATTTGCCGCCGGCTCCTCTCCCCGATGAGCCAGCGACAGCCGCGGCTCGATTGCCGCCTCTTCCGGCTCTTCCAAAAACGCAAAGACCCGCTCTGCCGCCGCCACCGTCATCTGCAGCTGGTTGGCGATGTTGGCCATTTGGGTGATGGGATGGGTAAAATTGCGTACATACTGGATAAACGCCTGAATACCGCCGATGGTCATGGTCCCGCCTGCCGCCATGGAAGCGCCCAAAATACAGATGACAACGTATCCCAGATTCCCCACAAATCCCATAATAGGCTGCATCAATCCGGATAAAAACTGCGCTTTCCATCCTGCATTGTATAATTTTTTATTTTGCTCGTCAAACGCTTTTACAGATTTTTCTTCTCCGTTAAAAGCTTTGACCACCAGGTGGCCACCATACATTTCTTCCACATGTCCGTTTACCGTTCCGAGGTATTTTTGCTGGTCTCTGAAGTACCCCTGGGATTTTTTCATGACCCCCGTGACCAGCAGTAAGGACAGCGGCAAAATACACAAAGCGACCAAGGTCAGCTCCCAGCTGATACTCAGCATCATAATCAGCACACCGACCATGGAGGTGATGGAGGTGATCAGCTGGGTAATGCTTTGGTTCAGGCTTTGGCTTAGCGTATCCACATCGTTGGTGATACGGGAGAGGATCTCCCCCTGGCTGATCTGATGGAAGTACCCCAGCGGCAGCCGGTTGATTTTTTGGATAATCTGCTGGCGCAGGTTATAGGACACTTTGGCAGAAATCCCTGCCATGGTAAAGCCCTGGATATAGGAAAACAGGGCGCTGAATAAATACAGGGCCAACAGCGTCAGCAAAACCATGCCGATGTAACCGAAGTCTATGGCGCCGTCCCCACCGGCGACCACAGCCATGACTCCCTTTGCCAATTCATCCGTCGCTTTCGCCAGAACTTTTGGTCCTACGATTGTAAATACCGTGGAAGCAGCGGCGCATAAAAGCACCATGAGAATCGCCCAGTGGAAAGGCTTGAGATAAGAAAGCAGTTTTCCGATGCTTTCTCTCCAGTTTTTCGCTTTTTCGCCCATCATCATCTTCCCGCCCGGTCCATGGCCGCGCATCGGCCCCCGGGGAGCGGCACTTCGTTCCTGGCTCACTGCAACTCCTCCTTTGAAAGCTGGGATTGGGCAATTTCCAAATATTCCGGACAGTTTTTCAAAAGCTGCTCATGGGTCCCTTTTCCCACAATCCGCCCATGATCCAACACGATGATCTGATCCGCCCGCATAATGGTGCTGACCCGCTGGGCTACGATCAACACAGCGGCATTTTTGTCCAGTTTTTTCTGCAAAGCGCTCCGCAGAGCCGCATCGGTCTTAAAGTCCAGCGCAGAAAAGCTGTCGTCAAACAGATAGACCAACGGTTTTCTGGCCAGTGCGCGGGCAATGGCCAGGCGCTGTCTTTGCCCGCCGCTGACATTTTGCCCGCCCTGTGCGATGGATGCGGACAAATCCCCATCCTCGTCCCGGACAAAATCTTCTGCCTGAGCGGTCCTAAGCGCCTCCCAAATTTCCTCGTCCGAGGCGTCTTCCTTTCCATATCGGATATTCGACGCGATGTCCCCGGAAAAGAGCACGCTTTTCTGCGGCACATAGCCAATGATCTGCCGCAGCTGTTTCTGCGTCATTTGCCTTACATCCACCCCGCCGATGGACACGCTGCCTTCGGTGACATCATAAAAACGGGGGATCAGGTTGAGAAGAGTTGATTTGCCCGCACCGGTAGAACCGATAAACGCGGTGGTCTCCCCGGCTTTCGCAGTAAAATTCAAATCAGACAGCACATCGCTTTCCGCATTTTGATACCGGAAAGATACATTTTTAAATTCCACCGTGCCGCCTGAAACAGCGGCCTGCACCGGCGTTTTGGGGTCCTGGATACCGGGATCTGTGTTCAGGACCTCAGCCACACGGTCAGCGGAAACCGCTGCCCGCGGCACCATAATAAACATCGCAGCGATCATCAAAAAGGACATAATGATCTGCATGCCGTACTGCATAAAAGCCATCATATCGCCAATCTGCATGGTCGAAGCCGCGATTGCGTGACCGCCGACCCAAATAATAACCAGGGTGACCAGGTTCATCACCAGGTTCATGGCAGGCATCGCAAACGCCATCGTCCGCTGCACAAACCGGGTGGTGTCCCGCAGGTCCCGGTTGGCTTTCTCAAAACGGTTTTCCTCATATTTTTCATTTCCAAACGCCCGAATCACCATCAAACCGGACAAATTTTCCCGGCTGACCAGATTCAGCCGGTCGATCAGTTTCTGCAACGCCTGGAATTTCGGCATGGCAATGGCGAAGATGATCATAATCAATCCAATCAGCACCACAACCGCCAAAGCGATGATCCAACTGAGAGAAACGCTTTTTCCCACTGCCATGATAATGCCGCCGATGCCCATGATCGGCGCGTAGCACATCAGCCGGATTCCCATGGTAATCAGCATCTGCACCTGCTGTACATCGTTCGTGGTGCGGGTGATCAGGGACGCGGTGGAAAATCGGTCAAATTCCCCGCTGGAAAAGCTCTCCACCTTTTGGAAGATATCATGGCGCAGGTCGCGGGATACCGCCGCGCCTATTCTGGCTGAAAAAAATCCCACGCCGACAGCCGCCAACACCCCGGCCAGCGCCACCAGCAGCATTTTGCCGCCGGTCAGCAGAATATAGTTTTGCTGCTTCTGATGCAAATCCACGCCCGCGTCTTGATAAAGCAACGCCGTAAAGGCTGTCGCGACTTGCTCTTTGAGTGAATCGTCCGCCTGCGAAGCCGCAAGATACGCCTGCTTCATCATCTGCTCCGGCATGTTTTTCAGCATAGGCAGCATCTGATACAACACTTCCCCATCGATGTCGGACAGATCGGCGCTTGCGTTTTGGGTCAGACCGTTTTGGGATGCGGCGGCTTTCGCAGCATTTACAATCGTCAGTGCGCTTTGCCGATACGTTTTCTGCGCTTCTTCGGGTGCTTCGCCGTCCGGCAGGGAATAAAGGCCGTCTTTTTTCTCATAAGCGCTTTGGAAAACATTTTTCTCCTCTTCGCTCAGAAACAGGCAAATCATTTCCATCCCCTGTTCGCTGATTTGCTCCGGCATTGGCTCATCAATTCCGTTTTTCTGCAATCCCACATTGACGATATCGCTCATCAGATTCGGCAGACTCAAATCACTGATTGCCTGTCCGAATAAAAGCAGCACGCACAGCAACAGTATGAAAGCAAACGGTTTTACATATTTCAGGACAACTTTCATACGTTCCTCCTTTAAATTCTTGCTGAATTCGCCTTTTTTTCATCCTTTTTTTGATGAAACATACAAAAATTATATGCTTCCATTGTGAACTTATCGTGAACGAAATCGCAATAATTATCCCTTTTCGGCACAAAAAGGCAGGACAAAAAGCAATTTGGGCAGATACTTTTCGGCAGCCTTGCTTCCTTTTTCAGGAAAATAAAAAAGGGCCAACGGCCCTTTTTTACTCTTTTCTAGTCAAATGATACAGCCCTGCGTTGACAATCGCCGCCGCCACATTGCTGCCCCCTTTGCGGCCTCGCGCCACAATGCAGGGGACACCTGCGGTCATAATCCTTTCTTTGGAAGAAATGACATTGACAAATCCCACCGGCACACCGATGACCAGTCTGGGCGAAACCACGCCCTCCCGGATCAGTTCATCCAGACGCAGCAATGCCGTCGGCGCGTTGCCGATGGCAAAAATCAGCGGAACGGCAAGCGAAGCTGCCTTCTCCATGGATACGCAAGCCCTGGTGACGCCGCGCTCCCGCGCCTGCCGGGCCACGTCCTCATCCGACATAAAGCAGTGGACCTGCCCGCCGAACGACGCCAGCGTTTTTTTGTTGATGCCGGAAAGGGCCATTTGGGTGTCGGTCACGACATGCGCCCCTTCGGCAAGCGCCTGCGAAAGGATCTGCGCCGCGTTTTCGCTGAAATAAAGGGTGTCGGCATATTCCAAATCCGCCGTTGTGTGGATGACCCGCTTGACGATATGCGCCGTTTCGGCGGGAGGCTGCCGGTCCCCCAGCAATTCGGTGATGATTTCAAAGCTGTGCCGTTCAATTTCCGCCGGCTGTATCTGTTCGATTCTCATGCAAATTCCCCCTATTTTTCTATCCCGTCTCTGGCTGGAATCCCTCTGTCAAAAGGATGCTTCTCTTTTTTCATTTCGGTCACATAATCTGCCGTTTCCAGCATAGCCGCGGAAGGCTCCCTCCCGGTGAGCACGATTTCCCATCCGGACGGCCTGTCCTGCAAAAACGCCAGCAGTTCTTCCTCCTTCAAAAGCCCTTTCCGGCAGGCGCCGATTGCTTCATCCAGTACCAAGACGCCATTGGGCTTTTGGGCGCAGTATTCCTTCGCCTTTTTCAGATTTTCTTCGTGGGCGCACAGGCAATCCTTTTTCTGCCTTTCATCCATTTGAAAAGAGAAGCCGGAAAGTTTCGGATAGGCCAGTGTCCGGATTCCCAGCCGCTCCAGCGCTTTGATCTCGCCGCTGTCTCCCCGCTTGAGAAACTGTACGACCAAAACCGGGTACCCGCGGCCCGCCGCACGCAGTGCAAGGCCCATGGCAGCGGTGGTTTTTCCCTTGCCGTCGCCGTGATACAAATGAACCAATCCCAATTCCCGCGCCATGTCAAAGCCCCCTTTCCACAATCCGATAAACCTCGTCCATGTCCAAAGACCGGCGCAATCCATCGGCCAAAATATCATACTGCTGCTGCTTGTACGCCGCGATATCCAGCGCCTTTACTGCCGCGGGATCCATTCCTTTTTCCCGCATCAGCGCAGAAATCAGCGCCTGTGCCGTTTCCGGCCGGTCGAATATCCCATGCAGATAGGTGCCGTATACATTTTTCCAATTCACCAGATTCCGGTCGGTCCCTGTCAATCCCATATGGATTTCATACCCGTCAAAAGGCTGACCGGACAAGGAAGACAACGGCCCGTCCACCCGGTCCAGCACTCCCTGGGTGCGGGTGCGGGTCTTTTCGCCGGCAAATTCCGTTTCCAACGGCAAAAGGCCCATCCCGTTGATCTGGCCTCCATGTTCCACCCCAAGCGGATCCCGAATCGACCTGCCGAGCATCTGGAATCCACCGCAAATGCCCAATACCGGCTTGCCTTTCGCCGCATGCTTCTGCACGGCCGCCTCCAGACCATTCTGCCGCATCCACAGCAAATCGTCCATGGTGTTCTTGGTACCGGGCAGGATAATCAGATCCGCGTCGCCCAGCTGGCCCGGCGAGGAAATATACCGCACCGAAACCTGCTCCATATATTCCAGTGGGTTGAAATCGGTAAAATTGGAGATGCGCGGCAGGCGGATCACCGCGATATCAATGGCGGCAGCTGTGTTTCGGCGGGAAAACCGCTCAGTCAGGCTGTCTTCATCGTCTACATCCAGATGGAGGTAAGGCACCACGCCGAGCGTTGGAATGTGAATGATATCTTCCAACATGCCAAGGCCCGGCTCCAAAATCTTCACATCTCCGCGGAATTTATTGATGATCGTGCCTTTGACCATTTTTTTCTCTTCTTCCTCCAGCAGCAGCATCGTCCCGGCCAGCGCCGCAAACACGCCACCCCGGTCGATATCTCCCACCAACAGCACCGGCGCCTGTACCATCTTTGCCATACCCATGTTGACAATATCGTTTTCCTTGAGGTTGATTTCCGCCGGGCTGCCGGCCCCCTCGATAACAATGATGTCGTTTTGCGCCGCCAGGTGATTGTAGGCTGCCAGAATATCGGGAATCAGCTGCGTTTTGTACCGGTAATAGTCCGCAGCCCGCATCACGCTGCGCACCTCTCCGTTTACGATCACCTGCGAGCCCTGGTCACTGGTGGGTTTCAGCAAAATCGGGTTCATCTGCACCTGCGGCTCCACGCCCGCGGCTTCCGCCTGCATGACCTGGGCCCGGCCCATCTCCAGCCCATCCCTTGTAATATAGGAATTCAGCGCCATGTTCTGGGATTTAAACGGCGCTACCCGATAGCCGTCCTGCCGAAAAATCCGGCACAGTCCCGCCGCAATCAGGCTCTTTCCCGCGTTGGAGGTGGTTCCCTGGATCATAATTGCCTTTGCCATCCCGATTTTCCCCTTTCTGTTTCTGCATTTCCTGATTCTGTCTTCAGCGCTTGGCGAATCCCGCTGATCAACCGGATATTATCCTCCCGGCTTTTCACTGCGACACGGCAATACCGGTTGTCCAGCCCCCGGTAATTGCCGCAGGAACGAATCAGAATGCCAAACCGCTCCAGCCGCTGCGGCAAATCGTCTGTCGGCGCTTGGAAAAGCAGGTAATTTGCCTTTCCCGCATACACCTGCAGGCCGAGAGCCTCCAGCTCATGTTGCAAAAAGCTTCGTTCTTCTGCGATAAACCGTTTGGTTTTTTGCACAAAGTCCCGCTGGGTCAACGCCGCGATTCCGCAGCTGGACGCCGGAGACGACACGCTCCACGCCTGCCCCGTCTGGCTTACTTGCAAAACCAGATGCCGGTCCGCGCATAAAGCATACCCCAGCCTGATTCCCGCCATGGCGTACATTTTGGTAAACGCTTTCAGAATAACCGTTCCCGGGAACGCGGACAAAAGCGGAAGAGCTGTGTACCGCTGTTCCTCTTCCAGAAAATCCGCAAAGCATTCATCCAGCACCAACAGGGTCCCGTTTTTTTGGCAGCGCTCCATCAGCCGGTGGACCCATTCGGCTTTTGCCGCGATTCCGGTGGGATTGTTGGGGTTGCAAAAAAAACAGATCTCCACCCCCGGGCAAATGGCGTCCAAAAAGCCGTCATCCGGCGCAAAACCCGCTTTTTGCGGCAGATCATAGTAACATATCTCGCACCCGACGCTCTCCAGCGCTTCGGCGTATTCTGAAAAAGTAGGCGCCGGCAATAATGCGCGGCGTGGCTTTCGGGCCAGAACCAACCGCCAGATCACATCCGCCGCGCCGTTTCCGCATACGATCCAATCGTCCGGCACCCCATGGTAAAAACCGATGGCGCGCCGCAGCTGCCTGCACTGCGGGTCCGGATAGCTTTGATAGCGGTCAATGTCCCGGCAAAGCGCATCTTTTACCGCCTGCGGCATGCCCAATGGATTGAGATTGGCCGAAAAATCCACTAATTTCACATCCAAAGGCAGTTTTCGATCGGTATAGATATCGCCGCCGTGTATTTTTTTTACCATAAGAGCACCCCCGCCAGGCGCACCGCCAAAAACAGGCAAAGGCTCAATACGGAAGTCATGGTCATCAGCCGGCAGGCCAGCGGGATATCCTGCGCCGTCACCGGGCGGCCCGGGTCGCCGATGGTCGGCTTATGCACCAGCTTGCCGAAATAAAACGCGTCTCCCGCCAGCTGCACGCCCAGCGCCCCCGCGCAAACCGATTCGGTGCGGGCGCTGTTGGGGCTGGAATGGTTTTTGTGATCTCTTTGATAGATCCGGCAGGCGTTTTTCCCGTCCAGCCCCAGCAGGCAGGACGCGGCGATCATCAGCCAGGCGGATAAAATCGCCGGAATAAAATTCACCGCATCATCCAGTTTCGCCGCGGCTCTGCCAAAATAAAGGTACCGGTCATTTTTGTACCCGATCATGGAGTCCATGGTATTGATTGCCTTGTACAAAAAACCAAGCGGCGCGCCGCCGATCACCAGATAAAAAAGCGGCGCCACAATTCCGTCGGACGTGTTTTCCGCCACCGTTTCCACCGCCGCTTTTGCCACATGCTCTTCGTCCAGGTTCTGGGTATCCCGGCCGACAATCCAGGAAAGATAATGCCGCGCCAACGGCAAATCGGCGTTTTTTAACGGCTCGTAAACCCGCATACTTTCTGTCCTAAGGCTCTTGGTCGCGGGAATCTGGTAGCAGAAAAGCACCTCCAGGCCAAACCGCAAAGCCGGATGAATCAGCCCTGCGGCATACAAAATCCCAAACGGCACAAAAAAGCCCAAAAGGACCATGCCAACCGCAAGCACTGCGCCGCCGCACAATTCGCCCCTTGGCGTTTTGGGGAATACACGCCGCAGAAGCTTTTCTGCGCCGGAAATGCACCATCCCATCACCTGCACCGGGTGCAGCAGCCAATGGGGGTCTCCCAATATCAAATCCAGCAGATAGCCGCACAGAACCGCCAGACATATTTCCATTTTACTTCCTCCCGTCTGTCAACAAAGCAATCTGCTCTGCCCGCTTTTCTTCGGGGTCATACCAAAACCGATAACCACCTGCGTTCGGCGCCTGCCAGTTGTAAAAGTCCCGATGTGGATTGGAAAAAGCATCCAGAATCGCCATAATGGTACCCCCGTGGCAAACGACCGCCAGCGTCCTGCCGGGATGCCGCCGCGCCGCTTCGCCGGCAATGGCGGCAAACGCTTTTTGGCTGCGGGCGCGAAATGCCATAGGGTCCTCCCCGCCCGGGAACGGAACGGTCCCGCCGCTGTTCAGCCAATTTTGATAGCCCGGCTCATCCTTCAGCTGCTCATAGTTTTTTCCTTCATACGCGCCGAAATCGCACTCTCGCAAATCGCCGCAAACCCTTGCCAAAACGCCCGGATAAAGAATATCCGCTGTTTGCTCACAGCGGCAAAGGGGACTTCTCCACAGCTCGTCCGGTGCAGGAAAGCTGCCGGCCAATGCTTTCAGCTGATCCCGTCCCTCCGGGCTGAGCGGCTCGTCGATCGAGCCGATGTAGGCGCCTTTTCGATTCCCGGCGGTTTTGCCGTGCCGGATCAGGTATACATATATTTTCATCCCGCCTTGATCTCCATGGACACGCCGCAGAATACCCGCTCCACCGACGGCGACGCCGCGGCGATTTCGCAAAGGAGCCGTCCTACCTGCTCCCGCCAGTCCCGCTCAAACCAGTCCATGGGGATCACGCCGCAGCCGATCTCGTCGCAGACGACGATCTTCACTTTGTTCTCATCCAGCCCTTTTCGAACGGCCTGCACCGGGTCTATCCCCTCCTGCATCAGCCGCCGGACCAGCGTATGCAGCCCATATAAAACCGGATATCCAAAAACTTTATCCAAGCTGCATGTTTTCGCATCCGCCAGATCGCCGTCCAAAAAGCCCAATGCCGCCAGCCGCTCTTTTTTTCCACTGTGGGCGCCGCCCACGATCAGCTTTTCTACCATCCCAGCATTCCTCCAAACGTGCAGATCGCCAAAACTGCCAGCTCGGCAGCCTGCAGAAAAAATCCCGCCAGATCGCCTGTGATCCCGCCGAACTGCTTGCGGCATAAACGCCAAAACCACACGAAAACAAGTCCCATTCCGACCAGTACCGCGGCTCCCGCCCACGCAAATTGCCAGACCAGCAGTCCTCCCGCCAGCAAAAGATAGCCGCCGCAGCAGATTCTTACCGCCTTTTTATCCGCATAGCCGGAAAACAGGTGCGCCAACCCGGAATTTTTTGCCGCGGGAAAGCTGACCACTGCCATCGCCGAGCAGCATCGGGACAGGAAAAATCCGGCGCAGCAAAGGCCGGTCAGCCGCGGCGTTTCATACATTTGACCCCACAAAGCAAAGTTCGCCAGCAAGTAGCCGCAGCAGACGATAACGCCAAAAGCGCCCACATGCGGATCCTTTAAAATCTCCAGCTTCTTTTGCGTTTCCTGCCTGGAATACAGCGCGTCGGCTGTGTCCACCAATCCGTCGAGATGGATGCCGCCGGATACGATCAGCGGCAGCAGCGTCATGCCGCCCGCGAACAAAAGCGCGCCGGCCCGCCAATATCCGCAAAGCCAGGCCCATCCCAGGCAGAGGCCGCCGGTCAGCAGCCCGACCCAGGGAAAAAAGCAGAACAGATACCGCATGGTATTCTCCCTCCATTGGATCTGCGGCATGGGCACCGAAGAATACATGGAAAATGCGGCGCAAAAACCGCTAAGCCATTTTTTCAAGCAAATCCCTCCCGGCTTTGGTTTGGCGATGGATGATCGGTATGCCGCAGCAAAGCTCTGCCGTAATATCGGCCCGAGATGCCAGCAAGCGGTTTACCGCCGCCAGATTTTCCAGATACTCCCCGGTATAAGGGCCGTAATCCAGCCCCTCGCAAAACAAATCTCCGGATACGACCACCAGATTGGGGACTGCTGCGCTTAAAGCATCCAGGCCTTTCTCAACCGCTTCCAGCGCGGCTTTTCCCGCTCCGGATGGGCTATACATTTCATTTGCCATCCAGTTGGTCATACATTCCAGCAAAGCGGTGTCGTAAGAAAGCGACGCGGCTTTTTCCGCCATGCCGGTATAGATTTCCACCGTCTGGAACCCCTTTTCCCGCCGCGCGTCCCGATGTTTTTGAATGCGTGCTTCGGCCTCTTGTCCAAAAGGCTCCATGGTGGCGATGTAACATTTTTTACCGCCCAGCGCAGCGGCTATCGATTCCGCCCAGGCGGATTTTCCGCTGGCGGCGCCGCCTGCTACGAATGCGAGCACAGCGCTTCCTCCTTTTTAAAATCGGTATAAGGCTCCATTTGGATGTCTGAAAAAGAACTCATCTGCTCATATACCGCAAGGCCCATATCCAAAACCGGGAACAGCGCCACCGCACCGGTCCCCTCGCCCAGACACATCCCCGCATGCAGGATTGCCCTGTGTCCCAGCGCGTCCAGCAGCATCTGCCCGGCCGGTTCCGCCGACACATGAGATGCCAGCATATAGTCCGCGCAGGCCGGGCACAGGCGCGCAGCGACCAAAGCCGCCGCCGCGGAGATAAACCCATCAATGATCACCGGCACCCCGGCGGACGCGCCGCCCAAAAACGCGCCGGCGATTCCGGCCAGATCCAGTCCCCCAACTTTGGCCAACACGTCCAGCGGATCGCCGGCGTCCGGCCGGTTCACAGCAATTCCCCGACGGATCGCCTCCACTTTCCGAATCAGCCCTTTTGCGGGAAGTCCCGCCCCCACGCCGGTTACGTCACTGGGATCGCGTCCCAGCAGCACCGCCGCCACTGCCGCGCTGGTGGTCGTGTTACCGATCCCCATCTCCCCGGTAGCAATGGCACGGTATCCTTTTTCCGCCAGCCAGCGCGCCAAGCGGATACCTGTCTCCAGCGCCTGAATCGCTTCTTCCCGGCGCATGGCGGGCCCCTGGGTCAGATCATCGGTCCCCATCCGGATTTTTTCCTGCAAAAGGCCGGGTATGTTCATTTCCTTCGCCACGCCGATATCCACCGGAATCAAATCGACCCCCGCTTTTTTTGCCATCACACAGGAGCTGGTTTTCCCCAGGGTAAAGTTTTCGGTGACGATCGCCGTTACGCTCTGATCTGTCTGGGTCACCCCTTGGGCGACCACACCATTGTCCGCGCAAAAAACCAGCAGCGCCCTGGGAGAAAGCGATACCTGCGCCGTTTTCTGCATCCCGGCAATGCGGATGACCGCCTCTTCCAGCAATCCGAGGCTGTGCAGCGGCTTGGCAATGCTGTCCCAGCGACGTGCCGCCGTTTCCATGGCATCCGTGTCCAACGGCCGGATCGATTGAATAGTCTGTTGCAGATTCATACTTCCCGCTCCTTTTGATAGTCGGCGCATTGGGCCAGAAAACGGGCCGCCGCGTCCGGATTGCTCCAAAAATATAAATGGGGATATCCCGCATATAAACGAGGTCCGGCATGGGCGCAAAGGTACTCTCCTTTTCGCTTTCGAGCCAGAAAGCCGTTGCCGTTGTGGGAGGTGTCCGAATAATGAAAGGAATGTCCTTTGATGCTCTCTCCTTTTTGGCAAAGCATCTGTTCCCGGCGGGCCATAAGGTCTACATAGCCGAACCGGACCAGGCGGTCCGTCATTTCCCCCTCACCAGGCAATGCGCCCGCCATCGGAAAGGCCTTTTGGTCGATTCCCGCCAGAGATTGCTGCAGATACAAAAATCCCCCGCACTCGGCAACCGTCGGCATGCCGCTTGCCACGGCTCGCTGTACGGCCCGGCGCATGGTTGTGTTCTCTGCCAGTGTCTGCAAATGCAGTTCCGGATAGCCTCCGCCCAAATACAAACCGTCCAGTTTTTCCGGCAGCGACGGATCCCGCAGCGGTGAAAAGGGGATCAGCTCGGCGCCCAGGGCCGCCAACAGCTCGAGATTGTCCGCGTAGTAAAAACAAAACGCCTCATCCTGCGCCACGCCGACCCGTACCCGGTGCGGCAAAGGAGCCGGCAAAACAGGCTTTTCATAGGTCAGCGGGCCGGCAGACCGGGCCAGCGCCAAAATGCCGTCCAAATCCAGCGTTTCTTCGGCTGTTTTTGCCAAAAGGTTCATTTTTTCTTTTAAATTTTCAATTTCCCCGGCGGTCACCAGGCCGAGATGCCTGCTTTCTACCGACGCCTGCGGTATGCGCGGGAAGTATCCATACGCCCGCAGCCCCACTTCCCGGGCCATTTTTGCGTATGCGGGATACATCATCTTCGACGCGCCGTTAAAAATAACCCCCGCCAGCCGATTGGGCGCAAATTGGGCAAAACCGGACAGCACCGCCGCCGCTGACAGGCTCATCCCGCGGACGTTTACTACCAAAATCTCCGGCGCTTCGACCGTCATGGCCAAATGGTTGGAAGAAGCCGTTTGGGTATCGGCGCCCATTCCGTCGTACATCCCCATGACTCCCTCGATCACCGAAAGATCCGAACCGGACGCCGCGCGGCAAAACAGGTATCGGACCATATCTTCACCGCAGAAAAACAAATCCAGATTGCGGGAAGGGGTGCCGATGATTTTCTGATGAAACATCGGATCAATGTAATCCGGCCCGCACTTAAAAGAAGATACCGCCATTTTGCGGTTGCAAAATGCCTGCAGCAGCGCACAGACAACAGTCGTCTTCCCACATCCGCTGCCGGTTCCGACCACTGCGATTCTGGGCGGATTTGCCACTTCTCCCATTCTTTTCCCCTCTTTTCTCCGCTGATTATGCCGCATCCGTACAAAAAGCGGCTTCCTGTCCGCCGGCTCCAATGCCGCCAGCCCTCTTTTTTCACATCTGCCGTTCCAACAAAGCCTTATATTCCGCGGTGGACATTACTTTTTTCCCCTCCGCTGCCAGACGCCGCGCCAGCGCACGATTTTGTGCCACCAACGGGTCATCCGGCAGATCCGCCGCCACGATCACTTCGTAATCCGCCGCCCGGGAAAATGCCAGGTCGGCCTGCTGCGGCGTGATTGGCAGGTAGGCCTTTTGGGTCACCATCGGCACGCCCATGGCCCTCCCCAAATGAAACAGCAGATCATTTTGATGCAGCACCCCTGCGGCAAACCCTTTCTGCATCCGGTTCAGCGCCCGGAACAGATGGACGGTGTTTTCATCCGCACCGGCAAAAAACACATCTTTGCCCTCGGCCGCAGGGAATTCCGCCAACCCCAGCACCGGGTCGAACTGCCGGCCGGAAAAGCCGTAAAGTTCCTCCATGGCGCTGCTTTGAACGATCTGCCCTGTGTCGCCGCAGGCCAAGATCCGGTCTCCTTTGACCAGCACCAGCCGGTCACAGCACTTGACCGCGAGATCCGGCTCATGCAGGGTACAGATCACCGTTTTCCCCTCCCGGACGCATTGGGTCCGCAGCGTCTGCAGCACCTCCATCTTATAAAAGATATCCAGATGGCTGGTGGGTTCATCCAACAGCAGGACCGGCGTACTTTGGCAAAGCCCCCGGGCAATCAGCACTTTCTGCTTTTGCCCATCGCTGAGTTGGTTGAATGGCCGGTCGCGCAATTCCCAGGCGTCGCAGGCTTCCAGGCTTTCCCGCACCCGGCGCCGGTCCTCTTCGCCCAGCGCCCCGAAAAATCCCGTGTGGGGATTGCGCCCCATAGCGGCCACATCCCAAACGGTACAGTTTTCCAGGCTGACCCGGTCGGTGAGCACGGCGGATACCTCTTTGGCATACCGAAGGCCGTTTAGCCGCCGGACATCCTCCCCGCCCAGGCGGATAACACCTCCCAGCGGCTTGATGATCCGGGCGATGGTTTTTAAAAGCGTGGTCTTTCCCGCCCCGTTAGAGCCCAGGATGCAGGTCATTTTCCCCCGCAGAAAGGAAAGGTCGATTTTGGAAACCAGCGGCTGCCCGCCATAGCCGATATCCACCTGTTCCAGCTTCAGCTGTTCCATCAACGGGCCTCCTTTTAGTCGTGTTTGTTCTTTTTCATCAGAAGATATAAAACGATCGGCACCCCGACGTAAGCAGTCACCGTGCCAATGGCCAATTCGTTGGGAGCGATAATCGTCCGGGAGATCAAATCGCACCCCACGCCAAAGATGCCGCCGCACAAAATACAGGATGGGATCAGCGCCCGGGAGTCATCTGTCTTCAGGAGCATCCGGCAGATGTGCGGAACGCTCATCCCGATAAAAGACACCGGGCCCGCGAAAGCGGTGACCACCGCGGTCAACAGCCCTGATATCAGAATGATCGCCACCCGCAGCCCTTTGGTGTTGACCCCCATGGTCACGGCGTAGGATTCTCCCATCCGCAAAGCGTTCAGGTTTTTGCCCAGCAAAAAAGACAGGACAAACAGCACCGAGCAGACCAGCACCAAAACATAAATTTTAGGCCAGGTCATCAGGCCAAAACTGCCCATTGTCCAGCGGGTAAAATCCGCGATGCTGCTGTCATCCGAAAACGCGACCAAAAGCCCAACCAGAGCCGAACACAGATATCCCACCATGATGCCGACAATCAGCAGGGTCGTCACGCTGCGCGCCCGGGCAGAGAACAGCAGCATCAGCACCATGACCGCCAAAGCGCCGGCCAGGGCGCCCAGGAACAAAATCCAGGGATTGGTCACATGAAAGCCGGCCATCACGCCGCCCAGCAGCATCAATCCCACCGCCAGCCGCGCGCCGGACGAGATGCCCAGGATATACGGATCCGCGATGGGATTTTGAAACAGAATCTGCAAAAGCAGCCCCGACAAGGACAGCGCCGCCCCGCCAAACACGCTGGCAATCACCCGGGACAGGCGCATATTCCAAACGATAATGTAAGCCGGATCGGAAGGATCCACCTGCCGAAACAGCACCCGCAGCACTGTATCCGGCGGCAGGTACACCGATCCGATACCAATGGCAAAAACCGTCAAAACCGCCAGTAACAGCAGCGAAACCGCTGCTGTTACTCTGGTTTTTCTTCT
This sequence comes from Oscillospiraceae bacterium, assembly GCA_051881895.1. Lineage (GTDB taxonomy): Bacteria > Bacillota > Clostridia > Oscillospirales > Ruminococcaceae > UBA3818. Next base: position 30,285 of record JBJEQT010000143.1, read on the forward strand.
GATATTTTTGTTGTTCATTTTCTATTCAACCCAAAAAGCGATGATTTTATCTTTGTCCGAATCCGGTACGTCGGAGAACAGATCCGGATACAGGCAGGCTGCCATCGAGCGGATAATCTCCGCCGCGTTGGCTGTATCCTGCGCCCAGTCATAGCCCACGACATAACAGTCGCGGCTAGCAAAGGCAGGCGCTGTGGAAAAATCGACCTGGTCCTCTTTGTTAAAATAGGTCATATCTTTCGCGTCTTTATAGGAGTTAAGCGAAACGCCCAGTATGATCTTGTCCGCTTCATTCATCAAAAGCAGAAAATCCTCATTGGAAAGTTTCACCGAGTTGCCCTCGCTTTCTGCCGGGAACAAAAGCTGTCCTCCCACGGCGGAAACGATGGAATTGACATAATCCTTATCGGTGCGGACATTGAAATGCGGCGCGCTGGAACTGTGGGTGTACCACAAAACAGCAGGATGCTCTTCGGCCGATTTTACTTTGGCCAGCACCTCATCCACCTGCGTTTTGTTATCCCGGATAAAATCCCGGGCCTGCTGGTCTTTGTCCACAAAAGCGCCGATCAGCTCAATCCATTGGGCGCGGCCCATATAATCTTCTTCTGCAAAATCCCCGAAATAAACGCACAGCAGCCCGCTTTCCTCCAGCTTCTGGGCAACCTCCACATCACTGGACATTCCGCCGACAAAGATCACCTGCGGCGCCAGCGAAGCGATCAGCTCCTGATCCAAGCTGGAACTGGTGCCCACATAAACGGTGGAACCGTTTTCCAACGCGTTTTTCAAGGAGTCCACATAGCAGCTTTCCGGCTTGATAGAGCATCCTTTCACCACATCTACCGCGTCCAGATTTGCAAAATGCCCCGCATGGGAGCTTGCCAGCGTAACGACCGAGGTCACCGGCCCTTCGATTTTGGCATCCCATTTGGCTTCTAACGGCTCTGCCGCTCCATCCGGCAGCAGCAGGATCCGCTGCGCGGCAGCCGCAGTGCTGGCGGTCGCCTCGATATGGGTATCAATGATCTTCGCACCGCCCTCGTAATATTCAATGGAAAATCCTTTGGCATATTCCGGCACATAAGTTTCCACCAATTCCCCTGGCAGAATGGCGGCGGAAGAGGAAACTTCTTCCACCGCGGAGCTTTCCTGCCCGGAAGAGGCCGCCGCGTTCCCGCAGGCGGACAGCAATAGGCAGACAGCCATCAATACAGATAATATTTTCCACTTCGTCATAAAATCGGCTCCTTTTTCTTTTCCGCATGCGGGCATAAAAAAAGCTGTATGCGCATCGGCATACAGCAGTCTGTTTTCAGGAAAGATTTTGGCGCAACGGCATTACGCACGAATTTGCCCTTCCTTTTATCAAGCATCCTCTGTTTCCGCGCAGAAATGTGATATAAAGGCAAAGGCAGGTGTTCTGGCTTATGGATCAAAATGAGCCTTTCCCTTCCCAGCCGTGCGGCCAGTGGCATCATAAAGGTTCATTCCCCATTTACAGCAGCGGGACTGCGCGGGATTTTCACCCGTCTTCCCTCTTTCGTTCCGGCAGATGAAGCCGAAAACCTTTACCGCAGTTAAGTGTATCTGAATCGTCAAAGTTTGTCAACCACTCCCGCCGCTTCCAAAAAGGATTTTCCCAGAAGGATCTGCCGTCCTTTTGTTTGCAGCAGGCCATCTTCTTTCATTTTCCGCAGTTCCCTCATCATGGCGCTGCGGTCCGCGCAGATGTATTCACCCAGGGCGCTGTAAGAAAACGGCAGGTTGAATTTTTTCTCACCGTTTTTTAACCCCTGCAGCAAAAAATAGGCAGACAGCTTGTCCCGGATTGTCCGGCGGCTGAGTATCTCGACCCGTTCGCTGAGATCCATGGCCTTTTGCCTCATCAGCCCAAACATGTTCTCCACCAAGCGGCTGTGGTGCCTGCAGGCCTTTTCGCAGCGCTTCGTGATCTGGTCATATCGAATCAATGCGACGATGCACATTTCATCGCATTGGACCCAGATGCTGTCCGCTCCCACGCAGGGGAACGCCATCATTTCGCCGAATACGCCGCCCGGTTCCAAACGTTCCAGCACCGTTCTGCCGCCATCCAAATCGATTCGGACAAGGCTCGCCCTTCCCTGCTGCAGAATTCCCACCTGGTCGTTTCCGCTTCCATATTCAAAGATCGTCTGGCCCGCATCGAACTGGCGCATCTGCACTCCAAAACAATCCATCATTGCCCGGCATTCCTGCTCTGCAATTCCCTCAAAAAGCGTCGTGTTAAAAAAATCCATAAAAACTCCTATAAAGTTGCATTTGCAACATGTATGCTGTTTTTTTTATGATATAATAAAGACAACAAAAAGTAAAGAGCGTAAGGAGGCATTTTATGATTCCCGTACATGTGAGCGGAGGAGAGATTTCCGCCGAGGAAAGAAAAGCTTATATCGACCGTGCCCGAGAAAAATATCCGGACAAACAGCTCGCTGGCATTGATATCACTGTAGACGGAGACTATGTCGACCTGCATTATCGCTTTGAGCCGACTCCCTTTGAGCGGATTCGCCGGATCACCGGTTATCTGGTCGGCACCATGGATCGTTGGAATAATGCAAAAAAAGCGGAAGAAGCCGATCGTGTAAAGCATGATATGGCCTCAAATATGGAACACTTATCTTAAAACATAAAAAGGAGTAAAAAGCATGAAAAAGTTTGTTTGCAGCGTATGCGGTTATATCTATGACGAGGCGCAGGGCGCGCCGGACAACGGCGTTGCGGCCGGCACCAAATGGGAAGATGTCCCGGACGATTTCGTTTGCCCGCTGTGCGGCGTAGGCAAAGACATGTTCGAAGAAGAATAAGAATAAGCAAAAGAGCTTCACGGCTCGAATGCCGCCGGTTGTTGATTCTGCTGTCCCGCCGGGCAGTAAAACAGGCCCGCGGCACTTTTGCGTAAAACAAAAAACTGCGGTTTGAAAAACAAAGGAGGGTTTTCCATTGTCTTCCAGCAGCGTTACCAAAGATATCTACTCGGTCGGAATTCTCAATCCTGCTATGCGTATTTTCGATGTCGTAATGAAAACCGAATACGGTACCAGCTACAATTCTTATCTCGTAAAGGGCAGCGAAAAAACAGCGTTGATCGAAACCTGCCATCTGACTTTTTTTGACCAGTATCTGGACAATATCCGCCAGGTTTGCGATCCCAGCCAAATCGATTACATTATTCTCAACCACTGCGAACCGGACCATTCCGGCGTGCTGGGCCGGCTGGTCGAATTATGTCCCAATGCAAAAATCCTGGTCAGCCAGGCAGGGTCTTTGTATCTGAAAAACATTACCAACAATCCCGCGCTTCCTGTCACCGTGGCCAAAGACGGAGAGAAGCTGGATCTGGGCGGAAAGACCCTGCAGTTTATTTCCGCGCCGTTTTTGCACTGGCCCGACTCCATGTTCACCTGGTGCCCCGAGGAAAAGGTGCTGTTCTCCTGCGACGTATTGGGCTCCCACTATTGCGAACCGTATACGTTTGACACCAACATGGCTTATCCCCAAAAATACGAAGAGGCTTTTAAAGGCTACTACGACGCGATTTTTGGGCCGTTCCCCTCTTATGTACAGAGCGGTCTGGCAAAGATAAAAGCGCTGGATGTGAAAACCGTCTGCAATAGCCACGGCCCGGTGCTGACCAGCGGATGCCGTCTGGAATGGTCGATGGAACGTTATGACGAGTGGAGCAAGCCCCATAAAAACGAGGTCCCGCTGATTCCGATTTTCTATTGCTCCGCTTACGGCAATACCGGTAAGGTTGCCGGCATGCTGCGCGACGGCATTTTGGAGGAGATCCCGCAGGCCGATTGCCAGGTTTACGATATCAACGGTTACGATATGGGCTTCCTGCAGGGACTTTTGAACCGGTCCGACGCGTTCTGCATCGGCTCTCCCACCATCAATGCCGACGCGGTCGCGCCTGTGTGGAATCTGTTAAGCCATGTAGACGCCATCAACAACCGCAAACGCCCGGTACTGGTCTTCGGCTCTTACGGCTGGAGCGGCGAGGCTGTTCCCAACCTGATCGCGCGTCTGAAAGGGCTGAAATCCAATGTATTCGAAGAGGGCTTCCGCACCATTTTTGTCCCGTCGGAAGAGGAGCTGCAGAAAGCCAAAGATTTCGGCAAACAATTTGCGCAGTCTCTGGCAAAATAGCGGCGGCCTTCGCGCAAAACACCAACGATAGAAAAACACAGCAGTGATGGGGTCCTTCGTCGCTGCTGTGTTTTTTTGCTTGTTTTTCCGAATCGGGTTTGCGTGGGAAAATCTTCTCAAAATGGAAAAATACTATTGTATTTCACAAAAAATATGATAAAATAATAGTTATTTTTAAGATAAATTACAAGTTTTATTGCGATATCCCGCCTTTTTTTCAAAAAATAATCCCATCGGCGGCAACAGAAAAGAGGAATCCGCTATGCCTACGCACACTCCTTCCCCCGGCGGAAAGGAAGCCGTCTTTGCTCAGAAAACAGAACCGGTCAATCTGCTTATCACGCTGAACGCCGCGTATATCCCTCCTTTGAAAGTGATGCTCTCTTCTCTTTTTCGCACCAATCCCGGCAAGCAGATTGATTTATACCTGCTTCATTCTTCACTGACAGAAGAAGATCTTTCCTCTGTCCGCTCTGTACTGGCCGATGGCTGTACCCTGTATCCCATACAGGCGGACCGTTCTTTGCTGAAAGACGCGCCCATCACCGACCGTTATCCGCAGGAGATGTATTATCGTATTTTTGCGGCAAAATATCTGCCCGCGCATTTAACAAGGGTCCTTTACCTCGATCCGGATACGATTGTCAATGGCCCGCTGGATGAATTGTACAAAACACCGCTGGACGGATGGCTTTTTGCCGCGGCTTCCCATACCGGCCGTTTTTTCTCTGCGGTCAATTGGGGGCGGCTGGATATGGAAAAGGGCAGCCTTTACATCAATTCCGGCGTAATGCTTTTCAATTTGGAACGGCTTCGCCGTGAACAGGACGAAGCGGCCGTTTTCCGGTATATCCAAACACATAAGGAAAAACTCCTGCTGCCGGATCAGGATGTCATCAGCGCCCTGTATGCAGGGGAGATCCTCCCCCTTGACCCATTTGTGTATAACATGACAGAAAAACTGTTCACGCTGCGGCCCCATGCCGAGGCTTGGCGAAACCTCGAATGGGTACGGGAGCATTCTGTCATTATCCATTACTGCGGACGCAATAAGCCCTGGAAAGAAAACTATGTCGGTTCCCTGGGTGTTTTTTACCGGGAAGTGGCAGCATTGCTGGAAGGTGGAAATCATGAAAATTCTCTTTGTGATAGATCAATACGGAGCGGAAAATAACGGTGTTACCGTCTCGGCCCGGCGATATGCCGGGGAGCTGGTCCGCCGAGGGCATGAGGTGCGGATTCTCTCCACCGCTGACACCGGAGAAAACGGTTACCGGGTGCAGGAATTAAATGTACCGATTTTCGGCGGGCTGATTCATTCTCAGGGAATGATTTTCGGCAAACCGGAGGAAGGCGTCATTCGGCCCGCGGTAGAATGGGCGGATCTGGTTCATTTTCTGATGCCCTTCCCCCTGTCGATCAAAGCCGCGAAAATCGCCCGCCAAATGGGGAAACCGGCTACCGCCGCGTTCCACGTCCAACCGCAAAATGTCACCTACTCCATCCGGCTGGGCCGGCGGCAGACCATCAACCGATTCGTGTTCTGGCTGTTCCGGGTCTGTTTCTTTGACCAGTTTCGTCATATTCACTGTCCCAGCCGTTTTATCGCCGGCGAGTTGGAGAAATATCAGTACCGCGCGCAGCTGCATGTGATTTCCAACGGAATCGCCCCGCAATTTTCCTACCAAAGGCTGCCCAAGCCCAAGGAATGGCAAGACCGCTTCGTCGTATTGATGATTGGGCGTCTTTCCCGCGAAAAAAGGCAGGATGTGCTGATCGAAGCCGTCCGAAAATCCCGGCACGCGGATAAAATTCAACTGGTCCTGGCCGGACAGGGCCCCCGCCGGGATGCGCTGCTCGCCCAAGCGCAGGGGCTCCCGAACCCAATCGCGGTCAACTTTTATTCGCAGGAGCGCCTGCGGGAACTGATCGCGCAAGCGGATCTGTATGTACACGCGGCGGACGCGGAAATTGAGGGAATGAGCTGCATGGAAGCTTTTGCCGAAGGTCTGGTGCCGGTCATATCCAACAGCCCTCTTTCGGCGGTTCCCCAGTTTGCTTTGGACGACCGTTCTTTGTTCCTTTCCGGAGACAGCGGCAATCTGGCGCAAAAAATCGACTGGTGGCTGGAACACCCGTCCAAACGAGAAGAAATGTCCCTCCGGTACGCGGAATCAGCCAAATCCTATTCGCTGGAAGCTTGCGTCACACAGTTTGAGCAAATGATGCAGCAGGCCATGGAAGAAGGTGCATGGCAATAAGAACCCCTGATTTCGACAGCTGGCGCCGGATCCCGCTGCGCCTGGATCAGACGTTTTCCTATCTGCGGCAGGGATTTTTGTGGCGGACTCTCTCCCGCTTGTTGGCCGGTCTTGCCCTTTTGATTCTCTGGCCGGTTCACCATATCTGGTTTGGCATGCACTTTAACGGCAGGGAAAACCTCCGCGCAGCCGGCAAAGGCGGCGCAGTGGTGATCTGCAATCACGTCCACTGGCTGGACTGCACTGCGGTAGCGCGGATGATCTACCCGCACCGGGCATACTATGTCACCTTGCAGTCCAATCTGGAGCTGCCCGTAATCCGGCGGCTGGTACGCCTGTTCGGCGGAATTCCCATTCCCAGGCAGCCAAGGCTTCTGCCCGGCTTTAAAGAATCCATACACAAAGCGCTGCGAAACGGCGATTATATCGTCATCTATCCCGAAGGGGAATTAAACCCATACTGTCAAAAACTGCGGCCTTTTCAAAATTCCGCATTCTCTTTTGCGGCCGATACAGCCGTTCCCATCCTGCCTCTTTGTATCACTTATCGGGCTCCCAAAGGGCTGTTCCGGATCAAAAAGCGTCCCTGCATGGATATCCAGGCGCTGGAGCCTATCTGGCCAGACGCGAATTTGCCGCGTCGGGAGCGGATTTCCCGGATGAAAGAAACCGCTTTGCGCGAAATGGAAGCGGCAGCATCCGTTCCCGTTTCGGCTCTGTCCGAGGAAGAGCTCGCCTGAATTCGACCGGATGTTTCGAAAAGCGGCGTCGAATCATCTTCTTTGGGTATACTTAGAAATTCACCTGCTAAAATCCCCTCCAACCGAAAATTGGAGGGGATTTTGACGCGTATACCATCTTTTCACTTTGCAAATACAAAAACAGGGCGGTATAACCGCCCTGTTTTGGAGCTAGTGACGTGACTCGAACACGCGACCTGCTGATTACGAATCAG
>JBJEQT010000144.1:0-8854 GCA_051881895.1 Oscillospiraceae bacterium
AAGCGCGGAACGAAATTCGCCCGCGCTCAATACACATACAAAAGCCTTTGCTTTTTGAGTATTGACCCGACATCGCCGCTGCGAGCAGGTGAGAACGAATTGGTTCTGCTTTGTTTTCGCAAATAGTATAACAGCACCGCTTCCATTTGTCAAGAGAATATCCTCTAAAAGCCGCTTAAAAATGCAGCGTAATTTCTTTTTCCAAATGGAACGAGTATAGAATACATGATTTTACCGGTGTTTGCAAGCTCTTCTGTAAAATAAGCCGGTAAATACGAAGCTGTTCCCGATACTTATCCGCCAGTTCTTCTGCGCTGGACACCCGATCGGTTTTATAATCGACGATGACCGCCCCGTCGTCTTCCCAGAACACGCAGTCCGCCACGCCTTGCACCGTAATCTTATCCGAACCGGCGTTTTCGTATCCCATCAAGCCGCTGTCGATCTCCCAGAGAAAGCGAAGCTCCCGTTCCAGGCGGCACGCTTCCCGCATCCGCCGGTACAGCCCGGAAGTAAAAAAGTGCCGGATTCGCTCCAGGGGGATCACCTGGGCCTGCGCCGGTGTCAGAAATTCCAGGCGCAGCAGCCGTTCCAATTCTTCGGCGGGGGCGGCAGAACATCGCTCATAGTCGGCATACTGCATAAAATGATGCAGCGCATCGCCTTTCTGCGCGCCGGAAAGCTTTTCCCCAGACAAAAAGCGCGGTGTTTTGGTAAAGGCGTAGCGGTCCGACGTTTCTTTTTTCGCCACGGCTGAAACGCCAAGCTTTTGCGGAATATGGGTCGCCTCTTCATAAGGATATCGCCAGTCGCTGTTTTTTCGGAGCAGCGATAAAAAGCCCTCGTCCGGATGGGCGGCTTTTTCCTCCCGAAAAGAAGCTTCTTCCCGCTGCTGCCCGGACTGCGCCAAAACGACCTTGAGAGCCGTTTGCTCCTGCGCCGGCGATACCAATTCCAGTCCGGCGGATTCCCGCAGGCTGCGGCAGTCCGGATGGCGCAGCGCGCACATCAAAAGCCAGGTTCCCATCGAATCGGCGGAGCGCACAACAAACGGCTGCAGCGGTCCTTGCGCCGCTGCAGACGCTTTGCGCAGCATTTTATCCGGATCGCCTGCCATGGTGATAAACAGTTTTTCCTTTGCGCGGGTCAGCGCCACATACAGCACCCGCAATTCCTCGCTTAAATTCGCCCGCTCGTTTTCCAGGCGCAGCGCTTCCAGGGGAATGGTGGTAAATTCTTTCAGCAGCGCCTGTTCCCGCCTTACACAGGCGAAGCCCATCTGCGGATGCAAAGCGATCCGGTCGCGCAGATCCTGCTTGTTAAATGCCTTGGCTGTGTCGCAGAGAAAAACATATGGGAATTCCAACCCTTTGGAGCGATGGATGCTGAGAATCTGCACTGCGTCTGCGCTTCCGCCGGACGAAGCGGCCGCAAAATCCGCTTTCTGTTCGGACAGCCGGTCCAGAAAACGGACAAATGCGTACAAACCCCGGCCGCCGCTTTTTTCAAAAGCCGCCGCATATCTGCAAAGCTGCTGCAGGTTTGCCTTGCGTGCTTCTCCCATGGGATAAGCGGATACGATGGCCGGATAATCCGTTCTGGCATATATCTCGGTCAGCAGATCCGCCACCGGCGTACTGACTGCCAGCCGGCGCAATTGCTGCGTCTGGCGCAAAAAGCCGGCGCTGGCTTCGTCCCCCTGCTCAGCACTTTTTTGCAAAGCCGCGTAAAAGGAGCCCCGGCGGTCCAGGAGCCGGATTACCGCGATTTGTTCCGGTGAAAAGCCAAACAGGTCGGACATCAGCACCGTCAAAAGCGGGATGTCCCGGTAGGGATTGTCCAACATCTGTAAAAAAGCTGTCATCACCTGAATTTCCCGGGACTGCAAAAAACCGTTTCTGCTGTCCGTCCAGCTGTTGATTCCCTCTTGCAAAAACGCTTCCCGATAAGCTTTGGCTTTATTTTTCGGCGATCGCAAAAGAATACAGATATCTGCGAACCGCACCGGGCGCGGCGCGCCGTTTTCCCACACGCTGGCGCCGCCGGCAATCAGATTGGAAATTTGGCTTGCCACATAGGCCGCTTCCTGCTGAACGGCGCTTTCCGGTGAATCCTGGATTTCAACCAAATGCAATTCCGCCTGCATCTTCTCATCCGGCGGATAGGGCGCGGCGGCAATCAACTCCTGCTCCGGGCCGTAATCCATTTCGCCCATTTTCCGGCTCATCAGCTGCCGGAAAACAAAATTGACAAATCCAGCCACTTCCAGACGGCTGCGGAAATTTTTCCCCAATACGATCTTCGCAGGATACTTTTTGCCGTCGAACGGGCTGTAGCTGTCCAGCTTTTCCATAAAAATCTCCGGCATGGCCTGCCGGAACCGGTAGATGCTCTGCTTTACATCTCCGACCATAAAAAGATTGCCGCCGTTTTGCGAAACGGCAAAGAAAATCATATCCTGAGCGCCGTTGGTATCCTGATACTCGTCCACCAGCACCTCTTCATAATCCTGCGCCGTCTGCCGCGCCAAAGCGGTGGGACAATATGCGCCATCGGCCTTTTCCATCAAAAGGCGCAGCGCCATATGTTCCAAATCGGAAAAATCCAAAAGCTTCTGCTCTTTTTTCAGTTGGGCATATTGACGGTCGTAAGAGAGGACCAGGGAAAAAAGCGTCTTCACTTTCGGCCGAAGGTCCGCGATGTCCTCTTGAAACTCCTGCGCGTTGGCACAAAACTGACGCTGCGATAACCCCTTGATGATTTTTTTGATCTGGTCACGCCCGGACTGCATCCGCTGCTTGAGCGTATCGTCCTCAAACCCGCGAAGCGCTCCCAGCCGGCCAAAGGAGAACGTTTGCAGCTGTTCGCAGCAGCTGTTCCACTGGCCGGAACGCATGGCGTCCAAAAGCGTGCCCAGGTGCTGTCCGTCTTCGTAAAACGGCGCGCCGTATGCCTTTTCCAGCTCCGGAATGCCTTCCATTTGTTCCAGCAGCTCTTTGTTGATCTGCAGGCAGTATTCCACCGCTTCCATTCCATAGGAAAGGATCGTTTGCCCCCAGACCGTCTTTTCCACCGGGACGGCCGGATCGTACATTTTCTTCTTCTCGGCCAGCCAATCTTCATAAAAAGGATGAGAGCGGACAAATTCGTACAATTTAAAAATGGTATCTGTTACCCGATTGTCATCCCGGCCCCCGGAGAGCAATTCTACCAAATCGGAAAAACTGCCATCTTCATCCGAAGCGTAAAACGTCTCTATCGCCTGGGCCGCCGCTTCCTGCCGCAGCAAAGACAGCCTGTTTTCCTCCCCCAGGATAAAATCCGCCGGTAAATCCAGTTCTTCCGCGTGTTGGCTGACCAGGTCCAGGCAGAAAGAATGGATGGTGCTGATATGGGCTCGCTCCATCAAAAAGCGCTGGCGGCGAAGATGCTGGCTATAAGGCTGCGCCGCCTGTTCCTGCGCCAGACGCGCGTCGATCCGCTGGCGCATTTCCTGGGCCGCAGCATTGGAAAAGGTGACCACCAACAGGCGGTCCGCGTCCACCGGATGCTCTTCATCCAGCAGCATGGAGACAACCCGCTCCACCAAAACGGCAGTTTTTCCGCTGCCCGCCGCGGCCGATACCAGCAGCGTCCCGCCCCGGCTTTGGATGGCCTGGGCCTGTTGTGTTGTCCAGCTTCTTTCACTCATCTTCTTCACCGCCGATCTTTTGGAAAAATTCTTCCCGGGAGAAATCTTTCCGCGGGCGCTTCGGCCCATCCTCTTCCCGTCCGCAAATGCCGCGATAATCGCACCAGGCGCACAGATCGAACTGCTTTTCCTCCAACGGCAGCGCCGGGATATCGCCCGACCAAAGCGTTTGGGCCATCTGCCGCAGCAAAGACTCAATATGCCGCTTGAGCTTTCCTAGCTCCTCCAAAGACGCCACCGAGGACTTTGCGTCTATCTGCCCGTCTTTGAGCTTTGCGGGAATAAAAACGCCCTCTCCATCCGATTCCATTCCTTCCAGCACCGCTGGATCGGAAAGCAGCAGGCCGTTCATTTTCAGCGCCTTTTTCTGCTGCGCCTGCATCTGATCTTCCCCCGCATGCCGGTCGGCAGGCAAAAATCCCGTTTTTCCCGGCATATACAAAACCCCTGCCGGGACCACATTTTCCAACTGGTCCCGGCCGTTTTGGCAGATGGAAAACAGGTAAACCAGCATTTGCAGATTGATGCCGTAATAAATATCGGTAAAATCAAAATTTTTCGATCCGGTTTTATAGTCGACCACCCGCACATAACGCTTCCCGCGCTTTTCCATGACGTCGACCCGGTCCACGATTCCCTCCACCCAGATTCTGCCGCCATCAGGGGTCTCCAGTTCCATCGGCGTAACGGTTGAATCTTTCGCGATGGCCAGCTCAAACGCCACCGGTTCAAAGTCACAGACGGCGAATTCCATGGCAAGATGGCGAATCAGCCGGACCAGCGTGTTCGCCATCCGCGTGAACAGGTATTTAAAGCGGGCGGTTTTATCCGGTTCGCCGCCCATGGATTCCTGCAGATAATCGTCCAGCGCCCGGCGCACCAACCGGCGGCACTCCTCCTCGGATAAGCCGCACAGCGCTTTCCCGGGATATTGCGACGTGACCTGCTGCAATACATAATGGATCACGGTGCCCGACTCCATCGGGGAAAGCTGCGCTTTTCGCGGTTTTTTCACTCCCAGCCCCCGCTCGCAGAAATAAGCGAACCGGCATTGATGGTACCGATCAAGCTTGGATGGGGAAAGACGCATCTCCCTGCCGAACAGCGCCCGTGCCGTTTCTTTCGATTGCATGGCGAATGTTTCCGGCCGGACAGGCGAACAAATCCGCCGGTACCTGTCAGCATAGGTCCCGCCTTCCAAAAAAGCCCCCAGCGCCGCCGCCTGGGCCGAGTGTTTATCCGCCGCCCCGCCAAACACGCGCAGCGCCGTTTTTTCGTTCAGCGCATAAAAATCCATCGGCTCTGCCGAGGCCTTTCGGCAGTCCGCCTGCGGGAAAATGGACAAAACCTCTCGCACGATGACCGAAGGAGCCATCGGATTCCCCTCGGCAGACTCCTGCGACCAGGACAAAAACAACCCGTCACTGGCGCAGGTCATGGCCGTATAGGCAAAATACCGCTCCTCCAGCACCCGTATCTCAAAAGGCTCCGACACGGCCAGTCCCGCGCAAAAAAGCTGTTCCCGCTCCCGTTCGGACAGGATGCCAACCCGGCTCACCAAAGCGGGGAAAACGCCTTCGTTGGCCCCAATCACAAAGACATAGCGAGGCGCATTGGGGCGGATACGGTCGGCGGTCCCGATGGCAACCGCATCCAGCGCTTGGGGGATCTGTCCCAGATCGGCGGTAAGCAGCGTCAGGCGCATCAGTTCGCAGTGTTTTGCCAGTGCATACGCCTGATCTCCCAGCACCAGCGCATATTGGTCCCACAAATCCATCATACCGTCAAAAAGGCCTCTCACGCTGTCCTGTCCAATTCTATCCTCCTGGGCGTCCTGCTTTTTGAGCTGGTCCAGGATCTGGGCTTCTCTCAAGTATTCATACAGCGCCACAACCAGTTCCCGCCCGCTGCAGACACGGATCTTTTCCCGCAGAGAGAGCAAAGGCCCCATCAATTTTTGCCGCAAGGACTCGATTTGTTCCAGCTTTCGGGCGTCCTCTTCCCGCATCTTTCCGAAACCGGACGGATTCCACACAAACGGCTCTTCCCAACGGGCGCCGCTGATATCCCAGACATAGGCGTACTGTTCCAGCGCCCCGATCTGCTCCAGCGAAAAATCCAGCAGCCCTGTTTTCAAAAGAGCAAACAGATCATCGCTGTGAAAACGGCTTTTGGCCGCCTCCATGGCCGACAGCACCGCGGCGGTCAGCGGCTGTGCCGCCACATCAAAGCGCTCATCCATAAAATACGGGATTTCATAATCGGCAAAGCTCGCGTGGATCGGCTGCGAATACGCCTCCAGATCCCGCCCGATCACCGCGATATCACGGTATCGACACCCCTCTTCCCGCACCAGATGAGAAATGCGGGCTGCTACCCATTCCATTTCTTCGTAGGGAGTCCGGCAGGGTGTGAGCCGAATACTGTCCGATTCTGACGCCGTCTTTCCGTTTTCCCGGAACAGATTCTCTTCCAGCCGGGTCAGAGCAAGCGTATGAAAACGCATCGGTTCTTGTAAAATCACCGGCGTTTCCACCGGAACTCCGTTTTTCCTGGCCAGTTCCATCAGGCGGGCCGCCGTTCGGCAGGAGGGGGTAAAAAGCCCATATCCCTCCGACCGGTCAAACAAACTGTCGGCACAAAGAGAAAAGGTCACCGACGAGGCGGTTTTCATCAATTCTTCCAGCAAGGCAAATTCCCCTGCCATGAAGCCTTTAAACGAATCCACAAATACGGCGTACCCCCCGAAAATCGGATGCCCTTTCAGCCGTTCCAGCGCGTAGTCGAGCTGATTTTTCTGCTCGCCGAAGGAGGTGGCCAGCAGGTTGTCATACGTTTCGTAAATGAAAAGCAGTTCCTCTATCTTTTCGGCAAATGCGTCCTGGGCAATCCGGCTTTTGGCGTCCCGCAGTGCCTGCGGCGCAATGCCCACCGTGCGGAACTCTTCCATCTGCCGGGTCAGGGCCGCGATGGCCGCTCCGCTGCGGCTGCTTTTTTGATATCGCCGCAAAGAGCCTTTCAGCTGCTCCAAGGCCAGATGCATGATCAGATAGTGGGCCGCCTCTTCCGGCGCCTGCCGGGCGGTGCCGCCCAATTCCCGGAAAATCCGGTCGCAAAGGCGGGTAAAGCTATAGACCTCTACCCGAAGCGCCGACGAAACATCCAGCGCTCTGCGCACCGCCTTTTCCATTTCAAGAGAATATTGTTCCGGCACCAGCAGCAATACTTTTTGCCCGGCCAAAGCCGCTTTCCCGGCTTCCTCCAGAACGCGGGAGGTTTTCCCCGTACCGGCCGTACCCAGAATCCATCGGACCATGGCGTTTCCTCCAAACCGAAAAACAGGGCTTGCAATCGCTCACAAGCCCCTTGTTTTATCATCCTGTTATTTTTGTTTATTTGATCTTCGCTTTTTTGCGGATAAATTCTGCCAGCAGTTGTGCCGTATCGTCGTAACCCAAAACGGAGGAGTCAACCGAAAGATCATAGTTCAGCAGATCGTCCCACTTCTGGTTGGTGTAAAAATAGTAATAGCTCGCCCTGGTTTTATCTGTTTTTGCAATCAGATCTTTCGCCTGTTTCACATCCAGATGATACAGCTCCATAATCCGTTTCTGACGCACTTCAAACGGAGCATGCACGAACAGATTGATATGGCAGGGATGGTCCGACAGGATATCGTCCGCGCACCGGCCAATGATTACGCAGTTTTTCTCTGCCGCTTCTTTCCGAATGACATCCGCCTGGATCGCAAACAGCCTGTCATTGGTCAACACGTTTGGATAACTGAACGGAACTGAATAACTTCCGTAAGCCGCCGTAGAAAGAGCGTAAAGATAGCTTTTTTCCGGTTTTTCGTCCGCTTTTTCAAAAGCCTTTTCACTGATTCCGCTTTTTTGAGCCGCCAGAGACAGCAGCTCTTTGTCCAAATAAGCGATATCCAGTATTGCCGCCAGCCGCTTTCCAATTTCACGACCGCCGCTGCCAAACTGCCTGTTGATGGTTACCACAAAAGGATTACTCATAGCTTATGCCTCCTTCTAAAAAGATTTTTAAGTTCTTTTCTTATTTTTATTATAGCACTTTTCCCTAAATTTACAAGTCTTCTTCCTCGTCCAATGGTAGAATAAACCAAAAATCGCTGCCCTTTCCCTGCTCGCTTTCCACTCCGAAAGCGGCTCCATGCAGCTTCAGGATTTCTTTGACGATGGAAAGGCCCAATCCTGTGCCGATGACTGCGCGTCGATGGGGCGTTTTTTTACTGTAATAGCGCTCCCATATGCTGTCCATCTCCTCCGGAGGGATACCGATACCATAATCCACCACATCTATGCGCACCTGGGATTCGGTAACATGCTGGCGAACGGTAACTTTCTTTCCTTCTCCGGTAAAGGAAATGGCGTTGTTGATCAGATTGTATATCACCTGGCCGATTTTGACCTGATCCGCCCGGACCCAGGCATCCTGTTGGGCCTCAAACTCCACCGTATATCCTTGCTGCTCCACCAGCTTCTGATAACGGGACAGCATTTCCCGAACCTCTTCTGTCAGGTTGAACCTCGTTTTTTCCATCCGCCGAACGCCGGCTTCCACCTGCGAAAGATCCAGAAGATCGTTCACCAGTAAACTCAGACGCTGCGCTTCATCTACGATGATCTGGATGTTTTCCGGTGTATTTTCCCCCGGGATATCCCGCATCACTTCACCGTATCCGATGATCATCGTCAACGGTGTGCGCAGGTCATGCGAAACGTTCGCCACCAATTCTTTGCGAAGCCGGTCCACTCTTCCCAAAGCCTGGGCAGTTACGTTGAGCGTATCGCTCAGTTCGATGATTTCCCGGTAGCCGCTCCCGTCAAATGACACTTCATAATTCCCTTTTGCCAGTTCTTTGGAAGAACGGTTGATATCCTCAATCGGCTTGGCGATAAAGTGAGACATCCAAGCCGCCAAAAGGGCCGCCAGTACGAAAAACAAAGCGCCGACGAAAAGGATCTGTACCCGAAGAATTTTTTCAGTGGCGCTCAGCGGCGTAATTCTAACGCTGATACCGATCATAATGGGCGTTCCGTCTTGTTTGGAAACAATCTGGAAATAAGAAAGGCTTTGCTGAACCTGATTGGAAGAAAATATCGGTTTTTCCTGCCAGGAGCGCTTTTTGTTCTT
>JBJEQT010000145.1:0-36597 GCA_051881895.1 Oscillospiraceae bacterium
GTTCATAGCGACTCCTTTTCCAAACATAAGCATGCCGGATTTTTGCCGGCATTTCGCAGCAGATCCTCTTTCTGCTCCAAACGCAGTTTTTTAATGTGCCACTCCCGGCTCATCGCCTCATTTTTGCTCTCGAAGCGCTCCGCATACACCAGCGTTACCGGCCGGCGGGAGCGCGTATATTTTGCGCCCTGCCCGCTGTTGTGCGCCTGAAGGCGCCGGTTTAAATCGGTTGTCCAGCCGGTATAAAGGGTTTGATCCGCGCAGCGGACGATATAAGTATAGTACATTACCAAAACTCCGCGAAAGAGACGCCCGCTCGTTTATCAAAGACGGCCTGCGTCTCTTTCTTTTATAAATTTCGCAAATTTTCTGACTTCTTCCAACTGCTCGTCCGTCGCTTCCCCGCCAAACAGCGCGAACTTCAGCTTTTCTTCCTCGGAATTGCCGCCATCGGACCGCTCTTCCTGTCCCAACAGATAATCCACCGTTACACCAAAATAATTTGCAAGCCTTGCCGCCGTTTCCGCTTTTACCGTGTGCCGCCGGCCCATCTTCAAATCGGTCATCACACTGGGCTGAATCCCCGTGTCTTTGCACATGCGGTAAGGGGTTATTTTCTTATTTTCGCATAACTGAACCAAAATGTGATATAAACTCGACATAAAAGGCCTCTCCTTTTACAAGACAAATATACAAACGCGTATATTTCCCCCCTTGAATATTACGCAATAAAGTATTATTATAGAAGCATAGGAACGCAAACGCGTATGAATTGTTCCAATCTTTCTTTCACTATATTATACAATCGTATAAAAGTCAAGAAAGAACCTTACTGCCTGGCCGTAAAGGCAGGGCGGATTGCAGAACAAAAAGGAAGGGGGTGAAGCATGCAGGAAAACAAAACGGTCCATATCAATCCCGCACCAAAGCGCTTTTTTGCGCCGGTGAATAACCCGGATACGTGCAAAGAGAAAATCCTGCAGTCGCAAATCCGGCACGATCCTTTCCGGGTGATTGCATCCGACAGGCATCTGTGGGAACGGTAATGCGCCGCAGGCGTTTTCTGTGTATCCGATCAGGATACCAAACAGACAAAAATATCAAAACAGGAGGGAAAAGGATGATAAAAGTATACGCGAAAGCGGATGAAGCCGGGCGGGTGGAACAGCTGGGAAGCAGCGTCTTTCTGGAGGATTTCACCGGTTGGGCACAAATCGACGCGGGCGAGGGAGACCGGTACGCTCACGCCCAGGGAAACTATCTGAAAAAGCCTTTGATAGACGCGGACGGCGCCCACAACTATATGCTGGACGGCAGTACCATCCGAGAAGCGACAGAAGAGGAAAAGGCGGCGGAAAAAGCGTCTTTTCCGCCGCCGGAGCCCAGCCGGGAGGAACAACTGGAAGCACAGGTTGCGGCTTTGCAGGCGCAGGTGGACGCGCTGCTGGGGGTGAGCGAATGATGAACAAAGTAGAACGGGCAAAGCAGATTTACAAGGCGATGCAATTTCAGTCCGGCGCTTTGCCGGACGAACAGGCGGCGCAGGTCCCGGCGGTGTTCCCGGCATGGGACGCGTCCGGCGCCTATACGGCTGACGAAAGGGTGCAGTACGGCGATGTTTTGTACAAGTGTCTGACCGGGCACACGGCGCAGGAAAGCTGGGCGCCGGATGTATCGCCGTCCTTGTGGGTACGGGTGGACAACCCAGCCGAGGAATGGCCCCAGTGGCGGCAGCCGCAGGGGAGTACAGACGCCTACGAATTGGGGGCAAAGGTCAGCCACAACGGGAAACGCTGGACCTCTACCGTGGACAACAATGTGTGGGAGCCGGGCGTCTACGGATGGTCGGAGGTGGTTTAATTGGAAAATTGCATCACCCGTGCATAGCATGACGAATTCGCCAAGCGCATCGACGCGGAAAACACCCGCCAGAACCGGCGCATTGAAGCATTGGAGCAAAACGTTGACCGGTTCGGGCGGATCGCTTCCTCGGTGGAACGGCTGGCCACCAACATGGAGGGGATGCTCAAGGAGCAGGAACGCCAGGGGGAGCGGCTGGACAAGCTGGAAAAAAGGCCCGGCGAAAACTGGAATACGGTAACAAAGGCGATACTGACTGCGATTGTTTCCACCCTGGTCGGCGGCCTGGTTGGCGCATTGGCGGCAATTTTTATTTCCTGAGCCGCATATCATGGATAAAAAGCTGCCCGACAGGGCAGAAAAGGGGGATTTTTATGAACAATATTAACTGGAAGGTCCGAATGAAAAACCCGGTGTTCTGGATACAGGTTGGGGCGGCGGTCATCCTGCCCATCCTGGCCTATTTCGGCCTGACTTGGGAGGACATGACCAGCTGGACGGCCATTGGGAACATTCTGCTGCGGGCGATACAAAATCCCGTGGTGATTGCAGCGGTACTTACCAGCGTGTGGAACGCCATTAACGACCCGACCACCGCAGGCTTAAAAGACAGTCAGCGCGCCTTGAGCTATGAGCGGCCTTTTTCGGACGGTGATGCAAAATGAGTCAAAAGCTCATTTTGCCGCTGAACCAATGCTGCGTCAACGCCGGGTATCAGATGCCCGCCTATGCGAGCCGCTGGGGATTTTCCCACTACGGCATCGATTTGGGAAACCCGGACAAACAGCGGACGGTCTACAGCCCCGGAGACGGCACGGTAATCGCCTGCGGGATGGACGGAATGACGGCATCCCAACGGCTGGGCAATGCCATTGTGCTGGTATTTCCGGATGTGGAGCGAAACGACGGGAAAACCACCTCATTGGCCTGCCGGATGTACCACTTGGAAAGCATTGCGGTCATTCCAGGACAGACGGTAAAGCAGGGCGATGTGCTGGGCGTATATGGCAATACCGGCGCCAACACATCGGGGCCGCACCTGCATGTGGAATTCGATACCGACGTAACATATCCGCAGTACGCCGTTGGAATCAAGTCCAGCGGGAGGGTAATCAAAAAAGGGACCATCGATTCGACGGTAGATCCATCCAAGGTATGGTATTTAGGTCATGGTCAAACGATCCGGGATGGATGGGGCGGCGACGGCGTGACGTCCGGTTGGGTCGCGCAGAACGATCTGAGTCTGCCGCGGCTGCCGGAGAATGCGCCTGTCCCGGACTACCAGGCACTATATGAAGCGCAAAGAAAGAAAACAGCGGCGATGACATTGGGCATCCGGGAAATTCTCGAAAAAATGGAACAGCTGGTGCAATAGAAAAAGCCCGCCGGATATTACGTCCGTCGGGCTTTTTCATGACCGTCCAACTGTGCCTTGTATTTTTTCCCAACTGCTATGCCGGACCCGAGAACAGCGCCGCGGGAGATGGTGCCGGAACCGAATTTGCCCCGGATGCTGTCCACCGCGTGATCCAGCTTTTTGCCCCGCTCTTTTTCCTTGTCGGCAAAAAGCGACTGCTGAACATATTCGTCCCGGGTCAATTCCGTCAGAGAAATCCCCAGCAGGCGAAGCGGCGTATGTCCGTCCCACAGCTGCGTGAACAGGCTTTTGGAAATGCGAAAGATCTCGTCGGTAATATCGGTAGGCTCCGGCAGCGTCCGCTGGTGGGACTTATCCTTAAAATCGTTCGCCCGGATGGTAACACAAACACAGTAGGCCCGTACGCCGTCCGCGCGCATGCGGGAAGCCACGCTGTCTGCCAGCGCCAATAAGACCCGGTTTGCCTCTTCCACAGAACAGATAGCCTGAGCCAGCGTGGTGGAATTGCTGTATCCCTTGGCTTCTCCCTGCTGGGAAAGAACCGGCGTTTGGTCGATTCCGTTGGCATATTCATGCAGCTGCCGGCCGAGCTTTTGCCCGATCAGCGCCTGGATGAATGCAGGGTTTGCCCGGGCCAAATCGCCGATGGTGCCAATTCCCCCTTTTTGAAGCCGCTGCGCCGTGGCGCGGCCCACCGTGAAAAGCGCTCCAACCGGGAGAGGCCAAAGTTTTTGGGGAACCTCCTGCAAAAAAAGGGTGTGGACTTTATCCGGTTTTTCAAAATCGCTGGCCATTTTTGCCAGAAGTTTATTGGGACCGATGCCGATGTTGACGGTAAATCCCAATATGTCCCGAATCTCATTTTTGATTTGGACGGCGATGGCTACCGGGTCCGGATACAGTTGGCTGGTGCCGCTCATATCCAAAAAACACTCGTCGATGGAGAATTTTTCGACCACCGGCGCATATTTGCGGCAAATGTCCATAAATGCTTTGGAGCTTTGCTCGTACAAACGAAAATCCGGTTTGGCAAGATAAAGCTGCGGACATTTTCGCAGCGCCATGGCGACCGGTTCTCCCGTCTGCACCTGATATTTTTTTGCCGGAATCGATTTGGCCAGGATCACACCGGTCCGTTTTTCCCGGTCGCCGCCGATGGCCGAGGGAATCAGCCGGATATCCGCTTCCCCATTGGCCACGCGGCGGGCCGCTTCCCAGGAAAGGTACGCGCTATTGACATCCACATGAAAAATAAGCGGTTCCATCCGATCCCCCCTTTTTTTCAAACAATCCGTGCCGGAAAAAAGAACCCGCTTGCCTTTTGTTGCCCGGCAGGAGGCAATGACCAGGCCCCCAAAATCTCAGGCTTTTCTTTCCCTTCTTCTTTTTATTTTACCCCAATCAAATGTTCGATGCAAGGCAGGCCCTTCGCTTCCAAAGGCGTGTTTTCGAGCGTTTTCCGTCTACAGTCCATGGGGCAAGTCTTTTGCGAAACACTTTCGCAGAATGCCGACCGCCTTTTTTTCAATGCGGGATACATAAGAACGGGAAATGCCCAGAATCGCCGCGACTTCCCGCTGGGCCATAGGGGGTTTTCCGTCCAGCCCGTAGCGCAGGCGGATCACCTGCTGTTCCCGCGGGTCCAGCGCCTGGCTGATGTAATGGTGCAGCCGGTCGCTTTTCAGCTTGCGGTCCACATCCTCCAGGATATCGGTGTCCTGCGCCATGATATCCATCAGGGTCAGCGCGTTCCCGTCTGTGTCCACGTCGATTGGGTCTTGTATGTACAGATCCTGCGCGTATTTCTTCCGCCCCCGAAAATACATCAGGATCTCATTTTCAATGCATCTGGAGGCATAGGTCGCAAAGCGAATCCCTTTCTCTGCATCAAAAGTCCCTACCGCTTTGATCAATCCGATGGTACCGATGGAGATCAAATCTTCCTGCTCTTTATAAGAAGCGTAATATTTTTTTATGATGTGCGCCACCAGCCGAAGATTATGCTCGATAAAATAATCCCTTGCCTGCCGGTCGCCCGCTTTGATCTTTTTTAAACATTCCCTCTCCTGCGCGGCGGTCAGGGGGCGGGGAAAGGACCCGGACGCGGTCAGATGCAGCGCAAAATACAAAAAGCTGCCCGCAAGGGCGGATAGCCAAACGGATAACATAACTCCTCCTTATCTGACCTGCCGAAAGCAAAATCAATGCCGCCTGTTCCTGCCGGCGGCCTGCCGAAAATAGCCTTTTTGAAAACAAAAAGCCTTATTTCAGCTTATGCGCGCTCGCCGGTTTCGTGCGCGTCCCAAAAACAAAAGAGGCGCCTGTTGCGGGAAAAAGGCGAATATGTTACACTATTGGGCAGAAAACGGAGGGGTCAAAAATGCTGGAATCGCTGCTGCAGCTGCCTACCTGCTGGGAACAGCTGCAAAAAACCAATAAGCCGGTCGTGATGTATGGAATGGGAAACGGCGCCGACCACATTCTGCGCCATCTGGACCGGATGGGCGTATCGGTATGCGAGTTTTTTGCCAGCGATTCTTTTGTGCGGGGCCACAGCTTCCACGGCAAACGGGTCAAAAAGCTCTCGGAGATCCAATCCCAATACAAAGATTTCGTCATTGTCACCGCTTTTGCCGTTCAGGACGCACCCACAATGGACGCCATCTTCCGGCTGGATCGCCAATATGAGCTGTACGCCCCCGATGTTCCCGTCGCCGGCGATGAGCTGTTCGACCGGGATTTTTTGGACACCCACCTGACAGAAGCGCAGGCCGCATACGACCTTTTGGCGGATGAAAATTCCCGGCAGATCTACCGGGATCTGATCGCCTATAAACTCACCGGGAAAATAGCCTACTTAGCTTCTACCGCGTCGCCCCGGGAAGAGGCCTTTTCTTCCTTGCTGCGGCTGGGGACCGAAGAATCCTACGTGGATCTGGGCGCTTATAACGGCGACACGTTGGAGGAATTTTTCCGCATGACCGGCGGGCAGTTCGTTTCTGTCGACGCTATGGAGCCGGACGCTAAAAATTTCCGCAAACTTTGTGATCGGGCCCAGCGGCTGGGCATCTTCCACGACAGCCGGGTCCGTCTGTGGAATCTGGCCGCCTGGGACGACCGGGCACAGCTTTCCTTCGCGGTGAAGGCGGGGCGTAGTTCCTCCGTTTCCGCCGATGGCCGAAAAATCCCGGCGGACTCGGTGGACAACCTGATGGGCCGCGCGCCGGTGACCTTTCTGAAAATGGATGTGGAAGGCAGCGAGGCCCACGCTCTTTTGGGCGCGGCCAACACCATCCGGCGGCATAAGCCAAAGCTGATGATCTCCGCTTACCACCGCAGCGAGGACCTGTTCGCGCTTGCGCTGCAGCTGCAGCGCATCCAACCGGGATACCGGCTTTATCTGCGCCGTTTCCCGTATATTCCGGCCTGGGAAATCAATCTGATCGGGCTGTGGGAGGGCTGATATTGGAGCGTTTTCTGTATTCGGACGACAACAAGCGCTACCACACCTGGAATTACTATCTTCGCCATCGCTACGGCAAAAAGGTGTGCAAGATCCCCCTCAATGCCGGCTTTTCCTGCCCGAACCGGGATGGGACCTGCGGCGTGGGCGGCTGCACTTACTGCTCAGGCCTGCAAAGCGGTGATTTCGGCGGCGATCCTGCACGCTCCATCGAGGAACAGTTTGCCCAGATGAAAGCGGTTTTCGACCAAAAGTGGCCCGGTTCCTGCTACATCGCCTATTTTCAAGCCGGAACCAACACCTATGCTCCGGTGAATGTGCTGCGAAAAAATTTTGAACCGGCGTTGGCTTTGCCCGGCGTGGTGGGACTTTCGGTTGCCACCCGGGCCGACTGTCTGCCAGGGCCGGTACTGGACTACCTGGAAGAACTTTCCCGCCGCACCGATTTGACAGTGGAATTGGGCCTGCAAACCGTCCACGACCAGACAGCCCGGCGCATCAACCGGGGACACGACTATCACACGTTCCTCAGCGGATACGGCGAGCTGACCCGCCGCGGCATCCCGGTGTGTATCCACCTGATCAACGGCCTGCCGGGAGAAGACCGGGACATGATGCTCCAGTCGGTCCGGCAGGTGGCGGCGCTGCGGCCTTTCTCGGTCAAACTGCACCTTTTGCATCTGCTGCGGGAAACACCGCTCGCCGCCCAATACAAAGCGCACCCGTTTCCCCTGCTAAAAAAGGATGAATATGTCCGGCTCATCTGCGACCAGCTGGAACTGCTGCCGCCTCAAACAATCATCCAACGGCTCACCGGCGATGGTGACCGCCGGGCGCTGATCGGCCCGCTGTGGAGCCTGCGCAAACGGGAAGTGCTCAACGCCATCGACCAGGAAATGGTCCGGCGGGACACCGTCCAGGGCGCCCGGTTCTTTCAAAAACCGCAAACGAACAAGGAGGGGACCTTTTAATGCAAAGCATTCTGCAAACGGCAAAAGATCTTTTGCTTCCCGCCCTGCGGCCCGGCGGCACAGCGGCGGATTTTACCATGGGCAACGGTCACGATACGCTCTTTCTCAGCCAAGCCCTGCCCGAAGGAAAGGTTTGGGCCTTCGACATCCAGCCCGCCGCCTTAGAAGCAACGAAAGCCCTTCTAAAACAAAACGGCGCGCAGGACCATGTGCAGCTGATTTTGGACAGTCACAGCAATCTGGACCGGTATATCAAAGAACCTTTGGACGCCGGCATGTTCAACCTGGGGTATCTTCCCTGGGCGGATAAAACAGTGACCACCCGGCGGGAAACGACCCTGGAGGCGGTGGACAAAGCCCTGTCCCTATTACGGGTGGGCGGCGTGCTGGTCATCGTCGTTTATCCCGGCCATGAAGAGGGACGGCTGGAAGGGGAAGCGCTGCAGCAAAAACTTTCCGGCCTTGACCCCAAACGGTTTGACGTTCTGCTTCACCGGCTGATCCATGTGCCGGACTGCCCGTACATTTTAGCGGTGGAACGGCGCAAGTGACCTTCTTTCGCAAAAATCCCCGGCAAAGGAAATTCCTTTGCCGGGGATTTTTTTGATCTTTCAGAGAGCCATTCGCTTTTTACCGCTGTATCCGATCCGCCTGCGTAATCGGCCGAATGACCCGGCAGGGCGCCCCTGCGGCCAAAACGCCAAGCGGGATATCCCGGGTAACCACGCTGCCGGAACCAATCACCGCGCCGCGGCCAATGGTGACGCCGCCGTTTATGGTCACCCCGCCGCCGATCCATACATCGTCTTCCACGGTGATGGGTTTGGCGTATTCCAGATTGTATCGCCGGCCGCTTTCGTCGGTGCGGACATTCCGTTCTTCGGCCAACAGCGGATGCAGCGCCGTAAAAAAAGAAGCGCCCGGTCCCACCATCACGTTGGAGCCGATGCGGATGGGAGCGCAGTCAAGAAAGACCGCGTTGAAATTGAAATAGCAATTATCTCCCACATAAGTGTTGCAGCCGTAATCAAACCGTACCGTCGCCCGAAAGGTCACATGCTCTCCCATTTTTCCCAAAAGCATCTGCAAAATCTCCCGCTGCGCAGCGGCATCTTCCTTTTGCAGCCGGTTGAACCGTTCTGCCAGTTGGAATGCCCGCTGCCGCAGGCAGGCCAGTTCCCGGTCGGAGGGGTCATACAGCTGCCCGGACAGCATTTTTTCTCGTTCGGTCATGGGTTATCCTCCTTTTTGCCGGATTCACTTAAAACATCCCCGGCAAAACCCGGGCAAAATCCGCTTCACACGGTAAGGGCCAGCTTCCTGCCCGACAGGGGCCGCTACCGCGCCAAACAGCGGGCCAGCCAGTTTATTCCGGCAGCCAGGCCCCAGCTGTAGGCCAGCAGGGCAAGCGGTTTTCCCAACAGGATGATGAGAAGAAATTTTCCAAACTTCATGGGCGTCAGGCCCGCCAGCAGACAAAGGAAATCGTCCGGCGCCACCGGAAAGAAGATTGCCAGCGCAAAATACAAATCAAACTTGGGGGAATCCAGCCATTTCATGTATTTCCCCCACATTTTTTCGGAAACCGAACGTTCCACAAAAGGGCGCCCATACTGCTTTGCCAGCGAAAAATTGATGCAGGAGCCCACACAGATCCCAATATAGTTTAAGGCAAATCCCCACAACGGGCCAAATAGAAGGACCCCTGCCACGCAGGTCAATCCGCCGGGGATGATGGGAAACACCACCTGCACCACCTGGATTCCCACAAAGGCCAGCGGCGCCCAAAGCCCTGTGCCGCGCAAAAACATCTGCAGGGTTTCCGGCGAGGTGAATACGCCCATCTTCAACCCGATAAGCACCAGAACCAGCGAAACGATGATCCCGATGACCGTTATTGTTGTGCTGACGACTTTACTTCCCCGGATACTCATAAATGCAGATCACCCCGTGCCGGCTGCCTTTGTGACAGCAAAAAAGCATAACAATTTTTCCAATAGGAAAGCACGGCCTCTTTGGTATAGCGCTGATGCCCCTCGGCAGACCGGGCGGCGGCCGCCGCATGGGCTGCCGGATCGGTCAGTGCGCGCAGCTGACCGGCAAAACCGTCCACATCGCTGTCCGCTGTATAGTACCCTTCCAAAATGCAGGGGTACAAATCCAGATCCCGCACCAGAATCGGCTTATGGCAGCACATGGATTCCAGCAGCGTCATGGGGAACAGTTCATCATAAGACGGCAGGAAAAAAACATCCGCCGCATTGTAAAGCCCATTCATCTTTTCCCGCGGCACAATGCCGGTAAGGGTCACATTGGCCGGCGGATTTTCTGCCGCGCGGCTGATCTCATCATAACCGTCTATCATTTTGCCAAAGGAAAATCCCCCTGCCCATACAAACTGCATCTCCGGGCAGCGGCGAGCAGTTTCCAAAAAGTCCAGAAACCCTTTTCTTTTTTGCATCTGCCCGGCGCACAGAACCGTGAATTTTTCCGTATCCAGGCCGAATTCCCGGCGGACAGCCATTCTTTCCTCCCCGCTCATCGGATAAAATTTCTCATCGTCCACAAAATTGGGGATATACTCGATCTTGTCTTTTGGAATCCCGCAGTCCACCAGCTTTGGGATAAACGAGGGGTTGACCACGATCAGCCTGTCCATCGATTTATAAAAAAGCAGAACATATTTGCACAGCAGCTTCTGAATGGGCCGGGGAAGCCGGATAGAACCCTCCAGCGTTTGGGGCAGGAAGTGGACATATCCAACGCAAACCGCGGAAGTGGCCCAACTGCGCAGCAGATAGGTGGGATTTATCGTATGGAAATGCAGGATATCTGCTTTTTTCCAACTGTTGACAACAACCGTATAATTGGGGCCAAGTCCTTCGCTGACCAGTTTGGTCTGCTCTTCAAAAGCGGAAAGTACCCCATGCCCTTTGGTCAGTCCCGCCTGGGACAGCATGTTGATGCGGATCATATGGCATCCCCCTTTTTTCTTTCTGTCTCTTCCTCTGTTGAGAGAACAACCGGGAAGCTGTCTTTTCTTCATAGATTTCAAGGCTGTATCCATATTTTCTTTCTCTTTCAAAGCCTCTCGCCCTTTTTTAACCAAAACCGAATCCTTTTCGTAAGAAAATGTTCCTTTCTATTTTTCCAAAAACGCTTTTTATTGTTTCCGTCCTTCAAAGCGCTAACCGTCAACTGCTGTTATTTATATTATAGCAAACATCCTTCCGGAAAGACAGAATTTTTTTGGAGGCCGGCTATTTTGTCTTTTGGGGACTGCGTTTTTGCCCTGACAAAAATCTTTTGCACGCGCCTATTGCCATTTTGCAAAGGCTTCTGCCGGATAAAAAAACGGAGACTGTGCCGGACGGCACGTCTCCATTTTTCATATTTTCCGCCGTCGTGCGGAAAGTTTCTATTTGCATTTTACCGGTCCAGCTCCCGCAGCGCGTCGATCAGTTCCGTTTTCTGTGCGGATTTTTCATCCTTTTTCTTGATGACCCTGGCCGGAACGCCTGCTACCACCATGCCGGGCGCCACATCCTCGATGACCACCGAGCCGGCGGCCACAACAGCGCCCTCGCCGATGCGCACCCCTTCGATGACCACCGCGTTTGCGCCGATGAGCACATTGTCCTCTACGACAACCGGCGTAGCAGACGGCGGCTCCACTACCCCCGCCAGTACCGCGCCGGCGCCGATATGGCAGCGTTTTCCAACAATGGCCCGGCCGCCCAACACCGCGCCCATATCGATCATGGTCCCTTCTCCGATCACCGCGCCGATGTTGATGACCGCTCCCATCATAATCACCGCATTATCGCCGATTTGTACCTGCTCGCGGATGATGGCGCCCGGTTCAATGCGGGCATGGATCTCCTTTTTGTCCAGCAGGGGAATGGCGGAATTGCGGGCGTCGTTCTCCACCTGCTGGGAGAGGATTTTTTCCCGGTTTTGTTCCAGTACCGGGCGGATATCCTCCCAGTCGCCGAAAACGACCGAGAAACCGTTTCCGCCCGAAAACTGCTGTGCGCCGGGAAACTCTACCGGCTGCGATGTTTGCAGCCAAACCCGCACCGGCGTCTTTTTCGGGGAAGAGCGAATATATTCAATGATCTGATAAGCGTCCATACCTAATCCATCCTTTCTGTATCTGCTGTGGAAAACAGGATTTCATCCAATGTATAAAATCCCGGGGCTTTGCCCGCCAGCAGCGAGGCCGCCTTCACCGCGCCCGCGGCAAAGATCCGGCGGCTGGCGGCAGAGTGGGTGATGGAAAGGGTCTCGTCCTCCCCAAAGAAATACACCGTATGCTCTCCGGCCACAGTGCCGCCCCGCAGCGCGAATATGCCCATTTCATCCCGGCCCCTGGCCCCGCAGAATCCATCCCGGCCCGTGATCCGGCGAAGCGTATGGCCGGGGTCCAGCGCGTCGGCCAGCAGTTTGGCGGTACCGCTGGGCGCGTCCTGCTTCTGATTATGGTGCTTTTCCACCAGCTCCACGTCAAAATCCGCCCGCAGCGCCGGCCCGAACATCTCGAGTATCCGCCGCATAAGGGCGATGCCCAGGCTGTAATTGGCTGAATACAAAACCGGCGCCGTCTCTCCCAGCTGCCGCAGGGCGGACAGCTGCTCTTGGCCGTATCCGGTGGTTCCGCTTACCAGCGGTGTGCCGGTCCGGCGGACATAATCCGCCAACGGATCCAGCATACCCGGATGGGAAAAGTCGATTGCCACGTCCGCTTTTTCCAGCGTTTCCATCTTTTTTGCGTCCGGCCCGTCCAGCGCGGCCAGGACCTCCCAGCCCTTCTGCAGGGCCAGCTCTTCGACCATCCGGCCCATCTTTCCATGTCCTGTCAGCAGGATTTTCATCTGTCGCCCTCCTATGATGATTGCTGCCCATTCCTATTTTACGAAAAGTCCGGCTTGCCTCATGAGTCCGGCCAGTTTCACGCGATGCTCGTCAGTCATGGGGCACAGCGGGAGCCGGTATCCGCCCACATTCATTCCCATGAGGTTCATGGCCTCTTTTACCGGAATGGGGTTGACCTCCATGAACAGGCCGTTGATGAGATCCAGGTATTTTAACTGCGCGGCCAGCGCCTGCTCGCGCCGTCCCTCCAGATAATCGGCCACCATCTGATGGCAGGCGGCGGGCATAATGTTCGCCCAGACCGAGATGACCCCGCTGGCTCCCAAAGACAGCAGCGGCAGGGTGATGTCGTCGTTGCCGCAGAACATTTGGAAATCATCGGACAGATACCGGGCAATTTTGGTCGCATAGGAGATGTCGCCGCTGGCCTCTTTGATGCCGCAGATATTGGGATGCTTTGCCAGCCGGGCCACCGTCTCCACCGGAATCGCGCATCCGGTACGGCCGGGGACATTGTATAAAATCACCGGCACGTCCACCGCGTCGGCCACATCGGCAAAGTGGCGGTACATGCCCTCGGCATTGGCTTTAATGTAGTAGGGAGTGATGCACAAAAGGGCGTCGGCGCCCATTTTTGCATACTTCACGCTTTTTTCCATCTGGGTCTCGGTGGAGTTGGACCCGCTTCCCGCGATCACCGGCACACGGCCGGCCACCCGATCGATGGTAAAGCGGCAGACCGCGTCGTCCTCCTCATGGCTCATGGTGGAGGACTCGCCGGTGGTGCCCAGCACCAGGATCCCGTCGGTCCCCTGGGCGATATGCCAATCCAGAATTTCACCCAGCCGCTCAAAATTTACCGTTCCGTCTTCATGAAAGGGCGTAACCAGCGCCACGATTGATCCTTGCAGTTTCATATCTCATACTCTCCTTTTAAAATCCGTTCTGCCGGTCCGCTCATCCACACGCTGCCATCCTCTTGGATTTGGATGACAAGGCGGCCTTTCGGCAGCTGTATTTCCACTTCGTTTTCACAATATCCTTTGCGGTACGCGTCCAGTGCCGCGGCACAGGCCCCGGTCCCGCAGGCCAGTGTCATCCCAACGCCCCGCTCCCAGGTACGCATCCGGATGGTGCGCCGGTCCAGCACCTGTACCATGTTGACGTTGGTTTTCTCCCGGTACAGCGGGCTTTCGCAGATAAAGCCCGCGATCCGCTGGGTCTCGGGATCCTCCGGATCTTCCACAAACCAGACCGTGTGGACGGTGGACATGAAAAAGCTGTCCACCAAAACCGTTTTTCCTTCCACCTGCACCGGAAAGTCCAGCGCCGGCCCGGCGGATTCCACCCCGATCGACTCCGGCGCAAAATCCGCTTTGCCCATGGCCACCTGTGCCAGAAACGGCTCCCGGCTTTTGACCGTCACCGTTTTCACCCCCGCCAGGGTCTCTACGTCGAACCGGTCCGCGTCCACGATCCCCTCGTCCAGGCAGAATTTCGCGAAACAGCGGATGCCGTTGCCGCACATAGGCGCGCGGGAACCGTCACAGTTGTAAAAGACCATGGTCAGCGGTTTTTCCCGAACCAGGATCAGCCCGTCGGCGCCGATACCGGTATGCCGGTCGCAGATCGCCGGGATGAACCGGCTCAGGTCATATCCTGCGGCATCGTTTTCCCGCAGGATGATAAAGTCATTTCCGCAGCCGTGGTACTTTGTCACAGCCAGCATAAAAAATCCTCCTTACACGGATATTGGGGCATGGCGGCGTTGTTTCATCAGGGCGGCCACGCCGAAATCCACGGCATAGCTGCCCGCCGCCATCACCTCCCGCGCAAAGAGGAAATCGATTCTGTTCATAAAAGTCTCTCCCCCGTTCAGATTACGCCCGCCTTTTTGCATTGTATGCGCCGAAAAGGGCGATTTCGCCCAAATTGCGGCAAAACAAAAAGGCCGGACAGGGGAGCGCCCCTTACCGACCCGATACAATACGGCCTGCCCCGCCTGCGAGACAAGGCTTTGTGTTTGTATTAGACGTCAAGATAGCACTCCTGCATTGGATTGCAGACAGTCTTACGGATGTTCTCCGCAAGCCCACCGGCCCGGCACGCCTGCCTGGACCAGTTCGGCAAAATTGCTTTTCCAAATCCCTCATCGCCTGCCGGCTAAGGACTGGATCGTCGTTTTTGCGCCTCTATCAATTTAATCCGCATCATAACACGCTTTTTTTAAAAAAGCAACCCCTATCCGCAAAAAAAGGAGATTTTCACAGAAACGCCCCTGCGGGTTTTCCTTTTTTTCATTTATTTTGCAAGAAAACTCCTGTTTTTACAAAAAAACGGTATATTCATACCATTTTTGCCCAAAACATCCCTCTTGCTGCATTTTCTTAAAAATTGCTTGCATCTCAGACAAGGCCGGCGTATAATAGCCTAAAACTCGAGGGAGGGGTCTTTCATGCTGCAACAGCTTACCGCTCACCGCCGGGCACTGCACCGCATCCCGGAGCTGGATAAAAATCTGCCCAAGACAAAAGACTATCTTCTTTCGCAGCTTGCGCCTCTGCACTGCCGGATCATCGAGCCGGAAAACTGCGCCGTCCTGGCTTTTTTCGACGCGGGCAAACCGGACACCGCCGCTTTTCGCAGCGATATGGACGCGCTGCCGATTGAAGAAAAAACCGGCCTGGATTTCTGCTCCGGCCATCCGGGCCAAATGCACGCCTGCGGCCATGACGGGCATATGGCAATGCTTTTGTGTCTGGCCGAATATGTCGACGCGCATCTGGCTGAACTTCCCCGCAATGTCCTTTTGGTGTTTCAGCCTGCGGAAGAAACCACCGGCGGCGCCCGGGACATCTGCCATACCGGCGTTTTCCAAGAACTTCGTGTCCGCCATATTTTCGGCATCCATCTCTGGCCGGACCTGCCTGCCGGAGTCATCGGCACCCGCAGCGGCCCCATGATGGCCCGTTCCAGCGAGGCGACGGTCGAGATCACCGGGAAAAGCGCCCACATTGCCAAATGGCAGGAAGGGACCGACGCGCTGGCCGCAGCGGCAGAGTTTATCCGCCGGGCCTATGACATGGCCGATTCGGAGCTTCCCGCCGACTGGTACCGGGTGTTCAAATTCGGCCGCATGCAAAGCGGCACCGTGCGCAATGCAGTCAGCGCCCATGCCCTGCTGGAAGGGACGCTGCGCACCTTTCAGGACGAAGCGTTCGACCATATCACCCGCCGCGCCGCCGAAATCGGACGGGCGCTGGAGCAGGAGACCGGATGCCGGTTTTCGGTGCGATTCAGCGAAGGATATCCCCCTGTTTACAACGATCCCTCGCTGTATGACCGGGTATCCGCCGTACTCGGCCCCGACGAATTTGTCCCGCTGCCCGTACCGGCCCTGATCGCTGAGGATTTTTCCTTTTATCAGCAGGTGCTGCCAGGGCTGTTCTTTTTCCTTGGAACCGGCGGGGACCAGCCGCTTCATTCCAACCGGTTCCAATTCGACGAAGCCGTGCTAAAGCGGGGCGTGCTTTTATATCAAAAGCTTTTGAAACTTTGATTTTTCCACTCACTTTTGGCCTGCTGTGGAAAACGGCAGGCTTTCCAAGGAGGGATTCCATGGTCGAGACCATGAACGCCGCTTTGCTGCGCTGTCAGCCCAGCGGCATCCGAAAATTCACCGCCCTGGCCAAAGAGGAGCCGGGATGCCTTTTCCTTACCATCGGCGAGCCGGATTTCAACACCCCGGACCCGGTCAAGGAAGCAGCCAAGAACGCACTGGATCAAAATCTCACCCACTATCCGCCGGGTGTGGGAGAATCGTATCTGCTGGAGCGCATCTCCCGGTTTGAGAGGGAGCATAACGGCATATCCTATTCGCCGCAGGAGATCATCGTCACCGACGGGGCTACCGAAGGGCTGTATTTGGCGCTTCGGGGGATCCTCAATCCCGGCGACGAAGTAATCGTGCCCATCCCGGCTTTCGGCCTGTACGAGCCGCTGGTCACTCTGTCCCAGGGCCGCTATGTACCGATGGACACCTGCGCCGACGGATTCCAGCTCACCGCACAGAACCTGTCTCGGCATATCACCGCCAAAACCAAAGCCATCCTGCTCAATTCGCCCAACAACCCCACCGGCGCAGTCTACACGCCCCAATCGCTGGAGGCGGTCTATCAGGCGGTAAAGGACCGGGATATCTTCGTCATCTGCGACGACGTGTACGCCCAGCTGGTCTACGGGCCGTATCAAAGTTTTTCCCGGTATCAGGACCTGCGGGAAAAGATCATCCTTGTGCAGAGTTTTTCCAAGCCGTACGCCATGACAGGCTGGCGGATGGGATATCTTTGCGCTGACCGGCCAATCATCGAGCAGCTGGCGAAACTTCACTCCTATACGGTGGTGTCTGCCGTCTCTTTCCTGCAAAAAGGCTGTGCCGCCGCGCTGGATTACGATCCGTCAGAAATAATAAAGACCTATCGCCGCCGCAGGGATTATGCTTACGGGCGGCTGCTTGATATGGGTATGGAAGTACAGAAGCCCGACGGCGCTTTCTATCTGTTCCCGTCCATCCGAAAATACCAAATGGATTCCGAGACCTTCTGCCTGCGGATGATCCGCGAGGGCAAGCTGGCGGCGGTGCCCGGCTCCTGCTTTGGGGCGGATGGATATATCCGCTTGTCCTACTGTTACGCGGACGAGCAGCTGCGCCAAAGCCTGGACCGGCTGGAATCGTTTCTTGCCGCGCTGTAAAAAACATCTCAAAACAAAGAGCGGATGTCCAGAGACATCCGCTCTTTTGATGAAATCAGAGATTTTTTGAGCCGATCGACTCGTTTTATCCAATCGCTTTTGCCGCTTTTTTCTCCCGGTGGTACATCCACCCAAAATAGATTGCACACAGCAGGATCTGCACTACCGTGGAAGACGGCGTCGCCAATCCCACCCGGAACAGGGAAACCGGTTCGAGCCGGCTCATCAGCCAGGATACCGGAATCCGGACGAAAAACGCGCCCACAATTCCCTGCACCATAACAAAAGTTGTTTTGCTGCATCCGTTAAAATAACCGATCATGCAGAACAGAAACGACACCAGCAAGCAGTCGATGGCATAAGCTTTCAGATATTCGGCAGCCGCTGCGATCACCTCCGGATCCCGGGCAAAAATTTTAGCCAGCAGGTCTCCGTGGAAAAAGGTGCCATAAGCCAGAAAGATACCGATGGCCAGCGAAGTGCCAATGGCGCCGATCAGGGCCTTCTTGGCCCGATTCGGACGGCCCGCGCCCATGTTCTGGGCGACAAAAGCACTCATCGCCTGCATATAGGCCGACGGAACCATCAATACAAAACCGCAAACTTTCTCCGCGACGCCGACGCCTGCGGACGGAATCACGCCCAGGGAATTGACGATCGCCGTAATGGCCAAAAAGGATATGGTAACCAACACATCCTGCAAGGCGATGGGAAATCCCAGCCGCATGACATGCTTGATCGTTTTTCCCTCCCAGCGGATATCCTGCCGGGAAAAGGAAAAGGGGAGCGACAGCCGGCGGATAATCAACAGGGAAAGAATGACGCTCACCGCCTGCGCAAAAACGGTTGCGGCGGCGGCGCCGGCTGCTCCCAGGCCAAACCCGGCTACCAGCAAAAGGTCGCCGGCGATATTGGTCACACAGGCAATCGCCACCGATATCAGCGGCAGCTTTGCGTTGCCGATTCCACGAAAGACGCCGCCCAGCACGTTGAACGCAATGATAAAAAGCGTTCCCCCGCCGCAAATACGAACATACTGTACCGTGCTCGCAAATGCTTCTGCCGGGGCTTGCATCATTTGAGAAAAGGGAGCGGCAAACAGCTCCAACAGAAATGTCAGCACGATGCCGATTCCAAAAAACAAAACCATGCTGGTCCCTACGACCAGACCGCCTTCCCGGTCCTTTCCCGCGCCGATACAGTTGCCCAGTACAACGGTGGTACCCATGGCCAAGCCGGTGATCAGCGAGGTTATGAGCTGCATGATCCAGCTGCCGGTGGACACGGCTGAAACCTCTGCTGCGCTGCTGAACTGTCCGACGACCAGCATATCCACCGCGCCGTACATCGTCTGCAAAAAGATAGCGAACAAAATCGGCAGCGCAAACCGAATCAACGGGGATAGGACCTTTCCTTCTGTAAAACGATTTGATGTTTCCATTTTTCTCCTCCTTTTTTATTTTCATCAAAAAAAGCCGGATAAGAAGCGGGCATCCCAGCCCGCCATCTTATCCGGCTCGTCATTTCTCAAGAATGATCTGCCTCCGATGAGCGAAAGTCATTCTAACACAAATCTCGTGAAGATGTCAAGATTTAAATTTGATTTCATTTCCCTTGCGGTACGCGCCAAACCCGGATGCCTTTTTTCCGGTACGGCAATGGCCCGATGGAGGTTTCTGCGTTCCCGCTTTTGCCGGGAATGGTTTTATTCTTCTATCTCCACCTTGATGTGCAGCTCTTCCAGCTGTTTTTCACTTACCTTGCCGGGCGCGCCCATCATAATATCCTGGGCGTTTTTATTCATGGGGAAGGGGATGATCTCCCGGATGGACTCCTCGCCGGCCAAGAGCATCACGATCCGGTCCACACCGGGGGCGATGCCTGCATGGGGCGGCGCGCCGTAGGTAAAGGCGTTATACATGGCCGGGAATTTGGATTTGACATCCTCTTCACCCAGGCCTACCAGCTCGAATGCCCGGATCATGATTTCCGGATCATGGTTTCTCACCGCGCCGGAGGA
This sequence comes from Oscillospiraceae bacterium, assembly GCA_051881895.1. GTDB lineage: Bacteria > Bacillota > Clostridia > Oscillospirales > Ruminococcaceae > UBA3818. Next base: position 19,320 of record JBJEQT010000145.1, read on the forward strand.
AAGCTCTACCCCGTTGACGACCAAATCGTACTGGTCGGCGGTGATGCTCAGCGGATCGATCTCGCCGTTATGCGCTTTTTCCAGCACTTCCAGTCCGCCGGAAGGCATGGAGAAAGGATTGTGGCAGAATTCCAGCTCGCCGCTTTCCTCGCCGATCTCATACATGGGGAAATCCACGATCCAGCAGAACTCGTATTTTTCTTTATCCATATGGTTGGGGCAAAACGCACCCAGCTTGTTGCGGAATACACCGGCGGTTTTCTGGGCGGCCAGCTTTTTGCCTGCGGTAAGTCCCACAAAGCAGCCGGGGACAAGGCCCAGCGCCTTTACGACCTCATCCTTGATGGGCGCCACAAACTTGGCGATACCGCCGACGATCTCTCCGTTTTCGTCGTAGCGGAACCAGTATCCTTTGTTGCCGGACTGAACCTCCACCTCGGCGCACAACCCGTCGATCTGTTTGCGGGTGCCGGTGAAATCGGTGACCACGATGGCCTTGACCACGTTGCCCTCAAAAGGCCCGAAGCCGCAGCCGGACAGCAGCTCCGTCGCGTCCTGCACGGTCAAATCAATGCGCAGGTCAGGCTTGTCCGAACCGTAGGTCTCCATGGCGTCATTAAACGAGATGCGCCGGAACGGCGCTTTGGAAGCGATATTGTAGGTGCCGTATTTGGCGAAAATCGGCGGGAACACATCCTCGATCACCGAGAACACATCTTCCTGGGTGGCGAAAGCCATTTCCATGTCCAGCTGATAGAATTCGCCGGGGGAGCGGTCGCCCCGGGCGTCTTCATCCCGAAAACAGGGCGCGATCTGGAAATAGCGGTCAAAACCGGAGGTCATCAAAAGCTGTTTAAACTGCTGCGGGGCCTGGGGCAGCGCGTAAAACATCCCCGGATGCTTACGGGCCGGCACCAGATAGTCCCGGGCGCCCTCGGGAGAAGACGCGGTCAGAATCGGGGTGGTGATTTCCAGAAAATCGTGCTCCATCATGGCTTTGCGCAAAGCGGCGACCACGTTGCAGCGCAAAACGATATTCTGTTTGATGGCCGGGTTGCGCAGATCCAGATAACGGTAGCGCAGCCGCTGGGTCTCGTCCGCCTCACGGCTGCGGTTGATCTCAAAGGGAAGCTCGTTGTGGCGGCAGCGGCCCAGCACCTTGATCTGGGAGGGAACCACTTCGATGTCGCCGGTAGGCTGCTTGGGGTTTTTGCTGGAACGCTCCCGCACAACGCCGGTGACCTGCAGGGTCGTTTCCTTATTGAGGCCTTTGACCAGCGCCAGAAGCTCGGCGTCCTCCACCACCAGCTGGGTGGTGCCGTAAAAATCGCGCAGGACAACGAAAGCCAGGCTTCCGCCCACCTCACGGACATTTTCCATAAATCCCGCCAGCGTCACGGTCTGGCCCGCGTGCTCCAGCCGCAGCTGGCCGCAGGTATGGGTTCTTGACTGCATCATGATCATCATACTCCTATCTTTTTCGGGGATCTGACCCTCGGTTTTATTCCGCTTTCAGCGCGCCGGCCACGTCTTCCAGGCGGCTTGCGTAAATCGCCTGCACCAGGCTGTCCGGCTCCGACGGATTTGCATTCAGCCGGATCTCGGTGACAGTGCCGTCGTCCATCTTTTTCAGCTTCACCGTTCCCGCTTCCAGTTCGCTGTCGCCAATGATCGCGGAGAAGCGTGCGCCCAGCTTGTTGGCGAACTTCATCTGCGCCTTGACCGACCGGCCCATGGTGTCGCACTCGGCCCAGAACCCTTCGACCCGCAGCGAATCAACCAGCTGCGCCGCCTTGGCGCCTGCCGCGTCGCCCATGCTGCCGATGAACGCCATGCACTCCGGCTGGCCCGGGAAGGGGCTGCCGCAGGCCTCCATGGTCATGAGGATACGCTCCAATCCCATGGCAAAGCCGATTCCGGGCAGCGACGGGCCGCCCAGTTGTTCGATAAGCCCGTCATACCGGCCGCCGGCACAGATGGTGCTCTGGGCGCCGATTTTATCGGTGACGAATTCAAATACGGTTTTGGTGTAATAATCCAGCCCACGGACGATTTTGGGGTTGATGACATAAGGGATCCCCATCGCGTCCAGCCGGGCCTTGACCTGCGTAAAGTGGTCGGTACATTCCTCGCACAAAAAGTCCAGCATCATGGGCGCGCCTTCGCCGATCTGCTGGCAAATGGGGCTTTTGCAATCCAAAAGCCGCATGGGATTGCGCTCCAACCGGTCTTTGCAGGTATCGCACAGCTCCTCCCGGCGGGCGGCAAAATGGTCGTGCAGCGCCTTTTGATATCTGGCCCGGCAGGTGGGGCAGCCGATGGAGTTTAACTCCAGCTGCGCTTCGATCCCCAGCTCCCGGAACATGTGAAACACCATGGAGATCACTTCCGCGTCGCTGGCGGCGGCGGGAGAGCCAAGCATCTCCACGCCGAACTGATGGAATTCCCGCAGGCGGCCCGCCTGGGGTTTCTCATACCGGAACGCAGACAGCAGATACGCCGCCTTTACCGGAAGCGCATCGCCCAAAAGCCCGTGTTCGATGGCGCTTCGCAGGGTACCGGCGGTCCCTTCCGGCCGCAGGGTGATGGACCGGCCGCCCTTGTCCTCAAAGGTGTACATTTCCTTCTGTACCACGTCGGTGGTATCCCCCACCGAGCGGTTAAACAGCTCCGTATGCTCAAAAGTGGGAACGCGGATCTCCCGGAAGCCGTACAGCCCCGCGATCTCCATTACTTTTTTCTCCAGATACTGCCATTTATAACTTTGGGCAGGCAGTACATCCTGGGTGCCTCTGGGCCCTTTGGTTAAAATCGCCATCTTTGCTCCTCCTTCTTTTTGCCGTCCGCCAAAAGCGGTCTCATCCTTCTGTTTCAAAATCGGACCGAAAAACAAAAACTCCGTCCCTCCCACGCCGGAAGGGACGGAGTATATCCGCGGTACCACCCTTGTTGAGGGCCCTTTCGGCGCCCCCCGCTTAAAACCGTTAACGCCGGCCTTACGGGCAGGACTACCGGTTCCGCAGCCGGAACGTTCCCCCTGCCTGCCGAGCGGGTGTCTGTTTCCTCCTGCCGTTGGCAGCGCCCTTCCAGCCTAAGAGGCGCCTCTCTGTGCCGGCTTTGGCGGAAATTTCCCGTCGAATCCGCATTTGTTCTGTTTTTACCGGCGCTTTTCGCTGCCGGATTGATTTTAGATTATAATACGATTTTCCCCTTTTGGCAAGGGAAAAATCAGAAAAATCTTTTTTCTGCCCTTTTATCCCGCGTGGACGATATTACGCCAATCCAAATCGCCGCGTTCCAGCGCGTGGATCAGCGCTTCCGCTGTGGCGATATTGGTCGCCACCGGGATATTATGCACGTCGCACAGCCGCAAAAGCTGCGCCCGGTCGCTCTCCGCCTCTTTTTGGGTCAGCGGGTCCCGGAAAAACAAAAGCAGGTCGATCTCGTTACAGGCGATCCGCGCCGCGATCTGCTGATCGCCGCCCTGCTCCCCACTTAAAAAGCGGGCAATTTCCAAACCGGTTGCCTCTGACACCATTTTGCAGGTCGTCCCGGTGCCGCACAAAGTATGATGGCTCAAAATACCGCAATAAGCAATGCAAAATTGGACCATCAATTCTTTTTTTGCGTCGTGCGCCGTCAATGCGATCGTCACTGTAGATCATCCTTTCTCTGTTTTTATACGCCCAATTCCACTGTTTGTCCCAAAAGCCGTAAAGCAATATTGCGGCAGGCAGCCCTTGCGCCATTTTGCTGCGGCAAAGCCGTTCCCCCGCTCAGGCAATAAGAGATCTCCAAATCTTCCGGCACAACTCCCAACAACTGCGCCCCGACCATATCAATGGCAAAATCCAAATGGGGGATCGGCCGGCGCCGGAAAAATCGTTTTACATCCAGCCGGTTGATCACCAGCCACTGACGGATCCGCGGCTGTTCGTCCAGCCGGTCCGACACCGCGCGCGCATCCCGCAGGCAGGGAAGATCCGGCGTTGCAACGATCATCGCCGCGTCTGCCGCGCATTGCGCCGCTTCAAACCACGGGCCGAAGCCTGGAGGTGTTTCGATCAGGATAAAATCAAAAGATCCGGCCAACTCATTCGTTTTTTCTGCGAACACCGCCGGATCATAGAAAAAATCCCGTTCATTGGGTGCCAAGGCCGCCCACAGACCGGGCTCGTCCGGTACCGGCAGGATACAATCTTTTGCCGCGCACCGGCCGGACAAAAAATCGGAAAGGCAGCATACGCCCCGTTCCAGGTCCATCATCAGGTCAAACACGCCAAGGCCAAGCTCCATTTCAATCAGCAGGGTCTTTTGCCCCAGGCGGGCCAATTCCCGTCCGATCGTAACCGTCAGGCAGGATTTTCCCACCCCGCCCTTTCCGGAAGCGACCATGAAAACCGTTCCTCTTTTTTTCATTGCCATTTTTCATCCTTTTTGACGAAATACACCTAATCAGGATATATTGTAGCACTTTTTCTGTCAAAGCGAAATAGAGAAATGAAAATTCCACATTTTCACTCTATTTTTACCTGTTTTTTTGGCTAAAAATACAAATTTTATCTACCGTAACGGCATCAGCTGTCTTCCCCGTAAATGCTTAAAGAAGTGCGGTTTGGCATGCATACCGCGCTTTGCCCCTCCATGGATAAAAATCCAGCGTTTTCACAAATATGATCGGGACAGGTGACCTGCACAAAACGGATTTTGTGGTTTTCGATCTGAAAAGACACCGGAACCCCATAATCCTCCTGCAAAGAAAAGATACGGTCCTCTTCTTCCAGCAAATTCAGCCGTATCACCTCTTTGCCGTCAACCATAATGACCGCCAGATTCTGCTCTTTGGGCGGCTGATAGGCGAGCCGGTAAGCAATCCAGCAGCCGGCGGCCAGCAGCAGCAGCGCGCCGATGACAGCCCAGTCTTTTTTCCCGAGCGCAAACGATTGTCTTTTTTCCATAGTTACCTCTCGCAACAAACAATTTTCAAATGCGGCCCGCGTTGCGCAGTGCCTGATATTTTAACAGCCCGATTTGGGTTTTTGCGTCAATGATCTCGCCGTCCAGCACCATCTGCAGCGCCTCGTCCAGCGTATAGCGCTCCACCGACAAAAACTCATTCTCATCCAGATCCTGTTTTCCAAAGGTCAAATCCGAGGCAAAAAACAGATGGATTACTTCGGTGTCATAAGCGCAGGTGGGAATCAGTTGTCCCATCGAAACAAACCGTCCGGCGGTGCATCCGGTTTCCTCCCGCAGCTCCCGACGTCCGCTGTCGGCCGGGTCCTCTCCCGGTTCCAGCTTGCCCGCGGGCAGTTCCAGCAGCATCCTGCCGAACGGATAGCGAAACTGCCGGACAAAAAAGATCTTTTCATTCTCGTCCATTGCCAGAATACTGACGCCGCCCGGATGGTCGATCACCTCCCGGAAAGTCTGCTTGCCGTTTTCCAGCTCCACCGTATCCCGGCGCAGGCGGACGACTTTCCCCTCAAAAATGCGGGTAGAGTCAATGGTTTTCTCGGTATGAGACATAACATTCTCTCCTCTCTTGCAGAAAAACTGCCCAAAACAGCTTGTTTGTGTCGTTCTTTTGAAATATCAAGCCTTGTTCGGCACATATAGTAAAACGAAAATGCTGTGAGGTGATCGCTTTGATGGAACCTTTTTATACCATGCCGCCCGCTTTTCCCCGCATCCGGGAGAAAATGCGCTCTTACCAGGCTTTTTGCGACGGGCGAAATGCCGCCGTCTTTCCCATCGGCCGTTCGCTGCTGGGCCGTGGGATATATGCTGTCCGCCTGGGGAATCCCCGGCGTTTTTCCCTGTTTGTCGGCGGCGTTCACGGCCAGGAATGGCTGGGCGTTTTGCTGCTGTTCCGGTTTCTGGATGACTTATTTTCTAGTATAGCACAAAATCGTCCTCTTGCGGATATCCAAATCAAAAAAGCGTTGGAACATCAGGGACTGGTGGTGGTGCCCGCCCTGAACCCCGACGGCATTTCCATCGCGCTGGAAGGGGCTGCCGGCGCGCCGGGGATGGAGCGGTATATCACCGCTTTGTGCGGCGGGGATTTTTCCCATTGGCAGGCAAACGCCCGGGGGATAGACCTCAATCATAATTTTAACGCGGGCTTTACCCTTTGCAAACAGGCACAACGCGAAGCAGGCATCCTGGGGCCGGGGCCGGGGAAATACGGCGGCGAGCGGCCGGAAAGCGAACCGGAAACGCGGGCGATCTGCCGGTTTATCCGCGCTCAGCCGGTGCGGCAGCTATACGCCTTTCATTCCCAGGGAGAAGAAATTTATTACCAATACGGGGAACATACGCCGCCCCGTTCCCCGCTGATCGCCCAGGTGCTGGCTTCCGCCAGCGGATACGCCTTATCCCGCCCCACCGGCACCGCCAGCCACGGCGGGCTCAAGGACTGGTTTATCGAAGAATTGCATCGGCCGGGCTTTACCATCGAGATCGGCCGCGGCAAAAATCCGCTTCCTATTACCGAACTGGAGCCGATCTATGCCCGGCTGATCGAGATGCTGCTGGCCGCCATGATCCTTTGATTTTCCCCCGGTTTTCCCGCTGATGTGGAAAAAAGCGGAGCGTATTTTTTTCCGCTCCGCTTTTTGATTTTACAAAAGCATCAGTTCTCTTCTTCTGTCGGCTCTTCTCTTTGCTGTTCGATGGCAAAATCAGCAAAATCCTGGACCGCCCGAGCCAGCTTTTCCTCCATTCCCGGGGTGGATTCCGCCGCCGCAATAGGGGAATTTTCGCCTTCCAAAAGGTCAGACGGCACATTCTCCTCCTCGCCTGCGTCTTCCTCTTTCGGCACCCGGGCCAGCGTCACGATTCGGCCGCCCTCCGGTACCCGCATGACCCGAACGCCGCTTCCGTAGCGGGACTGCTGGGTAACATCGTCCGAGCTGATGCGGATGATAATGCCGTCGTCGGTGATCATGATGACGTCGTCTTCCGGCGTTACCGCTCTCACGGCCGCCACCAGGCCCTTTTCTTCGCTGACTTTGTAGTTGCGGATGCCTTTTCCGCCTCTGCTTTGCAGCCGGTACTGGTCAAAGCTGGTACGGCGGCCAGAGCCTTTTTCGGTCACGGTCAAAAGCGTTGCGCCCTCTTTCACCCGGGCCATGCCGACCACTTCATCGCCATCCTCCAGCTGGATGGATTTCACGCCGCGGGCGGTACGTCCCAGCGGGCGGGCGTCGCTTTCGTTAAAGCGGATCGCCATACCATTGCGGGTGGCAATCAAAAGCTCGCTGGCGCCGGAAGTCTCCCGTACCCAGGCCAGTTCATCGTCGTCATCCAGGCTGATGGCGATCAATCCTGACTTGCGGACATTTCGGTAAGCCGAAAGCTCGGTGCGTTTGATAATGCCTTTTTTGGTTACCATCACCAAAAACCGGTCATCAGCAAAATCGGACACCTTCAAAACGGCACTGACCTTTTCTTCCTGCTCCAGCGGCAGCAGATTCACGATGTTGGTACCGCGCCCTGTCCGGGAGCTTTCGGGGATCTCATAACATTTTAAGCGGAACAGACGCCCGCGGTTGGTAAAGAAACACAGATAATCGTGAGAGGAAGAGACAAACAAGTCTTCTACCACATCTTCTTCCCGCCGGGTCATGCCGGAAATACCCCGTCCGCCGCGCTTCTGCGTCTTATACACATCTGCCGGCTGCCGTTTGACATAGCCGAAATGGGTCAGGGTGACCACGCAGTCCTCCACCGGGATCAGATCTTCAATATCCACCTCGCCGGAAACCGTCTGGATCTCGGTGCGGCGCTCATCGCCGAATTTGGCTTTCAGCGCGGTGAGTTCTTCTTTTACAATGGCATAGACCCGGTTATCGTGGGAAAGAATATCCTCCAGATCCGCGACCTTGGCCAGAATCGCCGCCAACTCATCCTCGATTTTCGCTCGTTCCAAACCGGACAACTGGCCCAAACGCATGGCCACAATAGCGGCGGCCTGCGCGTCGGACAAGCCAAACCGCTCGATCAGCGCCGCTTTGGAGGCAGGCTGGTCTTTGGAAGCCCGGATGATTTTGATAACCTCGTCTATATAGTCCAGCGCGATTTTGAGGCCTTCCAAAATATGTTCGCGCTCTTTGGCTTTTTTCAGTTCATAGCGGGTCCGGCGGGTGATGACCTGGAATTGGAAATCCAGATAGCTGCGCAGAATTTCCTGCAGCGTCATGACCTTGGGCTGCTTGCCGTCGATGGCCAGCATGATCACGCCCACCGTCTCCTGCAGCTGGCTGAAGGTGTACAGGCGGTTGAGTACCACCTGGGCGTTGGCATCCCGCTTTAATTCGATCACGATGCGCATGCCGTCCCGGTCAGACTCATCCCGCAGATCGCTGATGCCGTCGATCCGTTTATCCTTGACCAGTCCCGCAATGCTTTCGATCAGCCGCGCTTTGTTGACCATATACGGGATCTCGGTCACCACAATGCGCATGCGGTTTTTATGTTCCTCCACCTCCGCTTTTGCCCGCAGGGTGATTTTTCCCCGGCCGGTGGCGTAAGCGGCGCGGATTCCCGCGCGGCCCATAATGATGCCGCCGGTTGGAAAGTCCGGCCCTTTCAAATGCTCCATCAATTCATCCAGCGTCGCGTCCGGATTGTCGATCATGCAGCAAGCCGCGTCCACTACCTCGCCAAGATTATGGGGCGGGATATTGGTGGCCATGCCCACCGCGATACCGGTAGAGCCGTTGACCAAAAGGTTTGGAAAGCGGGACGGCAGCATCACTGGCTCCTGCAGGTGATCGTCGTAGTTGGGCATAAAGTCCACGGTATCCTTATCGATATCCGTAAGCATCGCCATAGCGATTTTGCTCATTCTCGCTTCCGTATACCGATAGGCCGCCGCGGGGTCGCCATCTACCGAGCCAAAGTTACCGTGGCCGTCCACCAGCGGATAGCGCATGGAAAAATCCTGCGCCAGGCGCACCATCGCGTCATAAACCGAGGCGTCGCCGTGGGGATGATACCGGCCCAGCACTGAACCGACGGTATCGGCGGACTTTCGGTACGCCTTATCCGGAGACAGTCCGTTTTCATACATGGTGTACAAAATGCGCCGGTGAACCGGTTTCAAACCGTCCCGCACGTCCGGCAGGGCGCGGCCCACGATGACCGACATGGAATAGGCGAGGTAAGACTCCTTCATCTCCTTTTCCAGGTCGACCTGTATGACTCTGTTTAAATCTTCATTCATTTCTAATCACCCTTTGGTCCGAAAAATCCGGGGGATTTTTCGTTTTCTATAAAAGCTTTGTGCGTCTGTAAAATTAAAATTTCTGCCCGGTTGTTTTTGTTTGCATCTTCTCCAGGAAAAACGCGGCGATCTGCGGCGTCCACTGCTCATTTGGGACCGGGACCTGTGCCCCGTTTTGGAGCCGAAGGACCGTCAGCCGCTGCGTTCGGTCCATCGAGCGGATTTCTTTGTAAAAACAATCGAGCGACGCCGCGGGATAGTGGACCGTAAAAAAATCTTCATACAGCCGAATCTGCGTTTTCTGCTTTCCCAGCCTGTCCAGGCGGTATTGCCGACGCGCTTTGCGCCGGATATGGAAAAGCCACCCCAGCCGAACGGCAAAATAAGCGCCGACGCATAAAATGGAAACGACCTCAGTAACCGTCGAAAGCAGGGGCAAAAAGCCGGCTGAAAACACCGTACGGCAGATTAAAGAGATGGCAGCAGTTAAAATCCCGGCTGCCAAAAACAATTCCGGCGTCATCCATACCGGCCGGCGGGAGCTAGTGCTGATGCGATATAAATAATAATCCCGATACTGCGGATAGCTCATCGAAAAAGACAGGATATGCGCCGGTTTTTCCATCTAATTCCTCCAAAATCGGGGATTTTCCCCGAATGGCATTTCAAATCAGCTCATTCGGCGTTAAATATCCAGATTTTCAACGTATTTTGCGTTTGCCTCGATAAATTCCCGGCGGGGGCCGACCTTATCGCCCATCAGAATGGTAAAGATTTCGTCGGCACGGACCGCGTCCTCCATCTCCACCCGTTTCATGATACGGGTCTCCGGATTCATTGTCGTTTCCCACAGCTGCTCCGGATCCATCTCACCAAGGCCTTTATAGCGCTGGATATCTTTTTTCACATCCTCGTCGCCGTACAATTCTTTTACCGCCTCGTCCCGCTCCTCATCCGTATAAGCATAGCGGACTTTTTTTCCGCGGGATATCTTGTACAAAGGCGGCTGTGCCAGATAAACATGCCCTTCTTCGATCAAAGGACGCATAAACCGGAAGAAGAAAGTCAAAAGCAGCGTTCGGATATGGGAGCCGTCCACATCCGCATCGGCCATGATGATGACCTTTCCGTAACGGATCTTGCTCACATCAAAATCCTGCCCGATGCCGCATCCCAAGGCGGTGATGACCGGCATGAGCTTATCATTGCCGTACACCTTGTCGATCCGGGCCTTTTCCACATTGAGCATCTTGCCCCACAAAGGCAGGATTGCCTGGAACCGCCGGTCCCGGCCCTGCTTGGCGGAGCCGCCTGCGGAGTCTCCCTCCACGATGTAAATTTCCGTATAGGTATTGTCGCGGTCGGAGCAGTCCGCCAGTTTGCCGGGCAGCTGGCTGCCTTCCAGCACCGATTTGCGCCGGGTCAGCTCCCGGGCTTTCCGGGCCGCTTCCCGGGCGCGGGCCGCGTTGAGGGATTTTTCAAAGATCATTTTTGCCACTGCGGGGTTTTCTTCAAAAAAGGTCCCAAGCTTTTCATAAACGATGCCGTCCACCAGCGTCCGCACGTCGGTATTTCCCAGTTTCGCCTTGGTCTGCCCTTCGAACTGGGCGTTTTCCAATTTGACCGAGATAATGGCGGTCAAGCCCTCCCGAACGTCTTCACCGGTGAGATTTTTGTCGCTTTCCCTCAAAAAGTTATGGCGGCGGGCATACTCGTTGAATACCCTTGTCAAAGCCGCTTTAAATCCCTGCTCATGGGTTCCGCCCTCTATCGTATGGATATCATTGGCGAAGGACATGACCACTTCGTTATAGCTTTCGTTATACTGCATGGCGATTTCTGCGGTCGTGGTTCCTTTGGAGCCGGACAGGTAAATCACCTGGGGATGGAGGATCTCCAATCCCTTGCGTTTATGGATATATTCTACGAAAGAGCGGATTCCTCCCTCATAGCACAAATCGTTTTCGATGATCTCTTCGCCCCGCAGATCACGCAGCAGGATACGCACGCCGGCATTGAGGAAAGCCTGTTCCCGCAGCCGGGCCAGAAGCGTTTCATAATCGTATTCCAATTCTTCAAAAATTTCCGGGTCCGGAGAGAAAACCACTTCCGTTCCTGTTTGATCGGTGTCGCCGATGATCTTCAGATCCGCCACCGGAACACCGCGCTGGAACTTCTGATAATGGACATGCTGCCCGTCGGACACCTTTACTTCCAGCCAGGTAGACAGCGCGTTAACAACCGAGGCGCCTACCCCATGCAGGCCGCCGGATACCTTATATCCGGAACCGCCGAATTTACCGCCGGCGTGCAGGATGGTATAGACCACCGTCACCGCCGGGATTCCCATTTTGGGATGGATTCCAACCGGAATGCCTCGCCCGTTATCGGTTACACGGATGACGTTGCCTTTTAAAATCTCAACGGTAATCAGGTCGCAGTAGCCCGCCAGCGCCTCGTCGATGGCGTTGTCGACGATCTCGTACACAAGATGATGCAGTCCCCGCGGGCCGGTAGAACCGATATACATACCCGGCCGTTTCCGGACCGCTTCCAGCCCCTCCAATACCTGAATATCGTTTTCATCATATTTTTGCGCTTGATTATTTTGATCCAAATTGTTTTGTTCCAAATTGTTTCCCTCCAAACAGGATTCTTATTCGGTCAAAAAGACAATATGAAAACCCGAAAACCGGGTACTTGTCACAGATTGGAAATCCCCGCCATAAATCCGGTCCTCTTGCGAAGGGTCGCGGGGGATATCTGTGAGATATAGACCGTAACTTTTTTTCGGTCTTCACAGACGATGAAGGATTTCGGCAATTCCGGCGATACATTGACCACCCGGCCGTTTTTCTCAGCCTGTGCAAGGTAATGCCGGGTGAGCCTGCTCATCGATGTGTTTTCAATATCAAAAATGCCGATAATCGTAGCCGTGCGGACCACGACATTTTGCCCTAAATGCAGATACAAGAAGACACCTTCCTTTATTCCTGTTCCAGCTGTCCTTTTTCCATCTTGAATACGCGTCCCTGCTCCAATCGGGAAAAATAACCCTTATCACAGCAGGTGATGAAAATCTGGCTCCCGGTGAGATGATTCAGCAGATATTCCCGCCGGCTCTGGTCCAGCTCGCTCATGACATCGTCCAGCAAAATAACCGGACGCTCCCCGAGAATCTCGCCGATACAGCGGCTTTCCGCCAATTTCAGCGCTAAAACAGAGCTGCGCTGCTGACCCTGGGAGCCGAACGCTCTGACGCTGCGTCCGTTAATGGTAATTTCCAAATCGTCCCGGTGAGGGCCAATACCGGTGGAACCGCTTCGCAGATCCTCCGCTCGGTTTTTCATGATTTTTTCTTTTAGCTGCGCGGTGATCTCTTCCTGCTTCTGCCCCTGGGAAACATCCATTCCAAACGGACGATAGGAAAGGGAAAATGTTTCCCGCTCCATGGAAATTCCTTTGTAAATATCCGCTGTTTCTTGTTGGAGCCGCCGGGTATATTCCATCCGCATCCGGATGATCGCCCCACCCAAAGCCGCCAGCTTTTCATCCCAAATATCCAGCGTATCCAATAACGGCGGCGCATAGGAGATATCCTTAAGCAGCGTATTGCGCTGCAGCAGGATCCGCTGGTACTGGCCGATGATGCCGATATAGCGGGGGGTAATCTGGCAGATGGAAGTATCCAAAAATTTACGCCGGCCGGCCGGCCCGTCCTTGACCAGGCTTAAATGGGACGGGGAAAAGACCACGGCAGTAAAAATTCCAGCGAACGCGGTGACCGAATCCTTTTTGATGTCGTTGAGCCAGGCGGTTTTTTTTCCTTCCATCTGTATTTTCGACGTTTGCTGGCGCCCGTCACAGAAAAATTCCGATTCAATGACCGCGCGGCTCTCCCCAAAACGGACAAACTCCGCATCTTTCGCGCCGCGAAAGCTTTTGGCGCCGGATAAAAGCCAAATCGCTTCCAGCAGGTTGGTTTTACCCTGGGCGTTGTCCCCGTAGATGATATTGACCGTTTCACAAGGAAAAACGGATAAAGACTCCATATTCCGGAAATTTTCCAGATTCAGCCGGCTAATTCTCACAGGGACCAACCTCTAGGTCATATTGATCGATCTGTACCCGGTCGCCGGGGTAAAGTTTTTTCCCACGGGCGGTACAAATTTCCCCATTGACCGAAACAACCCCTTCCGCCACGATTTCCTTGGCATGGCCCCCGGTTTCAGCCAGTCCGCAATATTTTAAAAATTGATCCAGCCGGATCCATTCGGTCCGAATGGGAAAAACACGAACTTCTGCCATTTTTTCCTGCTTTCCGCCCGATGGGGCATCTGTTTTTTTATTACGCTTCGCTTTTTAAACGCACCGGCAAAATCAAAAACAAAAAGCTGTCTCCCTCCAGCGGTACCATTTTCATGGGAGCCAGCGGTCCGCTGATCAAAAGATTTACCTTATCGCAGCCGGTGGCGCGCAGCGCTTCGAGCATATAGCGGTTGTTAAATCCGATTTCCACTTCATCCCCTTCCAGCTGGCACGCCAGCTGGTCATATGCTTTTCCGATGGCGGTGGAACAGGACATTTTGATCTGATCTTCTCCGAAATGGATCCGCAGAGGGCTTTTCAGACGGTCTGAAATCAAAAGGGAAGTTCTTTCAATACTGTCGATCAGCGGGCGGACTCCCACCGTGACAGTGGTGTTGCTTCCCGCCGGAATCGCCGCTTTATAATCAAGAAATTCCCCTTCCAGAAGGCGGGAAATCACTTTATATCTTCCAATCTGCACCACCACATGTTTGCGGGACAGGTACAGCCGGGTTTCTTCCTCCCCTTCATCGCAGAGAAGCTTGCTCATCTCTGAAAGGGTTTTGCCGGGGATAATAAATTGGGTATTTCCTTCGGCAGATACTTTTTCCCGCCGAAGGGCCAGGCGAAATCCGTCTACCGACACCACCCGAAGTTCCCCGTCCTCCAGCTGGAACAAAGACCCGGTGTGCACCGGTTTGGAATCATTGGTGGAGATGGCGAACAAGGTCTGGTCGATCATGCTTTTTAAAAGGTGCTGGGGCAGGCTGATCGACTGTTCCTCCTGCACCGACGGCACTTCCGGAAATTCGTCCGACGGAATGCCAAGGATCGTGAATTCCGTTTCGCCGCTTTTGATTTGGGTCAGGTATTTTTCATCGGTGCTGATAAAAACGGTGTCTCCGTTCATCCGGCGCATCATATCGACAAAAAGCTTTGCCGACAGGACGATTTCCCCTTCCTCTTCTACCCGGGCGCTCATTTGGGCGGAAATTCCCAAATCCAAATCATAGCCCAAAAAGGAAAGAGTGTCTCCCTTCGCGCGGATTAAAATGCCTTCCAGAACAGCCAAAGAGGTTTTCCCGGAAACGGCGCGGGAAACATTGGAAACGATTTCATATAAATCAGGACGGGAACAACTGAACTTCAATGAAGTCACACTCCTTTTTTCAACAGATCAAAAAATCGAAATCAAAAAAGAAAAAGAAAGAAATAAAATTTAGTCTTAGTAGTAGGGGCCGTGGATTTGTGAAAACAGTCCCAAAAGGCTTTTCTACAAAGGGTTTGTCCGGATTTTTTCAGGTGAAAGGCAACGTGAATAAAATGTGAAATTGTGCAAAGAAAAAAGAACCGGAAAAAGATTAAACAAAAGAAAAGGTTTAAAGTTTAGAAAATGTGGAAAACTCTGTTGAAAATGGGGAAAAAAACCGCATCTTTAAAAAGTTTTCCCCTTTTGGTGGATTGTGGAATGGTGGAAAGGATGGAAAATCAGGTATTTTGAATATTTTTGACGATATCCTCTACCATTTCCCGGTAACGAAAATCCGCTTTCATATTTTTTTCCACCTGCTGGATGGCATAAACAATTGTCGAGTGGTCACGCCCGCCAAATTCCTCGCCGATGGCGGCCATGGACATCTGGGTGATTTCCCTCACAATGTAGATGGAGACCTGCCGCGCGGAAGAAATGGTGGCGGACCGCTTATTGGAGCGGATATCCTGCGGCGTTACCCCGCAGGTGCGTCCAACTTCCGCAATAATGCGCTCTACCGTTACCGGAACCGGCTGCTGGTCATTGAGCACTTCTCGAATGGCATTTTGCGCGATCAGGACCGACGGAGGCGTTCCGGCCAAAAGCTTGTACGCTTTTAATTTTTTGACAACACCCTCCAGTTGGCGGATATTGGTTTTTAATTTGTTGGCGATATATTCGCACACCTCGTCCGGCACATGGATATCCAAAAGTTCCGCCTTTCGCTGGATGATAGCGATGCGGGTCTCAAAATCCGGCGGCTGGATATCGGCCAGCAATCCCCATTCAAAGCGGGTACGAAGCCGGTCTTCCAGGGTTTTGATTTCTTTGGGAGGCCGGTCGGAGGTAAGAACAATCTGTTTTTCCGCCTGGTAGAGGGTATTAAACGTATGGAAAAATTCCTCCTGCGTCTGGTCCTTGCCGCCGATGAATTGGATATCATCCACCAGCAGGATATCAGCCTGGCGATATTTATTGTGGAACGCAATGGTCGTTTCCGATTTAATGGCTTCAATCAGCTCGTTGGTAAAATCCTCGCCCTTAATATAGATGGCGTTGGCGTTGGGATTGTTTTTGGTGATCTCATTGGAAATGGCGTACAAAAGATGGGTTTTTCCCAGCCCGGAGCCGCCATAGATAAAAAGCGGGTTATAGGCGCCTGCGGGATTGGTTGCCACCGCGAGAGAAGCCGCATGGGCAAACTTATTGGAGGGCCCTACGATAAAAGTGCTAAAGGTATATTCATAATCGCCGCCGGCGCTGGTTTTGGCAATTTCCTCAGGGGAATACCGGCGGTTAAGAGGCTCCGGAACAGATTTTCTGATGGGAACGTTTTCGTCCTTAAATTTGTAATCAATCACCACATGGACCGGAAAACCGATTACTTCTTCGAAAGTGTTTTCTAAAAGGCTGGTGTATTTTTGTGAGATCTGATCCCGCATAAATTGAGTCTGTACCTGCAAATAAACGGTGGAATCTTCCATCCGTACCGGTTCCAGGCATTTGATCCATACTTTAAAGGCAGTGGGATTCATGGTCTCCTGTAACTTTTGAAAGACCAGATCTAAAATATCCTGCAGGGATTCCATCTGTTATTGGTACCTCCTCGTTTTAGATTGAAAAGACGGCTGAATCTTGGTGGAAAAAATTTTTTTAAACAAAAATTTACCCTCAAATTATACCACAAAAAAGGGTAGACTTTCAAGGTTTTCCACCGATGAAAGAATCTATATATATAATAGTATATTTGGCAGATTTGTCATTGACAAGTCAAAGAAAAGAAATAAGAAAAAAAGGGAGGAAGAAAAAAGAAAAATTTTTTTAAAAATAAGGATTTCTTCCTCCTTTGCGGCGGTTTTTTTCGTTTTTGATATTGACATAACAAGTCCGGGTAAGATATACTATATTCTTGCAAGGTTAGCCTCGAAAGGAGGGACATTTATGTTCAGAACGTATCAGCCCAAAAAGCTGCAGAGAAAAAAAGAACACGGTTTTCGCAAGAGAATGTCAACCAGAAATGGGCGTAAGGTTTTGGCGCGCAGAAGAGCCAAAGGCAGAGCACGTCTCTCCTACTAAAGAGGGTTGACCACATGCATATGTGGTCTTTCTTTTTATGTGCCGTATTTTCCGGCCGGGCCGGAAGAGTATACCAAAGACGAAGCGCCTTTTGAAAATTTTTCAAAAGGCGCTTGTTTTCATGAAAGGGCGGTCAAAATCATGAAGATTGCAAAAATCAATCAAAACCGTGATTTTCGCCGCGCTTACAGTAAGGGAAAATATGCGGCGCATCCTCTGCTGGTTACCTATGTGGTAAAAAATCGGAAAAACGAAACAAGAATCGGTATTACCGCTTCCAAAAAAGTTGGAAACGCGGTGCAGCGAAACAGGGCAAGACGAATCATTACGGCGGCGTTTCTGCCGCTGGAACAACAAATCAAAAAAGGCTATGATATCGTTTTGGTCGCTCGGACCAAAACACCCCTTGC
>JBJEQT010000146.1:0-8607 GCA_051881895.1 Oscillospiraceae bacterium
ATATCGCTCTTCTTCCTTTTTTCTGTGAGCTTTCTGGTTTTTTGGCTTGCTTGGGAAGGAAAGGGCGCGTCTTTTCTGACCTGTCTTTTTTTGGCCCTCCTGTGCACGGTATCGGCGGCGAGTGCAACCTATTTTGTTTCAGCCTTTTCCCGAAAAGGCAGGCGGGAACGGGAACATCTGAAAGAAACCCTGCGGAATTTGCTGACAAATATGACAGGGGTATAGGGACGTAAGTATCATATGGATAAACCGAAAAAAGGCAGAAGAAAGACGATACGGGTATTTTTGTCCCGGGAGGGAAAAGATGATCGAGATTCCGGCAGAAGTTTGCTATTTGTTGGACCGGCTGGAGAAAAGCGGATACGAGGGATATCTGGTAGGCGGGTGTGTACGGGACGCTTTGCTGGGTATCGTGCCGAAAGACTGGGATTTGTGCACTAGCGCGCTCCCGGAAGAGATTGCGGCGTGCTTTTTTGACGAGAAGCAATCGTTGTCTGGTTTTCGCCATGGGACAGTCGGGGTTATTTTAAACAAGAAGCTTTATGAAATCACCTCATATCGGACCGAAAGCGGCTATTCGGATGGCCGCCATCCGGACACAGTGGCTTTTGTCCGGGACTTAACGCAGGATTTGGCCCGGCGTGATTTTACGGTAAACGCAATGGCCTACCATCCCAAGAAAGGGCTGGTTGATCCGTGGAACGGGCGCAAGGATCTGGCGGAAGGCATTCTGCGCTGTGTGGGAGACCCGACGCTGCGATTTCGAGAAGATTTTCTCCGAATTCTTCGGGGGCTGCGTTTTGTCGCGACATATGGCTTGCAGCTGGAGGAGGAGACAGCCCGGGCGGCGATTGCCTGCCGGGAAGGATTGCGGCAGATTTCCGCGGAACGGATACAGGCGGAATTGGTCCGCTTGCTCACGGAGCCTGGAGCCGGCAGGGTTATCGCTGCGTTTTGGCCGGTTTTTGCCGTGCTTTTGCCGGAATGCGGGGAGGATGAGGAAAAGTGGAAAGCGTTATCTGCTTGCATCGACCGGGCGAGCAATGAAGTGTCTGTCCGGTTGGCGGTTCTGCTTTCTGGTTCCGACGAGGCCGAGGCTGCGCTTTCTCGGCTGCGGCTGAGCAATAAACTGTCTGATGAAGTGAAGGCGCTGCTGCGATGGAAAGAAGATTTGTCCATGCCTCTTTCAGTATCCATGAAATATCTTTTGCGGGATTTGGGAGTCTCGTTGGCCCGTTTTTGGATTGACTACCGATTTGCTTTGGAAAACAGGGAACATTTTCGCCGCAGCCGGATAAAGGAGCTGGAAAGGGTTTTATCACAAAAAGAATGCTTTTGTGCTGAGCAGCTGGCGATTGGCGGGCGGGAATTAAAGGCGTTGGGGCTTTCCGGTCCTCGGCTGGGAGAATGTCTGGCCCATCTGCTGGATCAGGTGATTTGGGGAAAAGCAGAAAATACGCTATCTGCTTTGCGGGATGCGGCATGCCATTGGATGGAAAACGGGGATTGCTGAATCAAGCTGTTTTATAAAAATGACACATTTTGCTGTCAAACCGGCGGAGATTTTTTATGGGAAAGCCTTTTGATGATAGCGCAACAGCTTTTGCGCATCCATGTTGTTGGAAAGACCGGGCATTGCGCCGGAAATTCAAAAGAATCAACGAAAAATAAAATTCGGAGCGCTGATTTGTCAGGCTCCGAATTTTATTTTTCTGTTGTTTCTTTGCAGAGCGATTCCCATATTCGGGAAAGGATATTGTGCCATTTTTATGCAAAAAGAGATTAGTCAAACGATTTTTCCATTTGTACGGCAAGCCAGGCCAAAGCCCGTTCTTTTCGCTGGTCGATTTGCGTGTAATGCCCACCGTCGCTCCAGACAAGCGGGATATCACATCCCAATTGTTTTGACAAAAGGGCTTGGGCAGTGCGGGTACAATCTCCGATTGTTCGCATCAGCGGATGGCGGGACTTCTCCTCGCCGCGCCCTAAGGAGAGGTATACCTGCGCATGAGGGGGTACGGGCCGATTCTTTTCCATAAAGGATACCCAGCCTTCATACCAGAGAGAACCGGATATGCTGGCAGCAAGCCCGAATTCCGGCCGAAGATAAAGCGCATACAATGCTGCCAGCCCGCCGAGAGAGTAGCCGCATATTGCGGTGTGCGCCGGGTCGGGGAGGGTTCGAAAACGCTGGTCTGCCAAAGGCTTGATTTGGGTGGCCATATCCTGAAAATATTGTCCGGCGCCGCCTGTAAAGTCCGTTGATCCTCTGAAAGCGGCCGGTGCAGGCCAAGGCGTCAGATCCTGTTCCCAGTTGGCGTCTATCCCCACCAGCAGAAACGGGGAAAGGCCTTTCTGAAACCGGGATTCCAGTTTTTCCAGAATCGGGAGCATTTTGTCCGCTTGTTCGCCGCACGCATAAACAACCGGATATCGCAGTTCCGTATTCTCGTAGCCGGGCGGACAATAGACAAAGCAAGACCTCCCGACCGGAGAAAGCGAAACAATCATTCCTTTCAAATTCGGCGCCTTCTTTCTGTTTGCGATAGCTTTATTATAACTGCCGCAAGCTGGCATTTGCAACCAAAAGGCCAATGAAAAAAGGATTGTTTTTTTCTTTTTGATCGATTATACTGAAAAACGGGATGCGCAAAGGTCCAAAAAACGAGGTTAAAATCTCTGTTTTTGAATGAAAAAACGAAATAAAAGGAGAGATCATGATGGCAAAACTGCATGTAGGAGAAAAAATGCCCGCATTCACTTTTCAAACGGAGTCGCAAAGCGGTCTGACGACAGAATCCGTCCTGCGAGAGGGACGCACGGTTTTTTGGGTGCTGCGCTATATCGGATGCACAACCTGCCGTTATGATGTACATCAGATTGCGGCCCATTATGATGAATTTTTAAAAAGAGGTACGCAGGTTTACGTGGTTATGCAAAGCGATCCGGCTGTTGTACGGGAAGACTTAAAGGACAGCCCTCTGCCGTACCATATTATCTGCGATCAGGACCAGGTCATTTACCGTACCCTGGAAATCCCGGCCACGGCAACCAAGGAAGAACGGATGCCTACTTCGCCGGAGGATATTGCCAAGTTGGAGGCAAAAAGACAAAAGGTGAAAGAAGCGGGATTTGTCCATGGAAAATATGAAGGCAATGAACAGCAGCTGCCCGCTATGTTTGTTGTGGACCCGGATGGAAGCGTTGTTTATGCCCATTATGCGAAAAACAGCATTGACATGCCGACGGTAGAAGAGATGCTCCAAATCCTGGATGAACTTGTCTAGCCGAAAACAAAATGAATAAAAAACGCTCTGAAAAGCGCAGCTGCTTTTTCAGAGCGTTTTTTTATTTGGCGTCGGTTATCCGGACACTTTGCGCCATGGCATGAAGCTGATCCAGGGAAAGGGATGAATCGGAAAACTGAATTGCAAGATAAATAAGGCGTTCCTTGTCGTAAAAAAGGATTCCCGGCGTCGTGCTTTGTGGCCAGGACGCGGCCGATTGCCCCTGCATTTCTTCGCTGTAACAGACCGTTGCCAAAGCGGTTTCCGTGGTCTTGGAGGAGGCGATAGGCGTGTAATCCTCCCAGTGGTACAGGCTGCCAAGCCGCAAAGGCGCATATACGGTTTTATAAAAGTCTTCCAATGGGATATCGCCCTCGTACAGCTCAAATGTATTGTAGCTGATGACCGCTTTTACAGCGCTGCCTTCCATCAGATAAACAGGCGTAAAGCCGGCAGGGGAGGAGCCTCTTTCTTCCGGCGCAGGAAAAGCGGCAGACCATCCGTCTGGGAGATCGATATGCAGCGTAAACGGGCGAACATTATAGATGCTTTCGTTGTATTCTGACTTTCCGTCCTGATAAGCGGGAAAGGTGATGGCTGCCCTCTGCGATTTGGCCGGATTCAACGCTAAGCCAATACACAAAGCCGCCAGTACCACAATGGCCGCTGCGATAACCCATCGGCTGGATTTTCGGTAAGACATGATGTTGCGAATCCGCGCCTTGATATTTGTCTCCCCAAAAGCCAGGGGGATCCCCGGCGCGATTCTTTTACCGGTCGTCCGGTCTAATAACGACTGGGCATATTCCTGGCGGATATCCTTTTCCATCTGGCGCATGACCGTTTCATCGCAGGCCATTTCCATATCCCGACCGCTCAGATAAAAGGCGGCCCACACCAGGGGATTGAACCAATGCAGAGAAAGCGCGATGAAAGCGAGCGCGCGGAAAAGAGAGTCGAAACGGCGGATATGGGCTTGTTCGTGCAGCAGGATATATTGGCGTTCCTGCACAGGGAGTGTGGAGGGAAGATAAATTTTGGGCCGGAAAACACCTGCCACAAAAGGGGAAGCGATGTGATCCGCCAAATAAATGCGGTCCTGCAGCCGCACAGCGCCGGTTACAGTCCGCCGCAGCCGAAGCAGAGAGAACAGGATGTAAACGGCCATCGCTGCCACGCCGGCCAGCCAGATCCAGGAAAATATTGTGAAGTTGGAAACGAGAGCGGACGGCGAAGCATCATACAAAACGGGATTGACCGCCTGGTCGATTGCCGCAAACCCGGTGCGAATACTCCAATCATAGCTGTTGGCAGAAGTGAGAAGTTCCCGGGGAATGACCTCGGAGCTGGGCAGAATACTAAGGACGCTTTCCAAAGAAAACGGACATACAAGGCGAAACAGAGCTACACTCCAGAACAGATAGACATATCGTTTCGGCGCTTTTTGGAAAAAAATCCGTGCGGCCAGAATCAGGAAAATGACGAGGGCGGAGGTTAGGCTCATGTTCAGAATTTTTAAAAATACCGTTTGCAGCATCATTTTTCCTCCTGTTCCGAATGAATCAGCGCTTCCAATTCCCGTATTTCCTGCTCCGTCAGCTTCTTGCGCCGGGTAAAGGCGGCGAAAAAGGCCGGAAGAGAACCCTGAAACGTATCTTCGACAAACTTTTCGCTTTGAAGCGCTTGAAATTCTTCTCTGGATAGAAGGGGAGAGACCAATCCGTCTTGATTTTGAAAAATGCCCCGCTGACATAAGCGGCGCAGCATGGTATAGGTGGTGGATTTTTTCCACTCCAATTCTTTTTGGCATATTTTGACCAATTCGCCGGAAGCAATAGGTGCATGCGCCCAAATCAGCTCTGCAAAACGGGTTTCCATTGCGCCGAGTTTATGATCTTCCATTTTGATCCGCTCCTTTTTGGTTTCATAACGTTAAACTTAAATGCTGAATTTAGTTTAGTACCATTAAACCGACTTGTCAACAATTTTTGCGAAACCGGATTTTTTGTGTCAGGATTGCTCTTTTTCTGGATTTTTGTTTTTCGATGCAGTATACTAAAAACAATGACAGACATGCAAGGAGCTTCATTATGAATGTTTTTGATATCATTGGCCCGGTCATGATCGGACCCTCCAGTTCCCATACAGCCGGTGCGGTGCGAATTGGCAGGATTGCCGGTGCGCTGCTGGGCGAAGATGCGGTAAAAGCGGAAATCGGATTGCACGGATCTTTTGCAAAAACCTATAAGGGACACGGTACCGATAAGGCTCTGGCAGCCGGTATCATGGGGATGGAACCCAGCGACAGCCGGATCCGGGAAAGCCTGTCTGTGGCGAAAGAACGGGGATTGGAGATCTCTTTTTACCCAACACATATTGATGGCGCTCATCCCAATACCGCGCTGATTACGCTTACCGGCGCCGACGGCAAAACCGTTTCGCTGGAAGGGGCGTCGATTGGCGGGGGCAATATCCGTATCCATAAAGTCAACGGTATGGAGGTGGAGATTTCCGGAGAGGCGACCACTTTTATCATCCTGCACAATGACACGCCGGGAGCGATTGCATCCGTTACGCAATTTTTGGCGGGACAAAACATCAATATCGGCAGTTTTCGTCTTAGCCGGCGCCAAAAGGGCGGACTTGCCGTTATGACGTTGGAAGTGGATTCGCCTGTATCGGGCAGAATCAACCAGGAGCTGGAGCGTCTGCCCAATATCATCAGCTCCACGGTGCTGGCGCCCCAATAAAAGGAGGATTGGCAATGATTCACTATCTTTCGGTCAGCGGTCTGGTACAGGCTGCTGTTTTGCAGAATTGCCGTATTTCAGACTTGGTTCTGGAACAGCAGGCACAGCAGCTGGAACAAACAACCGACCAGGTTTATGATACAATGGCCCAGAGCCTTGCGGTCATGCGGCAGGCGGTAATCGACGGTACTTATCCGGACCTGCGTTCCACCAGCGGCTTGACCGGCGGTGCAGCCTTTAAAATGAAATGCGCGGTGGATGACGGAAAAAATATCTGTGGGCAGATGTTTGGCTCAGCGATGGTAAAAGCGCTGGCTGTTTCCGAGTTGAACGCAGCGATGGGCAAGATCGTTGCCGCGCCAACCGCCGGTTCCTGCGGAATCATCCCCGCAGCGGTACTTACCATGCAGGAGGAGCACCATCTCAGCGAGGATACGGCTGTCCGGGCGCTGTTTACGGCATCGGCCATTGGGATGGTTATTGCCCAGAATGCCAGTATTTCCGGTGCGGAGGGAGGATGCCAGGCGGAATGCGGCAGCGCGTCGGCAATGGCGGCCGCCGCTGTGACAGAAATGGCCGGCGGCACGCCGCAGCAGGTTTCCAATGCCTGTGCCATTGCGCTGAAAAACATTTTAGGACTGGTTTGCGACCCGGTGGCAGGCTTGGTGGAGATCCCCTGCATCAAACGAAATGCCATGGGCACGGCAAACGCTTTTGTAGCGGCGGAGCTGGCCCTTGCGGGTATCGAAAGCGCGATTCCTGCGGATGAAGTGATTGTAGCGATGAAACGGATCGGCGACATGCTGCCGGTTTCTTTGAAAGAAACAGCGGACGGCGGTCTAGCTGATACGCCCACCGCCCAAAAACTGCAGGAACAGGTTTTTGGCAAGCGGGAATAGATACAAAGAAAATCTTTACGAATTCGCTCAAATCATGTATAATACATTTGTTTATGAATTCTATTTTCCTGATTCAAACAGGAACGGAGGTCGACTATTTTGGAAAGACTCGTTGGAACCGTATCCCGCGGCATCCGCGCTCCCATCATCCGTGAAGGGGACGATATTGCAAAAATTGTAGCAGACAGCGTACTCAGCGCCGCGAAAAGTGATTCGTTTTCGATTGGAGACCGGGACGTGATTGCGGTAACGGAGGCGGTAGTGGCCCGCGCGCAGGGGAATTATGCCACGACAAAACAGATTGCGGCGGACGTGAAGGCCAAATTCCCGGATGGTGTTCTCGGCGTGATCTTCCCGATCCTCAGCCGCAACCGTTTTGCCATCTGCCTGCGGGGCATCGCCATGGGCGTGAAAAAAATGGTGCTGATGCTGAGCTATCCGTCGGATGAGGTGGGCAACCATCTGATCGATCTGGACCGGCTGGACGAAAAAGGGATCAATCCTTGGAGCGATGTGCTCACCGAAGAGGAATATCGAAATTTGTTCGGGTTCCAAAAGCATGTGTTCACCGGTGTGGACTATATCGAATATTATAAAGATCTGATTACCTCTTGCGGATGTGAGGTGCAAATTGTGCTGGCGAATGATTGCCGCACGATTCTTCAGTATACGAAAAACGTGCTTTGCTGTGATATTCATACCCGTGCCCGCAGCAAACGCTTGCTGAAAGCCGCCGGAGCGGAAAAAGTTCTGTGCCTGGATGAGATTTTAAACCATCCAGTAGACGGAAGCGGCTGTAATGAACAGTATGGCCTTTTGGGAAGCAATAAGGCTACAGAAGAAAAGGTAAAGCTGTTCCCGCGCGATTGTGCTCCGGTCGTAGAGCGCATTCAGCAGTTGATTTACGAGGCTTGCGGTAAAAAAGTCGAGGTCATGATTTACGGCGATGGCGCTTTTAAGGATCCGGTGGGTAAAATCTGGGAACTGGCAGATCCGGTGGTTTCTCCGGCGTATACCAAAGGCCTGGAAGGGCAGCCGAACGAAGTGAAGCTGAAATATTTGGCAGACAATGATTTCGCTCATCTGAGCGGCCAGGAGCTGAAAGACGCGATTTCCGATTATATCCGCAATAAGGATCAGGATTTGACCGGGAAAATGGTCTCCCAGGGGACAACTCCCCGCCGGCTGACCGATCTGATTGGTTCGCTGTGCGACCTGACTTCTGGCAGCGGCGATAAAGGAACGCCTATCGTATTGGTTCAGGGCTATTTTGACAATTACACCAAATAAACAAATTTTAAGAGCGTTGAAATAAGAAAACAAGCAAGGAATCGGTAAAATCAACGATTTTAAGGTCGGTGGGAAAACAGGATAGCTCAATAATGGGATAACCGAGCAATAAAAGGGATGTTACCGCAAGGCAGCATCCCTTTTTCGCATATCCAACGTCACAGATTTTGAAAGAAGTCTGCGGCGTTTTTCCCAAACCCAAAGAAAAAGTTCAGGAAGGGATCACTCCAAATTCTTGAAAAAAATACGGTTATTCGTATATAATATATCCTGTTAGATTGTATTTTCACAGAGGTGTGATATGAACGGGGTCAAGGGCTATATATCCATACGGGAAGCATCCTGCCGCTGGGGAGTGTCGGAGCGGCGGGTCAACCAGTA
>JBJEQT010000147.1:0-1931 GCA_051881895.1 Oscillospiraceae bacterium
AAACGGTATAAATGAATTATACTATTTTTTTCTTTCATTCGCAACACAAATTTGTACAAAATGCCCCATATGCGTAAATTGCGGATATGGGGCATTCCAAAGTCTTTTACAGATCTGCTACAATGTCGTCAATTTCGATCAGGGTGCGGACATAAACCTTAATGCTGCGCATCAGGTTGGGGATATCGCCATACTCGTCGGCCTGATGTGCGCCGCCCTTTTCAAAACCGAACAAGCGTACACGATCCGGAACTGTTACGCCGAAAGAAACCGCGTTCGGCAAGCTTCTGGCATAGGTGCCGCCGGCCAGCACAATCGGAGGAATGTCGGGCATCCCCAGTACCTCACGCGGCACTTCGATGAGTTTTTCCACGACCGGATGGTCCAGCGGGAAATGAAATGCCGGATTGTTGCTCAGATTCAAAATTTCCAGTCCCAGCTTTTGAGCATTCTGCGGCAGCGTATCCATCAGGAATTTCTGGTCGGCAGTGACCGGATAACGGATATCGGGCTTCAAGATCAGCTTATCCTGCTCTTTGCGTACCCAGGTGAAAACGCAGGTCAGCTTGCCGGACATCTCATCCTCACAGCAAATGCCAAGATCTTCCCCGTAGTAATGGCTGGTCAGTTTTTCGAACAGCTCCATCACCTCGCGGGTCTTTCCATGCAAGACCTCCGCTTTCAAAAGCGCCCGCGCCAGCACATTATTCGCGTTTACCGCTCCCGCAGGGCGGGATGCGTGCTGAGAGTTGCCGGTCGCCAGGAAACGGACGCCTTTCTCATCCTCTTCCACCGTGATTCGTTCCATATCGCCCAGCTTTTCCCGTACTTCGTCCACCGTGCAGCCGGAGACCACCGCGTACGCTCTGTCCGGAACCGAGTTGGTCGCCTCGCCGCCGTGGATATCCACCAGCTCATCGCCTAAGCCCGGAACCGCGAATTGTGCCCGGATAAATCCGATTTCCGCATGTCCAACCGGGAATTTGGAATCGGGTACCAAGGACCATTTCGGCGCCTTTTCCCGTTTTAAAAATTCCGGCATATCGGCGCTGCCCTTTTCCTCGTTCAGGCCGAACACCAGCATAACGTTGTTTTTTAAATGAATATCATGCTCTTTTAAAAACCGCATGGCATACAGTCCAACCATCGCCGGCGCTTTATCATCAGCGGTACCGCGCCCAAACAGATATTTGCCGTCTTCCGACAAATACGGGTCAAACGGGTCATGCGTCCAACCGTTCCCCTCCGGCACGATATCCATGTGGGCAATAATGCCGATGGAATCTCCGTTGGGATTGTCGCCGTAAATGGCGCTCCCGCAGTAATTATCGTAGTTTTTGGTGGAAAAGCCGTAAGATTCCGCCAAACGGAAAGACGCCATCAGCATTTCATGGCACCCTTCACCAAAAGGCTTGTCACCCACTGCCTCTTCCGATACGCTGCGGATCCGGCAAAGATCGGATACGTCTTTAATGTATTCCTCGCGATGCGCTTCAACCCATAGGTCCAGCTCCGCGTTTAATTTTTCTTTTTGTTCCTTTGTTAACGTCATTGCTTTAGCCTCCTTAATCGGTTTGCTTTCAGTATAACAAAATCAGCCTGTTTCGTACAGGCCTTTCGGGAAAAAGAATATTTTTTCA
This sequence comes from Oscillospiraceae bacterium, assembly GCA_051881895.1. Lineage (GTDB taxonomy): Bacteria > Bacillota > Clostridia > Oscillospirales > Ruminococcaceae > UBA3818. The sequence continues at coordinate 1,641 of JBJEQT010000147.1, forward strand.
TCCAAACGAAGAAAAAATTATTTTTGCAAAGTATACTTGACACATCTTGCAAAGTATACTATACTTATTTTGCAAAGTTAACATTGCAAAATAAGGAGGCGTTTTTGTGAAATCGAAGATTGCGCAGCTTCGAAAACAGCGTCGGATCTCGCAGGAAGAGCTGGCGAACGCCGTGGGAGTCACCCGGCAGACGATCACATCGCTGGAAGTGGAAAAATATACCGCTTCCCTGATTTTGGCCTATAAAATCGCAAAATATTTTGGAATGACCATTGAAGAAGTATTCGATTT
>JBJEQT010000148.1:0-35248 GCA_051881895.1 Oscillospiraceae bacterium
TGGTAATGCCCGTAGGATTCTGGAAGTTGGGGATGGTATAAATGAATTTCGTGTTGGGATTGGCTTTGAGCGCCGCCTCCAGTTTTTCGATGTTGATGCCGTCATCGTCCATCTCCACGCCCACCAGCTGAGAGCGGAAAGAACGGAACGCATTCAAAGAGCCAATAAAGCTGGGGCTTTCGCTGATGACCTTGTCCCCGTCATCCAGCAGGCAATGGGCCGTCAGGCAAATGCCCTGCTGGGCGCCGGAAACCACCAGCACCTGGTCAAAATCCCGGCCGATGCCATAACGCTCTTTGACCAGGGTGACCAAACGATCCCGCAGAGGCTGATAACCTTCTGTCACCGAGTACTGCAGCGCCAGAATCGGATTTTCCTCTAAAATTTCCCGGGTCATTTTCTGTACCGCTTCTACCGGAAACGCTTCCGGCGCGGGGTTGCCGGCCGCGAAAGAAATCACGGAAGGATCGGCAGTTGCTTTTAAAATCTCCCGGATAGCCGACGGCTGCAGGGATTCTATCTTTTTCGAAAACTGATAATGCATAAAAACGCCTCCTGTATTGGAATCGGGACAAACCGCGAAAGATGCGTCCTCTCCAGGCGCGGCGGATTCGCAGCCGGCCTGATGGCGATAACCCAAATTTTCATTGTTTTTTAGTATACCACAGGAAAGCACGAAAGGAAAGAAAGAAATTGAAAAAAGAAAAAATTCTCCAAAAACTGAGCTCTGTTTCGGTACGCCGCACCGAAAAGAATCCCTTGATTCGAAACCGCCAAGAATTACACGGCAGATAAAAAGGCTTTTGGGGGAGAATATTGCCGGGAGATTGTCAAAATATAATTTTTATCCCCTTGACAAAAACGCGCCAAAAGAGGTACCATATCACTACACCCCCCTGGGGTATTGTCCGTATCAGCCTTTTGAAAGGAATGATATCATTTTATGAAACAAAAATTCAACGTGACAGGCATGACCTGTTCTGCCTGCTCCGCCCATGTGGAGAAAAGCGTTGCCAAAACCGAGGGGGTCCGCTCGGTACAGGTCAGCCTTTTGACCAACAGCATGCAGGTGGTCTATGACGAATCCATAACCGATCCCGCCAAAATCATCCGTGCGGTGGAACAAAGCGGATATGGCGCTTTTTTGCCGCAGAAAGGGGCGGCTTCGCCCGCGCCGCAAGCTTCGGCCGCGGATGCGGCCAAGCAGATGAAGCGGCGCCTGATTCTCTCTTTCTGCTTTCTGATTCCTCTTTTTTACCTGTCCATGGGGCACATGATGGGCCTGCCCATCCCCCATTTTTTTCACGGGACCGAAAACGCTCTCACCCTTGCCTTTACCCAGCTTCTTTTAACACTCCCGGTTGCATATTTAAACCGAAGCTATTTCCAAGTAGGCTTTCAAACACTGTTTCGCGGCTCCCCCAATATGGACTCTTTGGTCGCCATCGGCTCTTCCGCGTCTATTTTATATGGCGTTTTCGCCATTTACCAAATGAGTTACGGCTTGGGCCACGGTGACCTGGCACGGGTACAGCAATATGCCATGGATCTGTATTTCGAGGGTGCTTCCATGATTTTGACCCTCATCACCCTGGGCAAGTACCTGGAGACAAAATCCAAAGGAAAAACCTCCGAGGCCATCACCCGCCTGATGGATCTGGCGCCCAAATCCGCCGCTGTCGTGCGCGATGGGCAGGAACTTCAGATCCCGGTGGAACAGGTGCTTCCCGGCGATACCGTGATCGTCCGCCCGGGGCAGAGTATTCCGGTGGACGGCGTGGTAGTGGATGGCAACTCTTTTGTGGACGAATCCGCTATTACCGGCGAAAGTATCCCTGTGGAAAAAACGGCCGGCGATACCGTCACCGCCGCGACCATCAACAAAAGCGGTTCGTTCCGTTTCCGGGCCACCAGAGTCGGGGATGACACGACGTTGTCGCAGATTATCGCGCTGATGGAAGAGGCCGGCGCTTCCAAGGCGCCGATCTCCAAATTAGCGGATAAAGTAGCGGGGATTTTTGTGCCGGCGGTAATCACCATTGCGGTTTTGGCGTCTGTCGTCTGGCTTTTGATGGGAAAACCCTTCTCTTTTGCTCTTTCCATCGGTATCGCGGTTCTGGTAATCTCCTGTCCCTGCGCTTTGGGGCTGGCCACGCCGGTAGCCATTATGGTCGGCACCGGAAAAGGCGCGGAAAACGGGATTCTTATCAAATCCGCCGAAGCGTTGGAAACGGCCCACACGGTAGACACCGTCGTACTGGATAAAACCGGAACGATCACAGAAGGCCATCCGAAGGTCACCGGCCTGTACCCTATTTCCGGCGCAGCCGAAGATCAGCTTCTGCAAATCGCCGCTTCGCTGGAAGTCCTGTCCGAGCATCCCCTGGCGGAAGCCATTGTCAAAGCCGCAGCGGACCGTTCCTTACCATTGCTGCCCGCCTCGGATTTTCAAACCCTTTCTGGATTGGGATTGTCCGCCGTCTTAAACGAAGAACCTTATTTTGCCGGCAACGAACGCCTGATGAAAGAACAGGGGGTTTCGCTGTCGCAGCTGGATTCGACCGCCGCTTTGCTGGCGCAGGAGGGAAAAACGCCGCTGTACTTTGCCAAAGGCAAAACGCCGATAGGAATTATCGCCGTAGCGGATGTGGCAAAACCCACCAGCGCTCAAGCCATCGAGGAGATGAAACAGCTCGGTCTGGATGTGGTCATGCTCACCGGCGACAACCAGCACACCGCCAATGCGATCGGCCAGCAGCTGGGCGTCTCCAAGGTCATCGCGCAGGTGCTCCCCCAGGATAAAGAACAGGAAATCCGCCGGCTGCAGGAAAGCGGCAAAAAGGTCGCCATGGTGGGCGACGGCATCAACGACGCGCCGGCGCTGGCACGGGCGGATGTGGGAATCGCCATCGGAGCCGGTACCGACATTGCCCTGGAGGCGGCGGACATCGTTTTAATGAAAAACGACCTGCTCGACGCGGTCACCGCCATCCACTTAAGCCGGGCCGTCATCCGCAACGTAAAGGAAAACCTTTTCTGGGCCTTTTTATACAATACCATCGGAATCCCCATCGCGGCGGGCGTTTTCTTTTCCCTGTGGGGATGGAAGCTGGACCCCATGTTTGCCGCCGCGGCCATGAGTTTAAGCTCGGTCTGCGTTGTGTCCAACGCCCTGCGCCTGCGCTGGTTTAAACCTCACCGCAGCAAGCAGGCTGCCGCCGGACAAAACGCCGTAAGCATACCGGAAAGTTCTGATACTGCCAATCACAAAGGAGAGAAAAACATGAAAAAAACATTGAAAATCGACGGCATGATGTGTTCTCATTGCACCGGCCGTGTCTCGCAGGTGTTGAATGCCATCGACGGGGTATCCGCCGAGGTTTCTCTGGAGGATCATGCCGCTTATCTGACCCTGACCGCCAATGTGCCGGACGAAGTTTTAGTCAAGGCTGTAACCGACGCGGGTTATACCGTGACAGAGGTGCTGTAACATGATGGCGGATAAGCAAAAAGTATCCCGCCTTTTGAAAACGGCAAGAGGACAGATTGACGGCATTTTGAAGATGGTGGAAGAAAACCGGTACTGCGTTGATATTTCCAACCAGATCATGGCGGCTCAGTCTGTACTGAAAAAAGCCAACGGCGAGGTGCTCAAAGCGCATCTGGATCACTGTGTTAAAGAGGCGATAACCGAAAACGACGCCGTTGAAAAGCTGCAGGAAATCGAAAAAATCATTGAAAAACTGCTGTAGTCACAGCAGTTTTGCCATCGTTTTGGGACGCAGATACTACTCTGCGTCCTTTTTTGTGGGGCTGGCTTTTGAAAAGATTTTATGGTATGCTTAATCTGTTTTTATCCCCCATCGGCCAAAACGTCAATTCTATCAGAAACGAGGAAGATTTGATGAAGAAAAATGAGCAATATAAAAAAATCAATCTAACTTTCATGATCTTTTATCTGCTGGTATGTGTTTGGGGCATGATTGACAGCTTTCTGAACTCCACGCCTTATTATATGGGACTTTCGCTTCTTTCTCCGCTGTTTTTGCTGGTTCCGCCGCTGTTTTGGAAAATAACCCGCCTCAAACCCGCCTATCTGTTCTCCTTGACCGTCAATGTGTTCAGCTTTCTGGCGTTTGTCATCGGCATTGCTTTTCGCGGATACGGCAGGCTTCCGTTTTACGATAAAGCGGTTCACACCCTTTCCGGTGTGATTTTCGGCCTGTTGGGCGTCATTTTTTACTATCTGATGAAAGAGGACCGCACGATTCTCCCGCGGGACGGGATGTTTGCCGGATATTTTGCTGTCTCTTTCGCCTGCTTTGTGGGCGTGATTTGGGAAGTGTGGGAATATTCCGTCAATTTTATTTTCCACTCTGATCCGCAGCGCGTCCTGGCCACCGGCGTCAACGACACCATGCAGGATATGATTGTCTGCCTGATTGGTTCCCTGTTCGTCCTTTTCTCCGTTTGGCGTTATTTCCGAAAAGGCAAAGCCGGACCGATTATGCGTATTTTTCTTGATTTCTACGAATTGAACCTGAAAAAATAAAAAATTCCACATACGTACAAAAGGACTGGCTGATTGAATCAGCCAGTCCTTTTCTTGCTATCTCACTTTTACAGGCAAATAGGAACGCAGCAAACAGCTTTCAGGCTTTGTTTTACCATCTTATGATAATCGCGGCTTTCGGCCCAGCACGACCCTGTCGTTGCCGCCGTAATCCTTTACCGTCCGGATATGGCAAAAGCCCGCTCTTTCCAAAAAGGAAACAACCGCTGCGGCCTGATCAAAGCCGATCTCAAAAGCGATCAGGCCGCCGGGGGCCAGCGCTTCTTTCCAAATCAAGGGGATTTCCCGGTAAAAGCGCAGTCCATCTTCCGCACCGTCCAAAGCCAGCCGGGGTTCCTTTTGAACCTCCCTTTGCAAACCGGGCAAATCGCAGGACGGAATATAGGGCGGATTGGAAAGCACTGCGTCCAAGCCGGTTAAACCGGCAGTCGTCCGCAGCACATCCGCCCGGATCAGCCGGCAGCCGGGTGCCAACACTTTCGCGTTCCTGGCGCAATAGCCAAATGCATCCGGGGACAGTTCCAGCAACGATACCTGCGCGTCCAGCCGCTCGCAGGCGATGGTCAGGCCAACACAGCCGCTGCCCGCGCACAGATCCGCTATGCGGGGCGCCGGAACCTGTTCCAGCTCTTTCAGCGCCTGTTCTACCAAAATCTCTGTATCCGCCCGGGGAATCAGCACACCGGGCCCTACCGAAAAGCGGCGGCCGTAAAACTCCCACCATCCCAGCAGATATTGAAGCGGCTCTCCCTGTTCCCGGCGGGAAATCCATTGCTGGATTTGAACGATGTTTTCCGGGCAGATTTCCTGTTCCGGATGGGACAAGCGCTGCGCTTTCGTAAGGGACAATCCTTCTTCCAGCATCAAATCCAGCTCAAAGCCGGCCGCATCGATCCCCGCTTCCCGCAGGCGGCGCAGCCAAACCGGATAGCAGGCCCCAATGGCGCTCACCAGCGATCGCTGCCTTCTACCTGAGGCAGCACCGGCTTCAGAGAGGCAATCGCCACTTCAATCATTTCATCATCCGGCTCTTGCGTGGTAATATGCTGCAGCCACATACCGGGCGCGGAAATGATTTTCGTGCAGAGATTCGTATACCGTCCCGCCAGCTTGATGATTTCATAAGAAATGCCAACCACAACCGGCAAAAGCAGGATTTTCAGCGCGACCCGCAGCCAGGGGTTGCTCCAGCTGACAACCGAAGTGACCAGCACGCTGACAATAACGACGATCAGCAAAAAACTGGTACCGCATCGGGGGTGAAAGCGTTTTTGCCTGCGCACGTTTTCCACTGTCAGCTCCTCGCCCGATTCATAGCAGAAAATTGTCTTGTGCTCCGCCCCATGGTATTGGAACATCCGGTGAATATCTTTCATCCGGCTCACCACCGCCATGTAGCCAACCAAAATGGCAATTTTGATAATGCCCTCCGCCAAGCTGGAAAAAACGCCCAACGGGAAAACCGTATTGATCCCCTTCACTACAAAAGTCGGGATGACGATAAACAAAAACAAGGCCAAGACAACAGCAAGCACCGAAGCAAATCCGGTGAGGACCTTTGTTGCTTTTTCGCCGAAATGGCGGTTGAGCCACAAATCCACCTTATCCGGTTCTCCCTCATTATATTCCGATTTTTCCGCCGATTTCATCAGGCATTGGTATCCCAGGCGCATCGTGTCTACAAAATTGAAGATACCGCGGATAAACGGCGTCTTTTTATACCAAGCCGTGATTTTTTTGTTCTCCCAAACTTCCACATCGACGCTGCCGTCCGGAATCCGCACAGCCAGGGATGTTTTTTCCGGCCCGCGCATCATAATCCCCTCAATCACTGCCTGGCCGCCGATGGATGTTCTATGCTGTTTGCTCATTTGATCCTTACCCTTCTATTTCTGAAATTTCCGCTTCTGATTTTTTCCCCGCCAGCGGTAGGGTTATAGTAACCGTTGTGCCTTTTTGATAGACGCTTCCGATCTCCAGGCGGCCTCCGTGCCGGGTAACGATCTCATCCGCTACCGCAAGCCCGATGCCGGAGCCCCGTTTGGTCGAATCGCCCTTGTAAAATTTTGTTTTCACCTGCGGCAAATCCTCCGGCTTAATGCCTTCGCCGGTATCCTCGATGGTGACGACCGCTTCTTCGCCGGCGCGTTGCACATTAACGGAAACCGTGCCGCCGCCCGGCGTGTGCTTAAAAGCATTATCCAGGATATTGACAAAAACCTGCTTGAGGCGATTGTGATCTCCCATAACAATGATAAAATCCGACGGTTCTTCATAACGGATCTCGATATTTTCCCGCGCCGCGCGCTGATCGAACATCAAGACCGCATCATCCAGTTCTGCCACCAAATCCATCCGGTCCATAACCATGGATATTCTGCCGCTCTGCATCCGGGAAAAGTCCAGAAGTTCCTCCACCATGCCGGACAGGCGCTCTGTCTCCCTGGTAATGACGCCCATGCCTTTTTGGAGCGTTTCCGAATCCGGCTGCTCTTCTCCGGACAGGGTCTCCGCCCATCCTTTGATTGCTGTCAACGGGGTGCGCAGCTCATGGGAAACCGAAGAAATAAAATCATTTTTCAACTGCTCCGCTTTGGAAAGTTCACCCGCCATATAGTTGATGACATCGCACAAATCGCCGATTTCATCGTCATTTTCTTTTTCCAGGCGGATACTGAAATTCCCCTGGGCGATCTTACGGGCCGTTTGTCCCACTTTGCCCAGCGGTACAACAATAGAATTTATAAAGTAAGTGCTGGAAAACACCACAAAAAAGATAATAGCCACGCCCAAAGCAGTAATGACCGCCACCAAAGAAATGATCTGCCGGTCGACCCGCACCAGAGAAGTGACATAGCGGATGGCAAAAATCTCCTCGTCGCTGACTTGAGCGATCCGGGTCAGGGCTAGGACGTTTTCACCGTACAGCGTTCCCTGGAAATATCCCTCCCCATTCTCCGCCTCCATCGCGTCTTGAAAATCCGGCATATACATCTTTTTCGTCGCTTCAAAACCGCTGGAAGAAAGCAGCACATTCCCGTCCATGTCCAGCGCCATGATCTCTATTTTGTCTTTGTCCTCAAAATTTTCAATCAGGCCCCGCACCTCGGTCGTGTAATCGGCTGACGCATCCTGGGCGTATTTTTTCAAAAGGCCGTCCACCAAATCCGCGCGGGATACTACCGTCTGCCGGACGCCGCTGTAATAATAAGTTTTCAAGCCATAGGCCGAGAGAATCTCAATGGCGATCAGAATCAAAAGGATAATGCCAAAACTGTTCAGCAACCAGCGTTTGGTAATCCTCCTTCTTTTTGCCATTTATCTCTCCCCCTCTTTTTACACACCGAAAAGCAGCTCTACGCCACCCATTTATAGCCAAACCCCCAAACTGTCTGCAAATAGCGGGGATTAGAAGGCTCTTCCTCGATTTTCATCCGCAGGCGCCGGATATTGACGTCTACGATTTTGACATCGCCAAAATAATTGCTGCCCCAAACCTCATCCAGGATCTTGGTGCGATCCAGCGCTGTATTGGGGTTTTTCATGAAAAATTCCAGAATCTGAAATTCCACCTGGGTCAGATCCACCGGCGTTCCGTTTTTGTGCAGGGTCCTGCTTTTGCTGTTGAGCACAAATGGCCCGGAAACGATCTCATCGCTTTTCTGCATAGCGGCTTTCGCCAGCGATACCCGACGGTAAATGGCATCGACTCTGGCCACCAATTCTGATGGGCTGAACGGTTTTGTAATGTAGTCATCGGCCCCCATCATCAGCCCGCGTACCTTGTCCATTTCCTGCGACTTGGCGGACAACATGATGATGCCGATGGAATTATTGGCTGCGCGTATTTTCTCGCACACGCCAAACCCGTCGATCCCCGGCATCATAATATCCAGCACCACTACGTCAAAATCGCCGTCGCTTTGCTCAAATGCCTGCAGTGCCTGCTCGCCGTCCGGCACGCCTACAACTTCATATCCTGCCCGTTTTAAATTGATGATGACAAAATCGCGAATCGCGTCCTCATCTTCTGCAATTAAAATTCTTTTCAATTGAACGCCCCCCTTTTAAGATTTTACAGTTGAAAAGCGCTTTTTCACTTCTTCCATGCCAATCTGCATCTGCTCCGGTACGCCCGATAGCTGCACCGCAGCATAATATTCATACACGCCCCGCTTTTCCAGGCGCTCATAGCTAACGTTGTCAAACACATCTCTCGGCTCATCCTGCCCGTAAACGCGGATACGCAAAAGGGCCGTCGGTTCCGCCGCATCGCTTTTGAGGGTAAACACCCATTCGCTTCGGTTCGTTTCTTTCAACACATCCACCTGATTGACCCACTCATCCGGAAACTGGAAGCGGAATCCGTAATCCGGGTTCAAAAATCCTGTCCATACCGGGACAAAGGAGAACAAAACCGATTCCTGATGCTCTTGCTCGGATGCGCTTTCTGCTTTCAGCATTTCCAGCGCCTCCGGATTGGACAGCCGAACATACTGGATCATATTTTTTCGGTTATCGTCTTCCCGTTCTTCCTCATTATACTCGTTTAATGAAACCGGAATTTCCAAAATGCCGTCGCCGTCGATATCCTCACAACGCACCGGCAGCTCCCGGACCAGCAGCCTGTCCAATTCTCCGGCATGGCCGCTAAGCGGAACCAGGCGCCCTTCTTCGGTATATACCATGATCTCCGTCACAATCTGGGTGCTGCTGGTATAGGCGTCTACAAATACCGCAATCTGATCCTTGCTGAGAAAACCGATATCGATTCCCAAAAACTTTGTAATCGTATTGTCCATCACAACACGGGACACCGGCTGAAGCCCTTCGTCTGTGTCATTGATCAAACGGATGGAGCCCATCTGCGCCGACGCTTTGAAAACACCCAGCAGGATTTCCTGCACCCCATCCTGGTCAATATCCTCGATCAGCATTTGGGAGTACTCGCTTTCAAACAAAACACGCAGCTGCCCGCCGGTGTAATCATAGACGGAAATATTGGTGTTTTCGCTTGTCCCCTGCTCCCAGCCAATCATCAGGCAGTAGCGCCCGGAAGAAGTCAGAATCCGGAAATCCACCTCGGTGATATCCGTTCCCTCTCCCACCGCGTCATAAACCGACACCCACTTTTCCTGCTGGTGGTCCAGTATCATAATGCGGACATTTCCGCCCCAGCTAGGCATATTATAGAAAACAAGGGCCTCTTTTTCCCCGTCTGCATCCAGGTCGAACATGACAAAGGCGGAGCGATATGCACCGCTTTTGGGATATTTCAGCTGCACATCCGAAACGCCCACCGCATCGGTCAAGGCCTCATAAATTTCCGCCTGGTCCTCCGACAGTTTCGGCGCCTGCATCAAATCTGTGAGATTGAATTGAAACGAAGAGCAGGCCGACAACAGCAAGCAGCATGCTGCCAGCAATGTGATTTTTAAAAAGCGCACCGATGCTCCTCCTTTTTTCAGCTGATGAAAAAAGGCCGGGGCCGAACGGCTCCGACACAAAAATACTTTCGTAGAAACAGCCTTTTTTCCCTTTTCATAGTATAACAACCGCTTCGTCCTGTCAATGGAAAAGAGCCGCTCTGCGCGGTGTTTACAATAAATTCACCGCTTGGAAAGCAGGCGTTTTATGGAGTATCCAGCGCTTCAAAAAGCGAAGGAGGGTTCGGGCAATCGCTTTTCTTTCGTTTTCCGCCGCATCAAAAAAGCGGCTTGGAAAACCATGCCGCTTTTAACGTTTCTGTCTGTTTGTCCGCTTTTCCATTCCCAGGAAAATCCTTTTTGTTCTCCGACAGCTTTTTCTATCTGTCGTAAAATGAGAAAATACGCTTTTCTTTTTCTTATGAAAATGCTACAATCCAATTGGGTTTATTTCTCTTTTGTGATTTTTGCCTCACTGTTTTGAATCAGGTTCAATAAAGAAGAAACAAACATCGGATAGGTCTGGTTGAGCGACTCTGTCGTGATCGCCAGAGCATCCACTTCCTCCAGCGGCTCTTGCCCTTCCAGCACATCGCCGGATGCAACCGCCGCCGCGTTGGCCTCGGATATCTCCATCGCCGCGGCCGCGTAATGCGCAGCCACCTGCTTGGGCACGGTAAACATTCCGTTTTGATTTTTGGGATTCGCCGAATATACAACGCGGAAGACCCGATACACCGCCAGCATCAAAAAGGACGAAACCTCCTGGATCAGCGCCTTGTTTTTGCTTTTCTGCAGCAGGTCAAACAGGATGTTCAGCGAGTTCGCAATCAGCTTTTTGTTTAAAACCGGCAAAACGCTGCCTCTCATCACATTTTCCTTGCCTGCCGCGTCCGGTTCGGGAATATCCTCAACAGTCAGTGTCGTACCGCTGCGGTCCGGCGACCGGCCCAGAAGATAATCGCAGGAAACGCCGTAATAATCCGCCGTCCGCACCAAAAAATCCAATCCGCATTCCCGAATGCCTTTTTCATAATGAGAAAGTAAAGCCTGCGAGATTCCCAAATCACCGGCTGCCGCTTTTTGGCTGATTCCCTTTTCTTTTCTCAGGAGCGTTAAGATCCTCGGAAAATCGGCGTTCATTCTCATTCCTCCGCTTAGGCTTTACATATCGTAAATTATATTATAAAATACAAGGGTTGTAAAGTGGCATCTGTAAAAAATTTAGAAGATTTGTCGAAACTGGTCGAAAGGGGCTGTATTTTTCGTTGATAACTTATAAAATTCATTTGATTCGGCACGGGCGCACTGCAGAATCTTCCGAGGGACTTTATTTGGGGCGCACCGATCTGCCGCTGAGCGCCGCCGGAAAACAGCAGCTGCTGGAGAAAGCATCCCAATTCACCTATCCGCCCGCTCAGATGGTTTATACCAGCCCTTTACAAAGATGCGTTCAAACTGCCGAAATTTTATACCCCGACCGGCTCACCCTTCCGCTGGAAGCGTTTAACGAGTGTGATTTCGGCACTTTTACCGGAAAGTCTTTCGCGCAGCTAAAGAATTTGCCCGATTATCAAAAATGGGTAGAAGGCGGGTTTGAAGCGGCTCCTCCCGACGGAGAAAGCGGTATGGGGCTTTTATCCCGTGTGTTGGGCGGGCTCCAGGAGGTTTTCTCCCGCATGATGGCGGAGCGCCTGACCGATATCGCCGTGGTAACGCACGGCGGCGTGATCATGTCTTTGCTGGCAGCCTGCGGGTTTCCCAAGCGGGAAATGCGCCAATGGGTAACAGATTTCGGCGGCGGTTTCACGATTTTGCTGACGCCGCAGATGTGGATGCGCGACCGGGCATTCGAAATTTACGCTGAAATCCCCTGGAGGGGCGTAGACCATAAATTTGCTGACGATTTTGGTATTTTAGACGGTACTTTTTACGAGAACAACTGACCTTGAAAAAGCCGATGTCGTTCTTTTGCAAAAGAGCGAACAGGGCAAAGGAGAATTTGACATGAAAATTTGCATCCTGTCTTCTCCCGGCATAGCCGATGAGATGGCAAAGCACACAAAAACGGTTTTGGACGCCGTCTGCAAAAAAAGCTATCTGTCCCTGGATTTCTGCCACAGACAACCGGATCCGTCAGAACTGCAGAACGCCGTTCCCTCCCGGGAAACGGTTGATTTATGCCGCACATCGGACGCGGTTCTGTTCTGCATGCAGCAAACAGGCGCTTATACCCAGGAATATCTGGACGTGCTCCGCTCTAAATTAGGGCTTTTCGGCGCCATGCGGCCAATCCGCATTTTTCCCGCGCTGACAGCCTGTGCCGCGGTAAAAAGCGCTTTCGACGGCATGGACTGCCTGCTGGTACAGGAACAATGGTCTGGCGATATGCTGCCCGAGCAGGGTGAAAAGGTGATTGACGGCGATCTGTGCGGATATGATGTGCTGCTGGCCAACAGCCAGACCGCGCAGCTGGCCGCCCGAGCGGCGTTCGGCGCGGCGAAAGACCGTTCCAAAAAGGTCATTTTTTCCGATTTGTCCGACAAAATGTCCTCTTCGGCCCTCCGGCGCCGGGTTGCAAATCTCGCCGCATCCGAGTTTGACCAGATCGAGCTTTCCCATCTGCCCGCTCCGGAGCTGATGCGCAGATTCACCAGAAATCCCGGGTCGATCGATGTCCTTCTGACCGATCCGCTGCTGGGCGAGATTCTCTTTGCCCAAGGCTTGGCCATGAGCGGTACGCCGAACCTGCAGTGCGCCTCCTATTTCGGCTATGGAAAACAGGGGATCTATTATAATGCCGAACCGGTTCCTGACCTAAGCGGAAAAGCGGATGAGGTTTGTCCCGCCTCCATGATTTTAGCCGCGGCAATGGCGTTGCGGCATAGTATGGGCTTGGAGTGGGAAGCCTGCTGCATCGAAAAAGCAGTTGCCAAGGTGCTGTCTCTGGGCCGCACCGCCGATTTGCACCAGCCTTCGCTTCCAACGGTTTCCGCCTCTGTGTTCACCGCATATATCGCGCAAAACGCGGCAGACTATATATCAGCTGCCGAATAGGCTTTCGCCTTGCAGGCAAAAAGCCGGAGGCGCTTATGGAATTTTTTATTCAACAACAAAAACGATGCGGAAGAGCCCTCTTTCGCGCACACCGGCGCGGAGCGTTCCGCGTCGTTTTTTTTGCATTTTTGCTCCCTGTCTTTTTCTTTTCCCTTTGCGGTGTTTTTCTCTGTTCATCCGCTGCCGCTCTTTCATCCGACCAGGCAGGAACGGTCACGCCGGCCTGGTTTCTTGGGGCGGGGATCGCTGCAGCCACGTTATTCCTTTTCTTATTTGTCTTTCCTGTGTGGCTGGGAGCTAAGCGCTGGTACCTGGAGATCTGCAGTCCCAATAGGCTGCGGATCCCCTCTGTTTTTTACTATTTTTCTTCTTTTCGCCTGTATGGGAAAGCGGTTTGGGTCGGAATTTCCCTTTTCGTTTGCCGGATGTTTCTCTGTCTGGCGGCAATCGTGCCGTCCTTGGTGTCTATTCTGACAGCGGCCGCGGTATTTTGCCGGTCGGGCAGCGAACTGGAGCAATCGCTTTCCCTGCTGTGTTTCATTGCCGGCATTGGTCTGCTGCTGTGCGGTGCCGTGTCGGCAAATCGTTTCGGGATGCGGTACGCATCGGTCCCCTGGCTGCTGGCGCTGGACCCTGCCATTCCGATGCGCCGCCTTTTGAAAGAGTCGGCCCGGAAAAAAGCCGTCCTGACGTTGCCGTTGTGCTGGCTGCGGAAAAACCGTCTGCTCGCGCTGGGAGTTTTCCCAGCATTCTGGTTGCTGCCTGCCGCAGACTGCACGATGGCGCTCTGGGTTTGCAGCCACTGCGCATCAGGCCGAAAAAACAGTACGCCTCCCCCATTTCAAAAACGAAAAATTTCAAAAAAACAAGTGTTTTCTTCTATCGGATAAACACGTATTTTGAAACGCCAAGCCCTTTCCGAAAGTTTTAAGGAATGAAAGAAAACAGATGAATTTCGGCGAAAATTTGATATTTGTTCACATTCTTTTTTCTTTTTGCTTTCTTTTGTTTTTATAATGAAAAATATGCTTTCCATTCTTTCTTGCACTTTTGGGGACAAAGTAGTATAATGCAGCAGTTAAAAAATGGGAAAAGCAGCAGAAGTGTTTCCGGTGAGGCACGGCGCTCCCAAAGCTGTGTCAAATTTCTTGGGACATTACAAAAAGGATGGTTGGGAATGACAAAAAAAGAATTCAAACCAAATAACGGTACCCGCAACACGAAAAAAACAGTCATTACGGTGTGTTCTGTAGCGCTTGCGGTTATTTTATGTGTATTGGGCGCCGCGGCACTGTATATCAATCACATGCTGGACAAAATCGATTATGAAAACACGCCCGGCCAGGAAGATGGACAGAATGTCGTAAAGGTCAATGACGACCAGAACCTGTGGAACGGCGACGTGCTAAACGTCCTTTTGCTGGGCACTGACGAGAGGTCGGATGAATACAGTGACAATGCCCGTTCCGACTGCATGATGATCCTCTCGCTCAACCGGAAAACGCATAAAATGCGTTTGACCAGCCTTGAACGCGGGATCGGCGTCCCCATCGAAGGGCGGGAAGACGACTGGCTGACCCATACATTCGCTTATGGCGGCGCGGCTTTGACCCTAAAAACCGTCCAGGAATGTTTTGACCTGGATATTGACCGATATGTTCGGGTCAATTTCAATTCTTTTGCGCAAATCATCGACGCCATTGGCGGCGTGGATATCGAGCTGACCGAACTGGAAGCGCAGGGGCTGAACGGTGAAATCTATACCAATGCCATCACCAATCATCCGGTGCAGGAAGGGTGGAATCACCTGGATGGCTACGATGCGCTGCAATATGCCCGCCAGCGGTTTATCGACAGCGACTGGCAGCGGATTGAGCGGCAGCGAAACGTGGTGTCTGCAGCGTTTGATAAGGTAAAAACCATGAGCGTATTTCAGTGGAACAGCCTTTTGGATACCGCTCTGCCGCTGGTAAAGACCAACTTTACCAAAGCGGAGATCACTTCGCTTCTGATCGAGGCGCCCGGCTTTACCAACAGCGAGATTGAGCAGATGACGATCCCCACTGACGGCACCTACGGCAGCAAAAAAACCTCCGACGGACGCAGCCTGCTGGATTTGGACTGGGAAACCAACATTCAAATTCTCAAGAACTTTATTTATTCGTAACCGTACCGATAAACTCAAAGCGGGGGAACTTCCGGTTCCCCCGCTTTTCCGTGATTCTGCCAAAGCAAAAGCTGCCTTGCTCAAGTGCAAGACAGCTTTTGTCAATTTTCGTCCCGTTTTATATGAAAAAACAGGCGCAGCAGCGGTGAAAGAATTTTGGGGCATTTCATGACAACAACCTTCATACTTACCGCCCTTTCATTGGGATTTGCTTTATTATATACAGCGGCATCCCGGTTGGTGAAAGCGCCTTTATTTTTGTCTGTCTTTGGAGACGACTACGATCAGCGTTCCTTTTTCCACCGTAATCTTCGCAGTTTCCGCCAGGATTTCATTGCTCAGTCCCAATGTTGTCCAGTTGGTCAGTCTGGCTTTTTGCAGCGGATATTTTACGCCTTCCAGCGTGATGCCCTCACAACAAGGAGTATAAGAAAAAATGGAAAGATAGTACCCCTCCATCCGCGGCATAAAAACGGAGCCGTCCCGCAGCATGGTAATCATATTGTTCTGGTCGGCGATCATCACGAAGACGCCCTGCTCCAGTCCGTAAGCGATGGTTTGGAGATTCGCCAGCGTATGGTCAAACCGGCCGCCGGTAGCGCCCAGCAGCACAAAATCTTTGTAACCGCGGGAAATCCCTTCTTTCACCGCCAGCATCATGTCCGAGTCATCCTTTTCCGGCCGGCAGGTCAGGGCCGGGATGCCTTGCGGGAACCCTTCGACAAAGGAATCCTGGTCCCCGATCAGCAGATCCGGGCGGACTCCCGCCTGCTGAGCATGGTACAAACCGCCGTCGGCACAGATGATGTAATCGTTTTCACGCCAGGAAAAATCCGGCAAAAAGTCGGGATTCATTTCCCCGGCCCCAATAATTACGCAGCGCGCCATCCAATCACCCCTTTATTTTTTCGGCAATTCCCATTCCTTGATATTTTTCGCCGCCTCATATAACGTACCGTAGCTGGCGTGGCGGGATTGGGCAATTTCTCCCGCCCGGACCGCCTCCAATACCGCGCACCCTTTTTCCTTGGTATGCGAACAGCCGGTAAACCGGCATTGATCCAGATATGGCTCAAATTCACGGAAACAGTATTGCAGCTGATCCTTCAAAATCACCTCATAACGCTCCAAATCCATGGAGGAAAAGCCGGGGGTATCGGCGATATAACCGCCGTTTGAAACCGGGTACAGCTGTACATGGCGGGTCGTATGGCGGCCGCGTCCGAGCTTTTGGCTGATCTGCGCGGTGGAAAGGTCCAACCGGCTGTCGATCCGGTTTAAAAGGCTGGATTTTCCCACGCCGGAGTTGCCGCAGAAAGCGCTGATCTTTCCTTCCATCGCCCGGCGCAGCGGCTCCAGATCGCCGTCGTGATCCAAACCTGCGCAAAAAACCCGAAAACCCGCTTTTTCATACAACGCGGCCAAAGGCTGCCATTCTCCCAGGTCGGTTTTGGTGACGACCAAAAGCGGTTCGATTTTTTTATGCTCCGCAATGGCGATCAGCTTGTCCAGCACCAGCAGGTTCGGCTGTGGGTCTGCCACCGAAACGACCAAAAACAGCTGATCCAAATTGGCCAGCGGCGGGCGCACCAAACTGTTTTTCCGGTTTAGGATCTGGGTCACATAACCCTTCTCTTCGCCGGTTTCCTCCATTTCCACCCAATCGCCCACCAGGGGGGAAACGCCGTTTTTTCGAAACAGCCCCCTGGCGCGGCACTCGTACAATACGGTACCGGAAAGCACATAATAAAACCCGCCGGTTGCCTTTAAAATCCTGCCTTGCAAAAATGCTTCCTCCCAGCTGAAACAACTTCTTTGACCAAAGGGCCTCCCAAAACGGGAAGCCCTTTTTGATTTACCGAAAATCCTGTGAGTAATCGGAATCGATCTCATGGATCCCCTCATCGAAATCCACGATATATTCCATATAAATCTCATCGTCGATATAGATTTTTACCCGGCCGATCCCATCCCCGGAGAAGGACGGTTTCCAGGAGGTGGTGTTCTTGGGATTGATCGTTTCCCGGCGAATCTCCATATCGTTTAAATAAGCGGATACCGTTACCTCCCGGTCAATGGACGAGGGCATCGGGACCGTGATTACCAGCCGGGAAATCACCATATCTCCCTTGCTGACCGTCAGGTTCACAAATGTTCCGGTCGCCGCCATGTTCCCCTCGGCGGGGTCCTGCGCCAAAACGGTCCCATACGGTTCATTGCTGGTCTCATCCAACGTTACTTCGCCGACTTTCAA
Organism: Oscillospiraceae bacterium; assembly: GCA_051881895.1. Lineage (GTDB taxonomy): Bacteria > Bacillota > Clostridia > Oscillospirales > Ruminococcaceae > UBA3818. The sequence goes on from JBJEQT010000148.1 coordinate 17,478, forward strand.
CCCATAGCTTTCCAAAATCCGTTTGGCGTCGTCCACATTAATCCCGGTCACATCCGGCACCTGTTTCATCACCGTCTGCGCGCCCAGGCTGACATAAACCGTTACCGTTGTCCCGGCTTTGACCTCACTGCCTTTGGTCGGCTCCGTTTTAATAACATATCCGCTGGAGACCGACGGGTGATTGATGCGGGATTCTGTATATTCCAATCCCATATTTTTCAGTTCCGCATAAACTTGTGTCGCTTCCTGATTGGAGAAATCCGGAATAGTAATCTTCTGCGCACCGCTGGAAACCTTGATTTTGACCTCCGCGCCTTTTTTCACCGTTTTGGGGTATTTGGGCTTCTGCTCACAGATTACGCCTTTTTCATATTCGTCGCTATATACGGTTTCTTCCACAACAATGTTAAAATCAGAATATTTGCTTGAGTTGAGCACACTTTCGTACTGAATCCCTACAAAATTCGGCAGCTCCACCTCGTCTACCGAGACAAAGGGGTTGTTGAAATAAAACATCAGGAAAATAAACAGGCAGGTGACCAGCACAAATGCCGCGGAAATGCCCCCCAGCATGGCCAGATAGGGCGTTTTCACCACGATCTCCACTTCTTCGTCTGTTTCTTCCGGTGCCTCTTTCTTTTTCCTTCCTGTTTTTTTACCGGCTGCCGCTTTTATATCCGATTCGCTGTGCTTTTTGCCCGCAAGCTGCGCTTCTTCCTCTTCCGCGGAAAGGTACTTGTAGGCAAATGCGATGGAAGGATTATGCTTGAACTCGTCGATATCCCGAAGCATTTCCGCCGCGGATTGATAGCGCTTTGCCGGATCCTTCTGCATGGCCTTCATCGTGATCTGCTCCAGCCCCTCCGGAATGGAAGGATTCAGTTCCCGCGGCCGCTTGGGTTTGGACTGGATCTGCTGAATTGCCACCGAAACGGCGGAATCCGCCGTAAAAGGCAGCTTGCCCGTCAGCATTTCGAACAGCATCACGCCTACCGAATACAAATCGGTCTTTTCATCCGTTTTTTCGCCTCTGGCCTGTTCGGGGCTGATATAATGCACCGAGCCGATTGCTTTGTCCGTAATGGTCGCCATCTGGCTGCGGGCAAAACGGGCGATGCCAAAATCCATCACCTTGATGGTGCCATCCTGCAGCAGCATAATATTTTGCGGCTTGATATCCCGGTGTACGATCCCCTTGTCATGCGCGTGCTGCAGCGCCCGCAGGATCTGTACCGTAAAATGCACCGCTTCTTTCCAGCGGATGATCTTCTGCTGATCGATATAGTCTTTTAAAGTGACGCCATCGATATATTCCATGACAATCGACTGCATTTTATCGGAAAAACTGACATCGTAGACCTTTACGATATTGGGATGATTCAGCGCCGCAATTGCCTTGGATTCGTTTTTAAACCGGCGCACAAACTCTTCATTGGAAGCATATTCCTCCCGCAGGATCTTGACCGCCACCAGGCGCTCGTCAATCACATCCCGGGCTTTATATACATTTGCCATGCCCCCAACGCCGATGAGCTGCAGAATTTCATACCGCCCATCCAGCTTTTTGCCAATCAAGTTATCCATCGTCTGCCTCCTGGTCTTGCAGTATTGGGAAAAATCTATTTTGCAATCAGAACCGCTGTGATATTATCCGCACCGCCCATGGCGTTGGCCTGGCCGATCAGCTGCTCCACCGCCGAAAACGCATCGTTATTCCAGATCAGGCGGTGCAAATCCTCCCGGTCCAGATAATTGGAAAGCCCGTCGGAACAAAGGAGAACCGCCCCTTTCTCCGGCATTTCTTCTTCCAGATAATCGATATCCAGCATTTCTCCCACGCCGAGCGCACGGGTAATATAATGCTTTTCCGGATGATATTGCGCTTCTTCCACCGAGATTTCGCCCCGGTCCACCATCATTTGAACCATGCTGTGGTCACGGGTCAGCTGCCGCACGCCTGTTTCGTCTATCAAATAGACCCGGCTGTCCCCTGCATACGCAATATGTATGATAGACTCCCGAACCACTGCCAAAATTACAGTAGTTCCCATTCCTTTGAGAGATTCATTTTGTTCCGCCATGGAAAAAACCTGCGCATTGGCAGCAGAAATAGCAGAAAGCATCATATTCTTGACAGAATTCTCGTTGAAATCATCCCGGTAACCGCCCTCGACCATCTTCCGAATCTGCTCCACCGCGCAGGAGCTGGCCACATGTCCTCCGTTTTCTCCTCCCATTCCGTCGCAGACCACCGCATAGGCCGTGTCCGAAGAAAGCTTTGCCACAAAAAATCCATCCTCATTGGCGGCACGCTTTTTTCCGACGTCTGTTTTTCCCGCTATCCTCAGCATGATCTTCCTCCTTTGTCATCCCTTCTCAGCTGTCCGCAGGCGGCGTTGATATCGCTGCCCAATTCCCGGCGCACGGTTGCAGTGATGTGGTTCTGCTCCAGAATCTGCTGAAACCGCCGAATCCTGTCGCGGGAGCTTCTCCGGTAATCGCGCTCCTTTACCGGGTTGACCGGAATCAAATTCACATGGGAGCCCATTCCTTTGAGCTTTTGCGACAGCTGCTGCGCGCATTCCGGGGTATCGTTTACCCCTTCGATCAGCGCGTATTCGAAGGATATCCGCCGCCCGGTCTGCTTGAAGTATTCCCGGCAGGCTTTGAGCAGCTCATCCATGGGATATCTGTGGTTCACCGGCATCGTTTGGGAACGAATCTCGTCGTTGGGCGCGTGCAGCGAAATTGACAAAGTCAACTGCAGCTTTTTTTCCATCAGCCGGTAGATGCCGTCCACCAAACCGCAGGTGGAAAGAGAAACGTGCCGCAAACTTAAATTGAGCCCCTGCGGCGAAGACAGGATTTCCAAAAAATCCATGACGTTATCAAAATTATCCAGCGGCTCCCCAATCCCCATCAAAACGATGGAGGATATCTTTTGTCCGCTGTCTTTTCCGGCCATGTAAACTTCGTTGAGCATTTCGGCCGGCGTCAGAGAACGCTCCAGTCCCAATAAGGTGGAAGCGCAGAATCGGCAGCCCATCCGGCAGCCGACCTGGGTGGAAATACAAAGGCTGTATCCGTGCTGATACTGCATCAGCACACTTTCCACTGTCTGCCCATCCGCAAATTCATACAGGTATTTGGTAGTCCCATCGATTTGGGAGACCAGCTTTCGCCGGATGGAAATACCGGAGATCTCACAGGTCTCCGACAATGTTTTCCGAAGGGATGCCGGCAGATTGGTCATCTGTTCAAAAGAGTCCGCTTGCTTTTGGTGCAGCCATTGGAAAATCTGCTGCGCCCTGAACTTTGCAAGTCCCTGCTGGGCGCAAAATGCCTCCAGCTTGGGCAGCGTCATCGATTTGATATCCGCCTTTTCCATCTGTCCTCCCCCTTTCCCGCATCGATTCATTTATGATTTTTCCCGGGCAAACAGCGCAAAGAAAAAACCATCTGTCCCGTTGTGGTGCGGCATCAGCGTAGCGCCGGACGCCTCTTCCAAGCCGAGAAAATACAGCGTTTCCTCCGGCAAAAGCGCCGGTGCAAACGACGGATGCTCTTTCAAAAATCGTTGAACCACATAGTCGTTTTCATGCCGGTTCAACGTGCAGGTGGAATAGAGCATCCGGCCGCCTTCCTTGACATATTGTGCGGCGGTTTCCAAAATTTTATACTGGACGGCGGGTAAATCCCGCAGGGTATCCAAATTTTTGTAGCGGATCTCCGGTTTTCGCCGGATGATGCCGAACCCGGAACAAGGTACGTCGCATAAAACCCGATCGAACAATCCCAGCTCCGGCGAATAGGCGCCGGCGTCCGCCGTGATGGCATGGATGCTGAAAAGCCCCAGCCGCTCGGCGCCTTTGGCGATCAGCGCCGTCTTTTGCGGATATAAATCTGCCGCTATTAATTCACCGCTGTTTTCCATCCGCTGTGCCAGCGTAAAGGACTTTCCTCCCGGCGCAGCGCAGCAGTCCAGAACCCGCATCCCCGGCCGGACGCCCAGCGCCGACGCGCAAACCTGTCCGGATAGGTCCTGCACATGAAACAGTCCCTGCCGAAAGGTCTCCAAATGTTCTATCGATCCTGTATGCCGCAGCTGGATACAGTCGGGAAAACCGGGGAAAAGCTGCGCTTCCACCCCTTCCTCCGCCAGACGGCTGCACAGGCTTTGTGCATCGGTCCGGCAGGTGTTCACCCGGACAAACAGCGGCGCATGTCCTGTCATGCCCCGCAAGAGCGTCTCCAGATTCTCTTTGGGATATTGGTTTTGCCAAAGCTTAATGAGCGGCCTGGGGATCGAATATGTCAAAGAAAGCCATCCGGCCCGGTCCTTACCCGGTTCCGGCAGGCGAACCTCGCCGCCATCCCGCAGGAAAGAACGCAGCACGCCATTGATAAAACCGGCAGCACGTCCTTTTCCCATCCCTTTGGCCAATTCCACCGATTCATTGACCGCGGCCGACTCCGGCACCCCATCCATGTAGGCAATCTGGTAAACAGCCAGGCGCAAAAGCTGGCGGACCAGCGGGTCCATTTTCCCCAAGGGCAGGGAGGAATACTGCGAAATCACATAATCCAACGTGATCTTTTTTTCCAAAACGCCATAAAAAAGCGCGCTGGCAAAAGCCCTATCCCGAGCGGGAAGCCCGCTGGAGGCAAGCTGCCGGTCCAACACGATATTGGAATAGCTGTCGGCGGTTTCCACTCGCAAAAGAGCCTGTACCGCTACCTGTCTGCCATGGTTCAACTGCGTCACCTGAAATCTTTTTTAATCGTCCCGGCGGCGTCCGCCAAAAATCAAAATCAAGCGCAAAAGCTGCGCCAAAGCGGTCAAGAGAGCCGCCACATAGGTCATGGCCGCCGCCCGCAGGACTTTGCCTGCGCCGGCCAGCTCGTCACCCGCCAGCATCTCGGACTGTTCCAGTACTTTCATCGCGCGGGAACTGGCGTTAAATTCCACTGGCAGCGTGACCAACTGAAACAGCGCGGCCGTCGCGTAGAACAGGATGCCCGCAAACACCAGCGGTTTCAATTGGAACAAAAACCCCAGCAAAATCAGCGGAATCGACAGCTGAGATCCAATCTGGGTAACAGGAATGATTGCCGAACGGATTTTGATTGGCAAATACCCGGTGGCGTGCTGCACGGCGTGTCCCGCCTCGTGGGCCGCAACGCCCACCGCAGCTACCGAAGCCGAACCGTAAACCGAATCGGACAGCCGAATCACTTCGGCTTTGGGGTCGTAATGGTCGGTCAAATTGCCGGATACCCGCTCAATGCGCACATGATACAGCCCATTGTTGTCCAAAATCATGCGGGCCGCATCAGCGCCGGTATAGCCTCGACGGTTGTAAACCTGGGAATATTTTTTAAAATTGGAAGAAACCATCATCTGCGCCCAAAGCGCCAGAAGCAGAGATGGGACAATTAGAATCCAGTAATACGGATCAAATAAATTATAGAACATACACACGCTTCCTTTATCAGAAAATCATAATCGGTTTTGGCTGTTTTCTTGGGAAAATCTGCTCTTTCTCAAAAAAACAGCTTTTTACTTATCATAACCATCAATTATGTCATTCTGATGGGCAGGATGTAAATTTTTTCTCTGCGCCAGAGCGGCGGCCCCGCAGGAAATCTTCGCCCCGCATCCGTTTTCCGCCTTCCGGCTGCACTTCCAAAAGCTCCAGCGCGCCTTCGCCGCAGCCAACGATCAGCCGTTTGCCATCCTGGATTTCGCCGGGCGCACCGGATTGGTCGGACAAAAGCGCCGCTTTGTGCACCTTGAGCCGTTTGCCGTCCAGATAAGCGTAGGCGGACGGCCAGGGTGATACGCCGCGAATCTGGTCATAAAGCTTTTTGGCCGGCCTGGAAAAATCCAGCGCTCCGTCGGATTTTTGAAGCATTGGCGCATAAGTGGCCAGCGACTCATCCTGTTTCGTACGGACCGCTTTTCCCGACTCCAGCAATGTCAGCGTATGCAAAAGCAATTGCGCACCGATCGCTGCCAGGCGGTCCATCAGTTCCCCTGCGGTTTCCTCCGGGCCAATCGGTGTTTGCGCCTGCTCCAGGATATCTCCGGTGTCCAGTCCCTCTCCCATGAACATGGTGGTCACTCCGGTGACTTCTTCGCCGTTAATGACGCTCCACTGCACCGGTCCGGCGCCCCGGTACCGGGGCAGCAAAGACGCATGGACATTGACGCATCCATACGCCGGAAGTTCCAGGATCTCCTTGGGCAAAATCCGCCCGTAAGCGGCCACAACGATCACATCCGGCTTCAGTTGTTCTAAAACCGCCAGCGCGGTACCGTCCCGCATCTTCACCGGCTGATACACCGGGATTCCGTGAGCCAGCGCCAATTCTTTTACCGGCGGCGGAACCAGCTTATAGCCGCGCCCTTTGGGCCGGTCGGGCTGGGAAAATACCCCCACTACCTCGTGGCTGCTGTCCAGCAGCGCCTGCAAAGTAGGAACGGCAAAATCCGGCGTTCCCATATACACAATACGCAAATTCTTCACCTTACTTGTAACGATTATTTCCAGTTTCCGTCTTCATCCTGATGGAGCATCCGGATGGCAATGTCTTTAAAAAGCCGCCCATCCAGATGATCGCACTCATGGCAGATCGCCCGGGCCAGCAGATGGTCTCCCTCCAGCACGAATTCTTTGCCATGGCGGTCTTGCGCCCGGACCGCCACCTTTTCGGGACGGCGCACCAGTCCGTATTCGCCGGGGCTGGACAAGCAGCCCTCCGCTTCCTCCAGCACGCCCGCCTGGGCAATAATTTCCGGGTTGATCAGCTCGTACAACTGGTCTCCGCAGTCGATGACTACCACGCGGCGCAGCACCCCCACCTGAGGCGCCGCAAGCCCCACGCCGTTTCCCTCGTACATCGTCTGGGCCATATCGTCCAGCAGCATGGCAAGCCGATCGTCAAACTTTTCCACCGGGCGGCAGACCTTGCGCAAACAGTCGTTTCCCTCTTTTACAATTTCTCGAATCGCCAAAACATTTCCTCCTCACATGGAACCGTCGTAGTACAGGTCGCCGAATACCGAGACCTGCTTGTTTTGCGGATCTTTGCCGGATCGGATCAAAAGATCGGAGATCATCCTGCGAAAATCCGCGGTATTTTTGCATTTAATCAGTATTTTATAGCGGTATTTCCCGCTTATTTTCACAATCATATTGGCCGTTGGCCCCAAGACCCGCAAAGGCAGACCAGGGTATTTTTCCGCCGCCGTCTGCTTCAGATCCTTTAAAAAGCGCTTTGCCGCACCTACTACCTGCGATTCCAGCGGCCCGGAAAAGCCAATGGCGCAAATGCTGCAGAAGGGCGGGTAAAGCATGACCTTACGGCCCAGAATCTCTTCCTGAAAAAAGCTTTCATAATCCTGACAGGATGCCTGCTCGATCACTTTATTGTCCGGCACATAGGTTTGGATCATCGCGCGGCCGTGCTTTTCTCCCCGTCCGCTGCGGCCAATCACCTGCGTGATCAGGCTGAATGTCCGCTCCTGGCACTTAAAATCGTCTCCAAACAAAGAAGCGTCCGCCGCCAGCACCCCTACCAGCGTGACCTGGGGGAAATTCAGCCCTTTGGCCACCATCTGCGTTCCCACCATAATATCATACGCACCCTCGGCAAACGCCTTGAATTTTTCGCTGTGCGCGTTTTTATTCATGGTGGTATCCGCATCCATCCGAAGCACCCGCGCGTCCGGGAACAATTCGCGAAGTTCTTCCTCCAGTTTTTGGGTCCCAATGCCCTGATACCGAAGATACCTCCCGCCGCATACCGGGCAGCGGGCATCCGCCGGACGGGAGTAGCCGCAGTAGTGGCACATCAGCCGGCCATTGGCCGCATGATAGGTCATGGCAATGCTGCAGTTCGGACAGGATGCCGCCGTATTGCAGCCGGTGCAAATGACCCGGGTATGATATCCTCGCCGGTTCAAAAGCAGGATGGTCTGTTCGTGGTTGCGAAGATTTTCTTCCATCTCGGCCAACAGCGCCCGGCTCAATTGGGAATCGTTCCCATCGCGCAATTCCTGCCCCATATCCACAATTTCCACATTCGGCAGCAGCGCGCCGCCGAAGCGTTTTTCTAAACGTACCAGATGGTAGGTTCCTTTTTTCGCGTAATAATAGCTTTCCACCGACGGTGTGGCCGAGGCCAGCACTAACAGGCAGTTATTTTGGGCGCTGCGGAACCGTGCCACATCTCTGGCGTGGAAACGGGGGCTGGACTCCGACTTATAAGTATGTTCCTGCTCTTCGTCAATAATAATCAGCCCCAAATGATCAAACGGGGCAAAAATCGCCGACCGGGTCCCCACCGCGATGGAAACCTGTCCGGCGCGGATTTTTTTCCATTGGTCCATCCGCTCGCCCAGCGAAAGGCCGCTGTGCTGAATGGCCACGCGGTCTCCAAAAACAGCAGTGAATGCGGCAATGGCCTGCGGCGTCAGCGAAATTTCAGGCACCAAAACGATCGCCTGGCGGCCATCTTCCACCGCTTTTTGAATCAGCTTCAGATAGACCTGCGTTTTTCCGCTTCCTGTCACGCCGTACAAAAGGGCGGTGGAAGCTTCTTTTTTTTGGTAATCCTGCAAAAGGCTCTGATAAGCCATCTCCTGCTCCGGTGTCAGGGGCGGCAGTTCTTGTTGCTCCGACGCAGGGCCCTGCGCCGGCCGGAAGGTCTCTGCGTCGTAATAATACAGCAGCCCTTTCTTTTGCAAAGTGCGGAACACCGCCTCGGTCACGCCGGTAAAATAAATCGTCTCCCGGACAGAAGCTGTTTCCACTGTTTGCAAAAACGCCAGCACTTCTTTTTGCTTTGGGGTCAGGCGCACCCCATCCAGCCCTTCCTGCGGCAAGGACAGCGCCAGCATCCGCACGGTTTCGTCTTTCATCCGGCGCTTTGCCGTTTCCTCCCGCACCAGGATTCCCTTTTGGAGCATCCGGCCCAGCAGCTGGCTTTCCGATGACAAGCCCAAAATCCCCAGAAGCTTTTCCTCCGGCACCATGCCCTTTCTGTTTTCCAGATAGGATACCAGCACCCGTTCATCCTCTTCCAGGACCTCTTCCCGCTGCTTCCACAAAGGCGACAGACCATAGTCATACTGCATCCGGTAGCCGATGCCGCCGGGCAGGATTGTCTTTACCGCGTCGAAATAAGAACAGAAAGTGGTTTCTTTTAAAAAAGAGACCAGGCGCAGAAGTTCCGGCGAGAGGACCGGCTCGCTGTCCAGCAGCGAAACCACCGGTTTTAGTTTTTCCAGGCTTTGGACCGGTTTTCGATCGAGCACAATCCCTTGCCGTTTGCGGTTGCCGCCGCCAAAAGGCACCAGTACCCGCATGCCCGGCTGCAAAACGGCTGCGAATTCCACGGGAATGGCATAGCTGTACAACTTATCAAAATGGTAAGCCGCTTTATCGACTGCCACGCAGACCGCTTCATAAGGTAAAATAGGGATCCTCTCCTTTATTTCTCAGGAATATCGCCGATGTTTTCCGGCTCGATAATTTTGTATTTGCCGGCGGCCAATTCGTTCACCGCGATTTTGACCGGCTTTTCCGTCAGGATAATATGCTCTTCTTCTGCCTCCTGGGCGACCTGACGTGCCCGTTTGGCAACTGCGATCACCAGGCTGTAATAGCTCTGGCCATCTTTTAAAATCTCATTTACAGCAGGTCTCAGCATCATATTCCACCTCATCAATAAATTCTCTTAAATATTTCGCGGTGTGCTTGGCCGCGCATACGATCTGCTCCAGCTGATCGGCAGCCTCCTCCACCGTTTGGTTGACGACAATATAATCATACTGCTTGGCAGCTTCCATTTCCCTGCCCGCGTTGGACAGGCGGCGCCGCACCGTTTCTTCATCCTCGGTGCCCCGCCCGGTCAGACGGCGGCGCAGTTCCTCAAATGAGGGCGGCATCACGAAAACCAGCAGCGCGTCAGGGCATTTTTCTTTCACCTGTAAAGCGCCCTGCACCTCGATTTCCAGTACCACATCGATTCCTTTTTCCAGGTTTCTCTCCACCGCTTCTTTGGGGGTTCCGTAGCAATTGCCCGCAAACTGCGCGTGTTCCAGCAGTCCGTCGTTTTCAATCAGCCGGTCAAATTCTTCCCGGGTCAAGAAAAAATAGTGCTGCCCGTGGACTTCCCCCTCCCGCGGCTTTCTGGTCGTTGCGGAGACCGAAAAGGCAGTATCGGGATGCTTTTTCAAATATTCCTTGAGAACCGTTCCTTTTCCAACGCCGGATGGGCCGGAAAACACCAGCAAAAGCCCTCTTTTATTCATTGCTTTCCAGCTCCTCATCCTCTTCGTCCGACAAACGGTTTGCCACCGTTTCCGGCTGCACTGCCGACAGCACCACATGGTCCGAGTCGGTGATGATCACTGCGCGGGTGCGCCGCCCATAGGTCGCGTCGATCAGCGTTCCCCGATCTCTCGCATCCTGAATGATCCGCTTGATAGGGGCGGATTCCGGGCTGACGATTGCCACCAGCCGATTGGCCGAAACCATGTTGCCGAATCCAATGTTTATCAGTTTCATCTTTGTCCATCCTTTTCGATCTATTCGATATTCTGGATCTGTTCACGGATTTTCTCGATTTCGCTTTTCACGTCGACTACGATCCGGGCGATTTCAATATCCTGCGCCTTGGAGCCGATGGTATTGGTTTCTCTGTTGAATTCCTGAATCAAAAAATCCAGCTTTCGTCCGACCGGCCCGCCCTGTTCCAGAATGGAGCGGAATTGGTCGATATGGCTGCGCAGTCGTACGGTTTCTTCCGCCACCGCGATTTTTTCAGCATAAATAGCGGCCTCGGTCAGAATGCGCTGCTCATCGATCTGGGTATTTCCCAGCACCTCGCTTATTTTATTGTACAGGCGTGCGCGGTATTCCTCCACCGTTTTGGGCGAACGCTCCTCCACCTTTTCCACCGCCTGCAGGATGAAATCCAGCCGTCCTTCCACATCCTCTTTCATCTTCGCGCCTTCCGCCTCGCGCATCTGGACAAAGCGCTCGGCCGCTTCATCGGCCACCTTCAGCACATCTGCCCAGATGACATCCTCGTCCTCCGGCTCTTTGCTGACCGTGAAAATGTCCGAAAAGCGTGAAATCGTGCTTAAAGAAAGGTCGTCTTTTAATTTCAGCGGTTTTTCCAGCGACCGCAGCGCCTGCGCATACGACGACGCCAATTCCTGATTCACCTGCACATTGGCGTTTGTGCCCTCGATCGTCTGAATGCTGACGTTTACATCTACTTTTCCACGGGAAAGCTTGCCCTGCAGATAGGTTTTCAGGCGGCTCTCCAAAAAGCCGTAAGCCCGGGGGACCCGGCAGGAAAATTCAAAATACCGATGGTTGACCGAACGGATTTCCACCAGGATATTGCGCCCGTCCACCAGCGCTTCAGCCCGGCCATAGCCGGTCATACTTCTAATCATATTACAAAACCCCGATTCAAAAATCTATACCGGTTTGGCTGCCTGATTGAAAAAAGGCCCTACAAACCCAGTATTTTATTATTTTACTATTTTTTCGCGGTTTTTGCAATGATTCCCGGGAAGAAAAGATGGGAAGCCCTGAAAAAGGCTTCCCATCTTTTAAAAGCGGCTGTGGCTTTCCAACAACCTCTGTTTGATTTCCCAAAGCTTCGGAGAAAGGTCCACATAGAATTTATGCGGATTTTCAAACCGCTTGACTTCCTCCCACAAATGATCCACCTGATCCTTGCAGTAGGCGCGGATTTCTTCCAGAGAGGGGCGGTCGTAAATACACTTGCCCTTTTCAAACACCTGCACCAAAATCTTTTTCGCCGTAATATTGGTCAGGGTCTTCTTTTTCCAGGTGGCGTCCGGGTCAAAAATCGTCACCGGCTGGTCGGTGTCCACCGTCTCGTCGAACAGCGTAACGTAATCCGCCACCGCTTCTCCATCGGTTTTGTTGTAAAACCGATAGATGGTTTTAAAATCCGGATTGGTGATCTTCTCAATGGTTTCGCTGATTTTGATTTTCGGGATCATCCGGCCGTTTTCTTCCACCGCGGCCAGCTTGTAAACACCGCCGAACACCGGATCAGACTTGGAGGTGATCAGGTTTTCTCCCACGCCAAAGGAATCGATTTTGGCGCCCTGCAGCAGCAGATCCCGGATCAGATACTCGTCCAGTGAGTTCGATGCTACGATAGGGCAGTCCGGATATCCCGCTTCATCCAGCATTTTACGCGCTTTTTTGGACAGATACGCAATATCGCCGCTGTCGATGCGCACCCCTTTCGGCCGTTTCCCCAAAGGCGCCAGCACCTCGTCAAACGCGCGGATCGCATTGGGGATGCCGGATTTGAGCACGTTATAGGTATCCACCAGCAAAACGCAATTGTCCGGATACAACTCAGCATATTTCCGGAACGATTCATATTCATCGCCAAACATCTGGACCCAACTGTGGGCCATCGTTCCCACTGCCGGAATATGGTAATCCCGGTCGGCGATGGCGCAGGCCGTTGCGTCGCAGCCGGCGATATACGCGGCCCGCGCGCCCAAAATCGCAGCATCGTAGCTTTGGGCACGGCGGGAACCAAACTCCATAATGGAGCGTCCCTGCGCCGCACGGACAATGCGGTTGGACTTGGTAGCAATCAGCGATTGATGGTTGATTGTCAAAAGGACCATCGTTTCCACCAGCTGCGCCTGGACGATCGGGCCCTTGACGATCAAGACCGGCTCATTTGGAAAAATCGGAGTACCTTCCGGTACCGCCCAAACGTCGCATTCAAAATGAAAGTCCGCCAGATAATCCAAAAAAGCTTCATCGAACATGCCGCGGCCCCGCAGGTATTCGATATCCTCTTTTGTAAAATGCAGGTTTTCAAAATAATCGATCAGCTGTTCCAACCCGGCGCAGATCGCAAAACCCGCTTGATCCGGTATCTTCCGGAAAAACATATCAAAAACCGCCGTCTGATTCCCGTTCCCCATTTTGAAATAGCCGTTGGCCATGGTCAACTCATAGAAATCAAGCAGCATGGTCAGGTTTTTTTCTTGCTTCCACTGATTTTCCCTCATCTTTTGCTCACTCCATCCAAACTGAAATCGACCGGCGCCATGCGCGTCACAACGGCGCCGTTTGTATTATAGTCCCATAATGGAAAAAAAAGCAAGAAAAAACACAAGATTCATCGGTGAATCCTGTGCTTTTCTTGTTTGAACCAAAAAAACAGCCGCATATAGGGAAAGCAAACCGCTTGATCGTCTGCCGCCTATCGAAAAGCTGCCGGTTATTTTTCCTTTTTCCCGCACTGGGGGCAAAGTCCGGAAAAGGTCACAAAGTGCTCTTCAATCCGGTACCCGGTCGACTCCTGCACCTGGGCGTCCATCTGTCCGTCATAGGACAAAAAAACATCTTCCAGACGGCCGCACTCCCGGCAGCGCACATGAAAATGAGGTTCCACATTACCGTCAAAACGGTCCGCGCCGCTTTGCGATTCAATTTTCCGAATCAAGCCCTGCTCCGCCAGAATCCCCAGGTTCCGATACACGGTACCCAAACTGAGAGAAGGATGCTGGGGCTTGAGCTGTTCATACACATATTCCGCCGTGGGGTGAACCGGATGGTTCAGAACCGCTTCGTAAATTGCCTGACGCATTCTGGATTGCCTGCGTACCACCATCTTCCCTCGCTCCTTCATCAGATTTTTGCCAGCGCATTTTGTGCGAATTGGATTGATTTTATTATACTATAAAAGTATATATTGCGCAAGTTTTTTTACCGCTGTACCGTAATCGTGATTTTTTCCGCCAGCGTTCCCAGCGATTCCAGGGTATCCATATCAAACAGCTCGATTTGGCATACCGCATCATACTCACCGGGGGACAGCGCCCGGCTCAATGCCGCCCGGCTGATATGGCTGTCCGGCGGGATGATGCCGGAACGATATACTTCCTCTCCGTCTTCCAACCGGTAAGAAATCTGAACGAAGTGCTGGTTTCCCGCATCGTTTTGGAAACAGACCGTTCCTTTGGACTTGCCGTCCTCGAACCAGGGAGCCTCATTCAGCCAGTACCGCAGGGAGCCGTATTCCATCCCGGAATCTTCGCTTTCTCCTTCCAGCGGCCCGTCCTCGCAGTTTTTATCCAGCACGATATCATAGTCCGCCCATTTTTCCGCAAGAGCATCTGTCGGATTCCCGCTCATCCACACCAGAAGCATCCCCGCCAGGCCGAACAATACCATCGCCCCTGCGCTGACCAAAAGCGTACCCCATCTGTTTTGTTTTTTTCTGCTGTACATCTTTTGCCCATCCTCACTGCGGCGTATTTTGCCAAAACGCCGCTGAAGTATTCTTATTTTATTATAATATGAAAAAGTGGGAACGCAACTATATGCGCTTTCTTTTTTCTGTGATAAAATAAGGGAAAAGACTTCTGAAGAGGATTATATGATGAACACCCTGCTTGTGGCGCTAAACGCCAAATACATTCATTCCAACATCGCTGTACGCTATCTGCAAAAATATGCGGCCCCTTCTCTTTCCCGGCCACCGCAGATCCTGGAACTGACCATCAACAACCGGCTGGATTTTATTCTGGACGAGATTTTCCGCCGCTCGCCGGACGTTCTTCTGTTTTCTGCCTATATCTGGAACGTGGATATGGTGCGGCAGCTGGCGGCGGAATACCGGAAACTGCGGCCCGACGCGCTCATCGGCGCCGGCGGTCCTGAGGTCAGCTACGAGTCCGAAGCATTTCTGCGCCAGAACCCAGCCTTTGATCTGATCGTCCGCGGCGAAGGAGAAGAAACGGTCCGCTGCCTGCTGACCGCCATAGAGTCCGGCGAAAGCTGGCGGGACATCCCCGGTCTGAGCGTGCGGGAAAAATCCGGCATCCAAACCAATCCGCCCCGGCCTGCACTGGATCTGGCTGTCCTCCCGTTTCCTTATGCACTCGATTTGTCCGATGCGCCAGAGCAAATCAAGTATTATGAATCCTCCCGCGGATGTCCGTTTCAATGCCAGTACTGCCTGTCCTCCATTGAAAAAGGGGTTCGCGCCGCGCCGCTGGATAAAGTTTTTTCCGATCTCACCGTTTTTCTGCAGGCTAAGGTCCGGCAGGTCAAATTCGTAGACCGCACCTTTAATTACGACATCCATCGCGCCCTTACGATCTGGCGTTTTTTGCGCGACCACGACAACGGTGTTACCAATTTCCATTTTGAAATCACCGCCGAATTGCTGAATCGGGAAACGCTGGATTTTTTACGAACCGTCCGCCCCGAGCAATTCCAGTTTGAAATCGGCGTTCAGTCCACCAATCCCCAAACGCTCAAAGCCATCCGGCGGCAGAACAACTGGCCGGCTTTGTGCGCTATCGTGCGGGAAATCAAGTCTTTTCGCAATATCCACCAGCATCTGGATCTCATTGCGGGGCTTCCATATGAAAATTATGAATCTTTTCATCGCTCTTTCAACGATGTCTACGCTCTGGAGCCGGAGCAGTTCCAACTGGGATTTTTGAAAATCCTCAAAGGAGCCGGGCTGTTCCACGACCAGAAAAAATACGGCCTTGTCAGCCGGGACTATCCGCCGTTCGAGGTGCTGTTCACCCTGGAGCTGCCTTATGAAGATACGCTTCGGCTGAAAGCGGTGGAGGAGATGGTGGAACAATACTACAACAGCGGACGGTTTGTCCACACGCTTCGCTGGCTCTTCTCCCGGCTGGAAGATCCCTTTTTATTCTATCAATCCCTCGGGGACCGTTTTGTCAGCGAAGGGCGACAGTATGAAAGCCAGTCGCTGGAACAACGATATGATTTTTTCTATCGCTTCTGCGAACAGCTTCCCGGCATCGACGCCGCTGACCTGGCCCAGTACCTGAAGCTGGATTACTGTCTGCATCAGCGCCCCAAACGGCACCCAGACTGGTTTCCCGGGCCGGACGCCGCCGCTCTTCGCCAAAGGGCGCTGCTGTTTTTGGAGCGGGAGGAAAATCGTATCCGCTATCTGCCAGACTATCCCCAAACCGATCCCAAGCTGCTGTATAAGCTGGTCCATCTGGAACCCTTTTCTTTCGACGTTCTGAGCCAAACAGAAAAACCGGTTGTCCTGCTGTTTGATTATCGGCAGCGGGATTTGCTGGGAAACGCCCGGGTCCAGTCGGTTACACTGCCTGCATCTGAATGAGATCTTCCTTTCGCGTGTTTGACAGCGTTTTCCTTGTTTCTTGTTCAAAATTTCTTTTTGTTGACCTGCTTTTCTCATTTTGCCGTAAAAACCGCGTCAAAAAGCTGTTTTCCGTCTGAACTTTACATGGATTTTACATTCAGCACCAGATACATTTTACCTTTTCGTTACATAATAGGCTTACAAAGGAAATTAGAAAGGAAATGTAGGTGCGATATGGATATTTTCTCCGTGTTTCAAATGGCCGGCGGCCTCGCGCTGTTTTTATACGGCATGCACGTGATGGGAGACGGATTGGAAAAGCAGGCAGGCGGTAAGCTGAAAACCGTCCTGGAAAAATTGACAGCCAGCCCGATCAAAGGGTTTTTACTGGGCGCGGCGGTCACTGCTGTCATCCAGTCCTCCTCCGCTACCACCGTTATGGTGGTAGGGTTTGTCAACGCCGGAATCATGAAGCTTAGCCAGGCCATCGGCATCATTATGGGAGCCAACGTCGGCACTACCATCACCTCCTGGATTTTGAGCCTTACCGGCCTGCAGGGGGACAGTTTCTGGATTCAGCTGCTGAAGCCGACTTCTTTTTCTCCGATCATTGCTTTTTGGGGCATTCTCCTGATTATGTTTTCCAAAAAAGAGAGCAAAAAAGATCTCGGTTCCACGTTGGTCGGTTTCGCCGTTCTGATGTTCGGAATGGAGCAGATGTCCGGCGCGGTGGAACCGTTGGCTGATGTTCCGGAATTCACCAATATTCTGCTGATATTCTCCAACCCGCTGCTCGGCGTTCTCTGCGGCGCGGTGCTCACTGCCGTGATCCAATCCTCCTCCGCGTCGGTTGGTATCCTGCAGGCTTTGTCCGCTACCGGCAGCGTGACCTATTCTTCCGCCATTCCGATCATTCTGGGCCAAAATATCGGCACCTGCGTCACCGCTTTGATTTCCTCCATTGGAGCCAACAAAAACGCACGGCGCGCGGCGGTGGTGCATCTGTATTTTAACCTGATTGGAAGTGGCCTGTTTTTGGCCATATTTTATCTGCTCAACGGCATGCTCCACTTCTCATTTTACGGCCAGCCCATCGACCGGCTGGGTATCGCCGTGGTACACACCTGTTTCAACCTTCTCTCCACGCTGACTTTGCTGCCTTTCACCAATCTTCTGGAAAAACTGGCTTACCTGACCATTCGGGACACTGCCAACGATGAAAATTTCCAGATCCTCGACGAGCGTTTTCTCGCCTCCCCGGCCGTGGCGATTCATCAGTGCCAGAAAATGGCCGTCTCCATGGCAAAGCTGGCGCAGCACTCTTTGTACCAGGCAATCGGACTGGTTGGCTCTTACGATGAAAAAATCGCCCATTCCATTGAGGAAGGGGAAGATCAAATCGATATGTATGAAGATAAACTTGGAACCTATCTGGTCCGCCTGTCCAGCAAAAACCTGACCATAGAGGAAAGCCGGGAAATTTCCAAACTGCTGCATGTGATCGGCGATTTTGAACGGATCGGCGATCACGCGGTCAACATTCTCAAATCCGCCAAGGAAATGCAGGTGAAAAAATACGC
>JBJEQT010000149.1:0-7971 GCA_051881895.1 Oscillospiraceae bacterium
TTCTTTTTGCAAACGAGAAAGGTTCATTTTTTCACGTTCTGCCCGCATCTGAATACTATCAATCACTTTGGCAGACTGCGCATTCGCATCGGCAATAATTTCATCTGCCTGCTGCTGTGCATCCTTTACGATCGAAGAACCCAATTTCCGCGCGTCAAGAATGGCGGCACGCATACTGTCCTCATCCGCACGGTATTCTTCTATTTTTTCCGCCAGCACTTCTAATTTTCGCTCCATCTGAATTTTTTCATTCTGGAGTTTATCAACGGCTGCCGAGACTTCTTGAAGATAATCATCCACTTCATCGATCCGATATCCGAAAGCGGATTTCTCAAATTTTTTCTCTAATATCTCCTGTGCGTTCAGCATATTCCCCACTCCTTACTGATAATGTCCCGCCGCTATACGCAGCCGACCTTTTTTGGTAATGCCATCAAAAGAATAAATTACATATTTTCCATATCCGCGGATGGATAAATGACGCTTTTCTTCCACCATACCGGCTAGGTCAGTTCGAATTTGCCCATCAACTTTGACCAATTCCTGCCGGATCAGTTCCTGGGCTTTCTCTCTGGAAAGGCGGGTCAAAAAAGAAACAACCGCATCCAAACGCTGGCTATGAACCGTGCCGGATAAAGGTGTGATCACAGGGCGAACCAATTCCAGATTTTGTGCGCCTTCTTCGAAGCGGACACCCACCTGTCCCACTTTTTTTATTTCGCTCAGAATAGGCGAAACTGCTTGGCTTAAAACGAAAAACACCGCGATTCCATTTCCCACCAGGATATCCCCTATCATTTCCCGGGAAATGCGCAGACTCATCAAAGAGCCCAAAAAATCTCTGTGAGAAAGCTTGTCCTGTTCTCGAAAACGAGCGGTAATCGGCACAATCGGAAACAAGGATGACGATGATTCTTCCCAATCGATATAGTCCGGAAAAAAACCTGCCACTTTACGCTCCGCTTCTGGGAAACCGCCAAAAAGCCGCCAAGACGAAAACTTTTCTGAAAGAGCGGTTGTTTTTAAAATTTCCTGCTGACGGATATCCAGAAAACCGATGAACTTCGTTTGATTTTTCAATCGGGCTGCGTGAATCGCATCCCGAAAGCGGGAATACAGGATTTTTTCCTCCCCCGCCAACTGCGATAAAAGTATCATTTAAAAAAATACGCCGCTGTTTTCCAGTTCGTCCAACAAATCGCCCATGATATCTACATTGTAAGGCGTGATAATATATGTGCTGTTTGCGACCCGCTGGATCTGTCCGTTATTCGCATAAGCAACGCCGCTGAGAAAGTCAATCAAACGGCGGGAAATATCTTTACTGGTCTGCTCCAGATTTAAAACAACCGTACGCTTTGCGTTCAAATGATCGGCAATGGAACGTGCGTCATCAAACCTTTCCGGTTTTACCAGCACTACCGCCAACTGGGTCGTCGCATGGATATTTACCACTTTATTTCTTCTGGAACTCTGTTCCGGTACCGCCGCACTATCACTGGAAGAGCCCTCGCGAGAAAGGAACTCTTCTTCCTCCTCATATTCGTCTTCCTCCGGATAATCAAACAGTCTTCTGATACTATCCATTAAACTCATGTTGGTTCCTCCCGTTTATTTTCGTTTTCCAAATAAGGCTGTGCCAAGACGAATGATATTTGCCCCGCATGCAATTGCGGTCTCAAAGTCTCCCGACATCCCCATTGATAAAAACTGCACATTACTATTATCCAATTTTTTAGCTTGCATGTCAAGAAACATGTATCGCATCTTGGAAAAATAATAGATATTTTCTTCTTCCCTTTTGCCGGCCGGAGGAATTGCCATCAGACCCGACAAACGCAAGTGAGGAGAGGCTGTTACAGCGTTCACCAATTCCGGCAGATTTTCCGGCAAAACACCTGATTTTCCCGGTTCCGCCCCAATATTTACCTCCAGAAGAACATCCATTTTTTTACCGATAGCCCTACAGCGCTTCTCAATTTCTTCCGCCAGGGACAAGCGGTCAACGGATTCTATCATGTCCACTTTATCGACGATGTATTTGACCTTATTGGTCTGCAATCCGCCAATAAAATGAACGGAACATTCTTTTTGGGGATAAAGTGGGTATTTTTCCAAAAATTCCTGCACCCTGTTTTCCCCCAAAAGGGTCAGGCCGCACGCGACCGCCTGGTTGACGCGCTGCGCCGGGACTGTTTTCGTCACGGCCATAATGGAAATATCGCTTTCCTTCCGACCGCTTTTTTGTGCGGCCAGCGCAACGCGCTGCCGAATCTCCCGGATGTTCTCTGCCAAATCCGCATCAGGAATTAACTGATTTTCCCTCATATAGTTCGGTTCCTTCCGTTACGATATCATCATAAAGCTGGACTAAATCGCTGTTATTGCCATCGATTTTACTGATGAAAAAGCCCACATCATCGTAAACGATGTCTACCTTTTTAAATTCCAAAACTTGATTGACCACGACATAGACGCCTTGCAGCCCGTCCTGGAACCGCAGCGCCTTGTAGGGAATTTTAAGGCCTTTATAGGTCCCCAGCTCTATCTGGACCGAAGAATTTCGCAAATAGGAAATTTCCTGAGACATGTAGTCACAGGAAAAAATGACGGCGATTTTTTCAGAACTGTCATCCTGTATCATCTGCGTAACGGTTCCGGGAGTCGCGTCAAAAGAGGACGATCCGAAATAAAGCGAAGCCGTCGTCCCAATCGAGAATTTTTTCGCGTCCTCCGCGCTGACCAGAGCAGCATAATACCAGTTGTAACCCAAAATCACTTTGCCGGAATAGGAGCGGTTTTGCTCATATTGGGTTTCTGCCATTTCTTCCAGCTGCGACACTGTTGCATCTAACAACAAATCTGTCGTGACCATTTCGCAAGCGGTATCGCAGTAGCTGCTGAAATAGCCATAAGCCGGAGAGAGAAGCTGGTTCACCTGCGTTGACAACTGATTTTGCAGCGTAGCTTTTTCGTTTTCCAGTTGGCTGATTTTATTAGAAAAATCACTCACATCACGAATGGCAATGGCTTTTTTGTTCAAAGCATCCTGTAAAGCGTTACAGACCTGCTGCGCATTTTGTAAATGACCGGAACCGTTAATCGAAATCAAATTGCCGATTTGCTCTTCTATCTCCTCGGATATGGCAGACACATTCGCCACGCCGGAAGTGCTCTTTTGAATTTTATTGAGCCTTTCAATTTCCTCGTCGATCTCTTCTATCCGGTGTTTATTCTGAACACTTTCCCAACTGCTGTGCACTTCCGCGACCGGTGTACCGGTGATCACACGGACGCCGTCATCGTAAAAATAGCTGACGATGCCGGACGAAACCCCTTCTACCGGTACTTCATCACGGATGGCGATTCCCTTAGCGTATACGGTTTCTTCTATCGTATATTGCTGTACAGACTCTGTTTTGATCGGGGAGTACAGATAGCGAAAAACCTGGTACCCTACATATACCACTAAAAAAAGCGATAAGATGACAGCCAAAATCTTTCCGCTTATATTATTCATATCTTTTTATTGGTCCCCTTCCTCGTCTCGATCGGAAGCGTCTAATATACTAATGGTCTTAGCCGGGATGATGGTGGAAATCGCATGTTTATAAACCAGATTCTGCTTTCCGTCGGAATCCAGGATGACAACATAGGAATCAAAACCTTTCACCGTTCCCTTAAACTGAAACCCGTTGGTCAGAAAAATCGTCACGGCAATTTTCTCTCTTCTCGCCTGATTCAGAAAAACATCCTGAAGATTCATACTTTTATTCATGTCTCTCGGTCCTTTCAAATTCTAAAAATCAGATAAAATAAATTGAATCAAAAAATCAAGCAGAAACACCAAGCTGATTTTCCGCCAGTGCAAGCGCTTGTTTTACAAGACTATTATAGTCTTCATAATCATCAATGTAAAGCCAATTCACTCTTTCATCCCGCCGGAACCAGGTCAGCTGCCGTTTGGCATACCGCCTTGATTCCTGCTGGACGCGAGCCACCGACTCTTCCAGCGTGCTTGTTCCCTGCAAATAGTCAAAGAATTCTTTATACCCGATCGCCTGGGCCGCTGTCTGGGAATATCCCATCCGGATCAGCTCTTTGATTTCTTCCAATAAGCCATTCTCCATCATTGTTTCTACCCGACGGTCAATTCTTTGGTACAGCAAGTCTCTGTTCCGATAATTTAGACCGATCATGCAGCACCGGTAAGGAGATTCTTTCTGCCGGGACGCTTTTTGATGTTCGGACATCGGGATGCCCGTAAGACGGTATGCTTCGATCCCGCGGATGATCCGCCCAAGATTGTTAGGGTGAAGTTTTTGCGCCAACTGGGGATCAAACGTATTCAGCAAATCCAACAGATATTGATTTCCCTTTTGTGCCGCCGTTTGTTCCAGTTCCTGCCGCAGCGCCGGATCGCTTTTGGTATCGAAAAAAGTAATGTTGTCCAGCAGGGAGCTCACATACAACCCTGTACCGCCGGCTACAACCGGCAGCTTTTTTCTGGCATAGATCTCTAAAATCTTCTTTTGTGCCAATTCCACATATTCTGCCACGCTGAAATTCTGATCGGGATTTAAAAATTGAAGAAGATGGTGCGGAATTCCCGCCATCTCTTCTTCGGTAGGAACAGCTGTTCCCACCGACATATAACGGTAAATTTGTTTGGAGTCCGCCGAGACAATTTCCCCGTTTAAAAGGCGGGCCAATTCCACAGCCAAGGCGCTTTTTCCAGAGGCAGTAGGGCCTACCACTGCCACCACCGGAATCAGCTGTGCCGGTTCCGACATATTAAATCCTCCCAAATTGTTTTTCGATTTCTTTTTTTGTGAGAAACACCGCTACAGGACGACCGTGTGGACAATGGAATACCATTCCATCCTCCTGCATCAGCCTCAGAATTTCTTTCAGCTCTTCCGGCGTACTGTGGTCTCCTCCTTTCACCGCTGCGCGGCAGGAGATATTATGATACAACCAGTCAAGATGTTCCGGTGAAACATCTTGCTTGCCCTGCGACAAATAGCCGCAGATTTCTGAGACAGTCTGCTCGATCTGGGCATTTTCCAACCACATAGGCGCACTTCTTACCAAAATGGACCCGCCTCCGAAATCCTCCGCCTCAAACCCACATTCCAACAGGATATCCAGGTGTTCCAGAGCGGCGGAATATTCTTCTTTGGAAAGAAGTACGGATACCGGAGAAAGCAAATTCTGCATAAACTGCTCTGGTTTTCCCTTCTTTAGCCGGTTATATAAAATGCGTTCATGCGCTGCATGTTTATCTACCAAAACCAAACGGTTTTCGCCCTCGAAAAGGATATAGGTGTGAAAAATCTCGCCTATGTAACGCAGATTCTCATAGGGTTCGGCGACGGAATCAATCGTCTGCTGCTCCAAGGATACCGCTTCTTCCTTTTCCGCTGGCACCGGGTTGGGCACAGACTCTTTGGGAGAAACTGCCGGCATCTCATCCAAAGACGTATTCTCTTTGGCGGCTCGCTGCGGCAGCAGATCGTCTTCCACCTCTACGTCCAGCAAACGGCCCTTTGTCCAATAATTCGGTGAATAGACCTTTCCTTTTTCCTGCGCTGGGTTTCCTTTTTCAGAATGGCCCGGCGCCACATCAAAGGAAATCCATTTTGAAGAACCGTCTTCCAGGGTACCCGAAAGAAAAGAGGAATCCTTTTTCTCCGGCTTTTGAGCGGAGGACGCCTTGAAAGAGGAAGATTCCCCCGTCTTTTTTCCTATGGACTCTGCCGCTTTTTCGCCAAATATCTTTTGAAATTCTTGTGCGCTCATCCGTTCTTTGACGCTGTCTTTTTGACGGACAAGTGCCGCGGATTTTTCGATTGTCCCCTCCACCGTGACGTCCCCGGTACGCAGTGCGTTTTTGACTGCAAAATACACCAAATCAAAAATCGGCTTTTCATTTTCAAAGCGTACTTCAATCTTCGCAGGGTGAACATTGACATCCACCGACTGCGCAGGAATGCACACGTCCAGTACACAGGCGGGAAAACGCCCTACCATCACCGCGTGTTTAAATCCTTCCTCCAATGCAGCTGCACAGGTTCTGGACTTTACATATCGATGGTTGACATAAAAATTCTGCATAGACCGGTTTGCCCTGGCTTTATGCGGCTTGGAAACAAATCCTTTGACCGATATACCGTTCATGGTATAGTCCACCGGTAACAGTCCTGCTGCAAAGTCGCGCCCAAATACCGCATAAATCGCCGAAAGCTGCTGACCATCTCCCGGTGTATGCAGCTTTTCCTCTCCATCCCGGATCAGGCGAAAAGAAATATGAGGATAAACCAGCGCGATCTTTTCCACGATTCCCGCTACCGCGTTGGCCTCTGAAATATCTTTTTTCAAAAATTTCAAACGGGCAGGCGTATTATAGAACAAATCCCGAACGACAATGGTCGTACCTGCCGGACATCCGGCAGGCTCACACAAAACCTGCTCAGAAGCATCGATGACATAGCGAACCCCTTCCACCGCGTCTTCCCGGCGGGAAAGCAGTTCCACGCGTGATACTGCCGCAATGGACGCCAGCGCTTCTCCCCGGAAACCCATAGTAGAGATGGCATCCAAATCTTCTGCTTTCCGTACTTTGCTGGTCGCATGGCGCAAAAAAGCGTTTTTCACATCATCCGGATAAAACCCGCAGCCGTTATCGGTTACCCGCATAAAGGACATGCCGCCCTTTTGGATTTCAATCGTAATGGCGGTTGCGCCGGCGTCGATGGCGTTTTCCACCAATTCTTTGATGGCGGATGACGGACGTTCCACTACCTCGCCAGCGGCAATCAGCTCAGCAATACTTTTATCCAGCACATGGATGATTCCCAAGTTACGGCCCTCCTTTTGCTATTTCATCATTCCTTTTAACTCAAACAGGATATTCAGCGCTTCAATCGGCGTAAGCGCATTCAAGTCCACTCTTGCCAAGCGTTCTCTCAGTGCATCGTCTTTTGGCGAACCAAAAGTTAACTGCGCGGTTTCCTCTTCCGAAGTCTTTTTTCGTTTCTCACTTTTTGGCAAGGAAATCAGCTCACCGCTTTCCAGTTGAGAAAGGATCTCATGCGCCCGTTCAATCACCGACTCGGGAATCCCTGCCAATTTGGAAACCTCAATGCCGTAACTGTCATCCGCGCCGCCCGGTACGATCCGCCTTAAAAAGGTGATCTCATCGCCGTGTTTTTTTACCGCGACATTATAGTTTTTCACCGAGCTCAGCACCGATTCCAAATCGGTCAATTCATGATAATGGGTAGCAAACAACGTTTTCGCTCCCAGGCGGCGTTTATCGGCAATGTATTCCAGCACCGAACGGGCAATGCTCATCCCGTCAAAAGTCGAGGTTCCCCGCCCGATCTCATCCAAGATCAGCAGGCTTTTGCTGGTGGCGTTTTTCAGAATGTGCGCTACCTCATTCATCTCCACCATAAAAGTGGACTGGCCGGAAGTCAGATCATCCGATGCGCCGACCCGTGTGAAAATACCGTCCACCACGCCGATAGACGCCGAAGACGCCGGCACAAAAGATCCCAACTGGGCCATCAGCACAATCAATGCAGTCTGCCGCATATAAGTGGATTTTCCCGCCATATTAGGGCCGGTAATAATCGCGATCTGCCTGTCGCTGCGGTTTAAGTATGTATCATTGGCCACGAACGGCACATCACTTAAAATCTCTTCCACCACAGGATGACGCCCATCTTGGATTTTGATCTCATCCGAAAGATCGACCGACGGTCTGACATAGCGGTTGCTTACCGCCACCGCCGCCAAAGAACAAAACACATCCAACCGGGCAATCGCGTTGGAGGTCCGCTGGGTTCGCACCAGCTGATCGGCAACATAACGCCGCGTTTCTTCGAACAAAGCCGCTTCCAGCCGGAGGATTTTATCCCCGGCCGTCATAATTTTATCCTCCAGCTCTTTTAACTCCTGGGTGAT
>JBJEQT010000150.1:0-7858 GCA_051881895.1 Oscillospiraceae bacterium
GGCACATTGAACTTCCACTCAAAATATTCATCATGATTTATTTTTCATAGTGGTTTCCTTCTTTCTCGGAAGTTTCCGATTGTTTTGTTGTTTTCTGTGCTTAGTATGACACAAGCCGGTCATAAACTGGTCACAAATAAAAAAAAGCCTGCAAAAGCAGGCTTAAAAATATCGACTAAATCATACATGTTTTTTAAAAACTCTCCTGAGGCCGTACAGGATCCATCGGCTGCAGCTTTGAATGGACACGAACGGCGATACGGGGATTTTCCCGTTTGAAGCGGCCGAGAATGCGATCCTGCACCATCAGGCTGTTTTCAAAGGTGAGGGAGGAAAGCATAACCACGAACTGGGTGGGGCTAAAGCGGGCCACTACATCGTTTCGGCGCAGGCTGTGCAGCAAACAGTCCTGCAGACGGTCCATGCTGTTATTGAGAAGCTTAACGCCGGGGATCTGCCCGTCCAGATCGGAAACGGTCAGCAAAAGCAGAAATACGGATTGGCCGGTCCGCTCCGCGGCTCTCGCTTCCAGGCGGTAAATGTTTTTGAACACCTCGTATTCGCAGAAGAAAGCGCCGTACGCCAGCGAAGCCTCCCGCAGGTCTTCCTTGATGATCTCCAGGTCGGTTTCCACATGCTGGGCGTTCTTGATGATCTCCCGGTACAGGCTGCGCAGCCTGTCGGAAGGCTTTACCCCCAATTCCCGGTAAAACAGGTTGGTCACATGATCGTAGTGGGCCATCGCGCGCTGCTGATTTCCCAATGCGATCTGCGCCAGGATCAGCGCTTCATGGAAAGATTCCTCAAACTGGTCGATGACGATGGCCTGTTGGGCGATATCCACGATGTCCTGATGGCGGCCGGCGTCGGACAAAAGGCGTATGGCTTTGGCCACGCATTTGACGTACAGGCTGTGATAATAGGTGGAGAGCGGGACGACCCATTCCTCGAAAGAAGATTTGGGCAGAAGGTCCCCCTTATAATAGGAAAGAGCTTCCATATATAAATCCAGCTGTTTGTCCGGCTGGCCCTCTTTTTCATCCGCCTCATGTATGAGACGTTCGAATTCCTCGATGTCCACCGTAGTGGGCAGCGCGTTATTCCAGGAATAGGCACCGCGGCGGCACAGGATCATGTCTTTGGCATAAGGGATCCCGTGGGAAATCAAGATTGTGCGAACACGGTAGACGAGGTTTTTCAAAGCGCTGGAAGGATTATCGATCTCATCATCGTGCCAAAGCGCGTCGGCCAATTCGTCGGGAGAGATATCCCGGTGGCGGAATGAAATCAGATACTCCAGCAGATTCCACACTTGCCGGGCGCGGTTGCGGCTTTCGTCCACCTCAAATTCTCCTGCTTGCAGCCGGAATCCTCCCAGCATCGAAACGTGAACAGCGACATCTGCTTTTTCCGCAAGAGAAAGAGCGGTTCCTTTTGACATTGCGATACCCTCCTTTCGCCAATATACTATATTATAATATACCAGCTTTCTTTCAAAATTTCAAATAAAAACACAAATAAAATGTAAAAAGTTGGAACCCTAAAACGGGTTTCTATCAATCTCTCAAAAACGGCGAACAGAAACTTCTTTTCTTTTGAAAAAAAATCGTTTATAATACCATCAGATTGAATTTTTTGCAGTTTTATGCTGCTTTGGGGGTAAAGTTTATGGAAAGCAATCAGCCGCGGGAAAACCGCAGATTGACCCGCCGCCAGGTGGTTTCTCTCATTTTTGCCGCAGTGGGGCTGATTTTGCTGATGACGGGCCTTTGGATGATGCGCAGCCCGGAAGAAGAGCCCGTGCGGGAAGTGGGGGTGGAGCTATCGTCGCTTTCTGTTGCCGAAGAAGAGGAAAAATGGAGCGTCAGCCAGGTCCGGCAGGATTATCCGGTGGGAAAACTGGTGGTCACTACGGACCGGGAAGAGTATGAAAACGGAAGTATGCGTCTGGTGATCCCGGCGCTGAATCAGGACGTGCCGGTCCAGAGCAGCGCGGATACACAGGCACTGCGGTCCGGCCCCGGATTATATGAATATGCTCAGCTGCCCGCGCCGGATACCAATGCCAATGTGAGCATTGCCGGACACCGGGATATTGAGGGCGCGGAATTTTATTATATCGATACGCTGACGGACGGGGACCTGATGTATCTGGTCTATGAGGAAAAGGTCTATGTTTACCTGTATGAGTCGACCCAAATCATCCAGGCGGACGATTGGACCCCCATCGCCTGCAGGGAATACCCTTGCCTGACCCTGACCTCCTGCGACCCCATCGGCACCTATATCAACCGCATTGTCGTAACCGCGCGGCTGGTCGATGTTTGGGAATCGGGCGATCAGTTGGTGTTCGCGGCAAGGATGGATGCGGATGCTTCCGCATCCCAGGCTGAATAGAAGGTGTTTTGCCGAATCGGATGAAAAGAGGTGAGGAAAAGGTGCCAAAACGCACATGCCGCTGTTTGGCGGCAATGGCTTTGTGCGGTCTGTTGTTGACGTTCTGCGGCTGCTCAGATGAGGATTTTTCTTCTTCGACGGCGGACGCTTCCGGTTCTTTTTCGCCGGAAGAATCATCCCAGGTGCTTGTCAGCGGATATGAAACCTTTTCTTCCGAACAAAGCGAAGCGGAAGAATCCTCCCATGAAGAAGCGCAGGAAAGCCAGCTGCAGCAGGATCCGGCGTCCTCTTCCGCATCAGAATCGGAGTCGGAATCGTCGTCTGCGTCGGAATCTTCCCAGCCGGCAGAAGAGGCTTCCCAGTCTTCAGCGGCGCCTTCCCAGTCCGGAACGGAAGAACAGCAGCCTTCAACACCGAAGCCGCAGGAATCTGCCGGGACTTATACGGTGCTGACACCGGTAGCCTCCGGAACGGTGGTTTATTCCGGCGGCGGCGCCCAGATCGACGCGTCCAATACCTCCGAGGGGTATGTGATGATCAAATACAGCGGCGGGGTATCCAAAATCCGGGTGCAGATCACCCGCGACGGCGGCAGCACCTATACATACGCGCTCAACAACAGCGGTTCTTATGAGGTGTTTCCTCTTTCTCAGGGGAGTGGCGGATACAGCATCAACGTATATGAAAACGTGTCCGGCAACCAGTATGCCCTGGCGCTGGGACAATATATCAGCGTAAGTTTGCGCAACAGCTTTTTGCCGTTTTTGTACCCCAACCAGTATGTGAATTTTTACAGCGGCAGCCAAACAGTGGCAAAAGGCGCCCGGCTGGCCAGTACCGCCACCAGCGATCTGGAAGTGGTGGAAAATATTTATAACTATGTGATCCACAATATTTCCTACGATTTCAACAAGGCCGCCAATGTTTCCTTCGGCTATCTGCCCAACGTGGACAGCATTTTAAACAGCGGCATGGGCATTTGCTTCGACTACGCGGCGGTGATGGCCACCATGCTTCGGACGCAAAACATTCCCACCAAGCTGGTGGTAGGATACGCGGGCAACATCTATCACGCCTGGATCAGCACCTATATCACCGATGTGGGATGGGTCAACGGCATTATTTATTTTGACGGGCAGTCATGGAAGCGCATGGATCCGACCTTTGCCTCCAGCGGCAATGAAAGCGGCGATATCATGAGCTATATCGGCAACGGAAGCAATTACAACGCGATGTATGTGTATTAAAGAGCATTAACTTTGTGTGAGGAGTGACAAAATGGCCGCGAAAGATTCTACCAGAGGCACCCTTTCCGCCAGCGAACTTTCTGCGTTTTGCGCGCAGCTGGCTTTGATCACCAAGGCGGGCATCCCGGCGCAGGAAGGAATCTCGATTATGATGGAAGACGCCGGAGACGCCAGAACCCGGGAACTGCTGCAGTCGGTGCTGGACAAATTGGAGGAAGGAGAGCCGCTGCACAGCGGTTTGGCGCAGACCGGATGCTTCCCCAAATACATGCTGGATATGATCGGCATCGGCGAACAGTCCGGGCGGCTGGATGAGGTGTTGGATTCTCTGACCGCTTATTATGAGCGGAGCCAGTCCATCAGCCGCAGCGTGAAAAGCGCTGTGACCTATCCGCTGGTCATGATCGCCATTATGGTTGTCGTCATTGGGATCCTGATCGGCAGCGTTCTGCCGGTCTTCAATCAGGTGTTCCAGCAGCTGGGCAGTGAGATGTCCGCTTTCGCCTTAGGTATCATGCGATTTGGAGAGGGTCTGAGCCGGTATTCGGCGGTTATCATCGGCGTTATTCTGGGCCTGGCGGCGGCATGGCTGATTTTGCGCCGGACTGCGGGAGGACGGTCGTTTTTATCCCGTTTCTACGGCAGCTTTTTCGCGACCCGCCGTATCGCGGCGAAGGTGGCGGCAGGCCGTTTTGCCTCTGCCATGTCGATGATGCTGTCCAGTGGATTGGATGTGGACCAGTCTTTGGATATGGCGGCCAATTTGGTCGATGATATCAAGACCCAGGAAAAGATCAGCCGGATGAAACAGCAGATGGCCGAAGGCGCTTCTTTTGCAGAAGCGCTGTTGGAAACCCAGTTGTTTTCCGGCGTTTATGCCCGGATGATCACGGTGGGCTTTAAAACCGGTTCGGCAGATGCGGTGATGAAAAAAATCGCCGATCGGTACGAAGAGGAGATCGATGAGACCATCAGCAAGCTGCTGGGCGTGCTGGAGCCGACGCTGGTGGCGGTTTTGTCCGTTATCGTCGGGATGATCTTGCTCTCGGTCATGCTCCCGCTGATGGGAATCATGAGCAGTATCGGCTAACGTTAAAAAAACGAAAGAAAGGAGCCAGCCATGAGCCGGTATTTTAAACAGAAAAAAGAACATGTTCTGTTAAAGGACTTATTTTTGCCGCTGGCGTCATTTCTTTTGATCGTCGTTTTGTTTTTCTGCGGTGTTCAAAGCGTTTCCCAAACAGCGCGGGAAGAGCAGCTGCGTTCGGCACAGCAGGCGGTGCGCCGCGCGGCGGTGCAGTGCTATGCCATCGAGGGCCGCTATCCGTCCAGCGTGGCGTATCTCAAAGAAAATTATGGCCTCGCAGTAGATGAGGAGAAATATGTCATCCATTACCAAAACATGGGCGATAATTTGCTGCCGGAGATCGCGGTGTTTTTGATAGAAGACGGCCTTGATGGGCAGCAATAAGGAAAACAACAGGGAAAGGAGATGGCAGGGTTGAAGCAGTTTGGCATACAGAAAGGACATGTGGTGGATTTTTTGTTCACGCTGGCGCTTTTCTGCGTGTTTGCCGCTTCCGCGCTGATGGTCGTGATCATCGGCGCCAATGTGTACCGGCAGACAGTTGACAGCATGAACGGCAACTACGACAGCCGCACCTCCCTGACCTACCTGACCGAAAAAATCCGCCAGAACGATGCGGCGGATGCGGTAAAAATCAGCAGTGTGGGAGACAGTCCCGCCCTGGTTTTGTCACAGCAGGCCGGCGGGCAGACTTATGAAACCTGGATTTATGTGTATGACGGCTATCTGCGGGAAGTTTTTGTGGCGCAGGGCGTACCGGTCAAGCCGACTGACGGACAGCCGATTAAAGAGCAGCAGGAATTGCTTATCGAGCAGGAGGGACCGGTGCTGACGCTGACCGCTGCGGGGCCAGACGGCGAAATACGCCGGGAAACGGTTTTCCTGCGGTGCGGAGAATGAGGGGAAGGAGGCGCGAATCATGGCAGTGAACAGAACGTCCCGTTCCGGCCTTTTTTTGCTGGAACTGATCATCGCGATCCTTTTTTTCGCAGTAACCAGCGCTGTGTGCGCAAATTTATTTGTGCAGGCGCACCTGACCAGCGCAGAAAGCAGTAAACTGACTTCGGCCGCCAGGGAGGTCCAGTCCGCGGTGGAACTGGTCAAAGCGGCGGATGGGGACCTGGAAAAGCTGGCGGTCCAGCTGGATGCGACTGCGTCTCCCGGAAGGCTGGATATTGGCTTTGACAATGACTGGAACCGCACCGATGCGCAAAGCGCGGTTTATACCGTAACGGTGCTTTGCGGCGGACAGTGCCTGCAGCTGCCGGATGGCGGAGAAATTACCCCGGAAAAAGCCGATCGGGCAGATTATTTCTCGGCGGCAGTTGTGGCCTGGGATGAAAAAGGAGAGATTTTACAGGTTCCGGTGGAAAAATATCTGGGATAGGCGCGACGGCATAAAATCAAGAAAGGGTGTGCAGCCATGAAAAAGGAAAAACGCAGCTTTGGCCTGGGCATTGGCTCTTCGTCGATCCTGGTGATTTTTGTCGTGCTGTGCCTGACAACCTTTGCCACGCTCAGCCTGGTGTCTGCGCGGGCGGACTATAAACTCAGCAAAAAAACCGCCGATGCGGCAGTTTCCTACTATGCGCTGGACGCGGCCGGCGAGCGGATGCTTTCGGATTTGTCGGCTTTGCTGGAAAAGGCACGCCCGGCACAAAGCCAGGACGCGGAAGCCTGCCGGACGGCGCTGGAAAACGCTCTTGCCGGATTTGAAAGCCCGGATCTGCCCGAAGGCGGGGCGAGGCTCACTGTTTTGGAAGACGGCAGATGGCAGATTTTGTGCGGTGTGCAACGGGAGGATGGCTGGACGCTGCAAATTTGCCTGGATGTGACAGAGCGCTATTGGAAAAACCAAAAGGACGCTTCTATCCCGCGGCTGCTGTGGAAGACTGTTCCGCCGGAAGAGACAATGGATGAAGCGGGTATGCCGGTGTTCCAGCCGGGAAACCTCCCTATCGGATAAAAGGAGACGGACCATGCAACTGACCGAAATGCTCAAAGAGGCGGTGGAAAAAGGCGCTTCGGATATCTTTATTGTATCCGGCCTGCCGCTGGCCTATAAAATTAACAACAGCATCCATAACCAGTCGGAAGAAAAGCTATATCCCGACGTTACCCGCGCGATGATTCTGGAAATTTACGAACTGGCTTCGCAGCGGGATCCGAAACGGCTGCTGGAGAAAGGGGACGACGACTTTTCCTTTTCCCTGGTGGGGGTTTCCCGCTTTCGGGTAAGCACCTACAAGCAGCGCGGCTCTCTGGCAGCGGTGATCCGGGTGGTGAAATTTGACCTTCCCGATCCGGTTTTGCTGGGGGTTCCGCAAACGGTGTTGGATTTGGGCCAGCTGAAAAAAGGACTCGTGCTGGTCACCGGTCCGGCGGGAAGCGGAAAATCCACTACGCTGGCCTGTATTATCGATTTGATCAACCGCTCCCGCAATTGCCACGTCATCACGCTGGAGGACCCGATCGAGTATCTGCACAGCCATAAAAAAAGCGTGGTCAGCCAGCGGGAAATTTCCAACGATACAGAAAGCTATGTCACGGCGCTCAGAGCGGCGCTGCGGCAGGCGCCCAATGTCATTTTACTGGGCGAAATGCGGGATTATGAGACCATCAGCACCGCTTTGACCGCCGCGGAAACCGGACATTTGGTCTTTTCTACTTTGCACACCGTCGGCGCGGCCAACACCATCGACCGGGTGATCGATGCATTTCCGCCCAGCCAGCAGCCCCAGATTCGGGTACAACTGTCCATGGTGCTGCAGGCAGTGGTGTCCCAGCAGCTGATCCCTGCAAAAGACGGGTCAGTAGCGCCTGCTTTTGAGATCATGAAAGTGAACGGGGCTATCCGCAATATGATCCGGGAATCCAAGGTGCACCAGATTGATACGGTTATTTATTCGTCGGCGGGCGAGGGGATGGTCAGCATGGACGCGAGCATCCTGGAATTGTACCGCCAGGGAAAAATCAGCGCAGAAGAGGCGATGACCTGTGCCGCGGCTCCTGCTGTGCTGGCAAAGAAGATGGGAATATAAAATGCGTTGCCGGATGGATTTCGTCCGGCAATTTGGTTCTATACGGCCTGAGGCGCCCATACTAGGAGGGGCCTCAAGGCGGGGAG
>JBJEQT010000151.1:0-7830 GCA_051881895.1 Oscillospiraceae bacterium
GAACAGATGATTGACATGCGGGCCGGACCGGATGACGCTTATATCCAAAAGGAAACCTCAGCTGCCATTCTACAGGCGATTCATAACCTGAAAGAACCTTATCAAAAAGCGGTATCGATGTATTTTTTAGAAGAAAAATCAGCAGAGGAAATTGCGGAAATACTGGGCCGTCCAGTCAAGACGGTTCAAACACAAATCTATCGGGGAAAATTCCTTCTCCGGGAAATGCTTAAAGAAACAGTGGGAAAGGAGAGAGGCTCATAATGTTGGATTTGTTTGATCAGAACGGCCATTTGACCGATGAGGCTTTGCAGGCGCTGCTCTGGGAAGACGACCTGGACGATCTGCAGCGGCTGGAGATCGCAGAGCATCTTTCTTTTTGTGACGCATGCACAGACCGCTATTCCAATATCCTGTGCGACGATATTTTAGAATCGCCGCCGGTGCCAATGTACGGCGAAGTGATGCAACAAATTCGGAAAAAAGAGCGAAAAATGTTTTTACGCCGGCTTACAACGGTTTCTGCCGCGGCATGTTTGGCGCTGGTTTTCTGGTGGAGCGGTGTTTTCGAGTTCCCCAGCAGGGAAATCGACCGAAATCACAAGCCGGAACAAAGCATGCAAACGGATTGGAAAGAGCAGAAGCCTTCTGGCATGGAAGAGATCCGAGCCGGCCTGCAGCAATTTACTTCCGGATTTGGAAAATGGACGCAAAGCTTTTTAGAGCCGTTGGACAAGGCGTTTTCCAAAACCTATGAAAAGGAGAATTTACATGGAGAGAAATAAATTTTTGGTGTTTTGTTTTGCGTTTATCCCGGGCGCAGGGCAAATGTATCTGGGCATGATGAAAAAAGGTCTTACCCTTATGAGCATTTTCTGGTCGATTATTGCAGTGGCGATTATTCTGAATTTGGGCGTTTTGAGCGTTTTTCTGCCGATTATCTGGTTCTATTCCTTTTTTGATACGTTTAACAGCGCGCGTTATCACGCGGACCAGCGCCTGCAAATGGACTATAAATTTTGGGAGGATGTCAAACGCGGCGGATGGGCTCCGAAAGTATCGAATCAGTTTTCCAATAAGGTGCCCAAATTGTTGGGATGGGGTTGTATCCTTTTGGGAATTTATTCTTTATACGAAGCGGTGATCGCTCCGCTCCTTTGGAGATTTGACCTGCCGGATTGGATTTATTTTATCATCGGGCGGATCCCCAGCCTGGTTGTGGCCTGCGCTGTGATCGGCCTGGGCGTGTACCTGTTGAACAGGGGAAAAACATCGAAAGAAACGGAAGACTTTGTAGAATATCAGGAGGAAAACCATGAATCACTTTGAACATGAAACAGACCTGGATATCCAAGAAGGCAGGGAGGAACCTTGTTTGAAAGCATCTCCCACTCAGGCGGGTACAGCGGATTTTCCGCCCGCGCAGCCGCCAAGATATCCGCAGCCGCAGTATTCCGCGCCGCCCGTGCAGAAGCGGCCTCAGGGGCGCCGGGTGGGGACAATCACCATGGCCTGCTCGCTAATCGCCGTCGGTGTATTGCTGTTGATAGGCACCTTTAACCAGTCAATCAGTTTTTTGCTGATGGCAAAACTGGCCCCCATTATTTTGATCGTCCTGGGAATAGAAATCCTGTTTCGCTATTATATGTCCAAGGGCGAAAAGCTCCGATATGATTTTCTGAGCGGCTTTGTCTGCTTTCTCCTCATTTTTGGGAGCTTGGGGATGGCGGTCATTCCGGAACTGTGGAACAACTGGGGACCGCATCGGGAAATCCTGCAGGAAAGCTTGCGTGCCGAAGCAAATCAGATTTGCGCAAAAGCGCTGAAAGACGAAACGAGCGTAAGCAGCATGGACCTTTCCATACGATTGAATCATAGCAATTTGCCGGAAGAAATGACGATAAAAGATCTGCGGGCGGCAGACTTTGTCCAGGCGGATTTGAGAATTCTGAATTCTTTTTCCAATGAGGAAGAATTCATAGAAGCGGCGCGGCCGATTCTGAAAAAAATGGCAGATACCGGCATCCCGTTTGACTATATTTGCATTATGACCCCCTCGGTTGAGAAACGCTATGGATACAGTCTGTATTTGGAAAACAGCCTGGGGTATGATCTGACAGCAGAGCAGTTGATGGACAATATATCTGTGTATTATGACAACAGCGAGGAAACCGACGAGGATTATGAAGAAGTAGAAGCTTTCGCAGAAAATTATATGGAGGAATTCCACACGTTTGTGGAGCGGTACGCATCGGCAATGCCGGAGGAATATCCCGCCCGGTGCAACGCATTTGCCAGCCATTTTCACGATCAGTTCGAAGCCTTTTTAAATGGAGAAGAAGTGATTTTCCCGCAATCGTCCGAGTCTGACGATATCCCACAAACATCGTATGGATCTAATGCCGCTTATGAAACCGAAACAGCTTAGAGAAAATATCCTCTTCCGAGATCCCGTGGACAAAATTTGTCCGCGGGATTGTTTTTTTAAAAGCGTTTTTCGGTATCGTATTGGTCCATGCCCAAAAGCCGCGTTTTGATGCAAAGCAGAATAAAAAAACCGCGCCCAAGCAGAAAAGCCGGACGCGGAAGAGAAAAACCTCTTTTAATATTTCATACCCAGTTCGATTGCACGCAGATTTGCTTCGACCAAATGACTTTTTTTAGGCGGAACGCATTTGTTGATCGCTTTTTTGACCGCTTCAAAATCGGCAAACTGCGTATGTTTTAAAATGGTGCCGATCAAAATGATGTTGGCCAGTCCCTGCAGGTCGTTTTCGCTGGCAAGGGCAGTGGCCGGCACATAAATCGCAGTGATATCAGTACGATCGGTTTTCTTATCAACCAGGGTGCTGTCAATCACAGCAATGCCGCCGGGAACGACCGTATTGATAAATTTATCAAAAGACTGCAGATTCATCGCCATCAAAACATCCGGCGTCAGGACCAGCGGAGAACCGATTGGCTCATCCGAAATACAAACGCTGCAGTTTGCAGTACCGCCGCGCATTTCGGGGCCGTAAGAGGGGAGCCAGGAAACTTCTTTCCCGTCCATCAAGCCGGAATAGGCGATTACCTTACCGGAAAACAAAATGCCCTGACCGCCGAATCCGGCAAGTAAAAAGTTTTTCAGTGCCATTACTTGTCGCCTCCCGTCGTATCTTTATAAACTCCCAAAGGATAATAGGGAATCATATTATCCCGCAGCCAATTCAGCGCTTCGGCAGGCGTCAGTCCCCAGTTGGTGGGGCAGGAGGAAAGCACTTCAACGATGGAAAATCCTTTTTTGTTGACCTGATTTTCGAACGCCTTTTTGATGGCGGCTCTTGCCTTGCGGATGTTGGGAACGCTGTCAACCGAAACACGTTCCGCGTAGGCGACGCCGTCCAGGGTGGAGAGCATCTCACAGATCCGGACCGGATAACCGGCGACAGAAGTGTCGCGGCCGTAAGGCGTGGTCTGTGTCACCTGCCCGGGCAGACTGGTAGGGGCCATCTGGCCGCCGGTCATGCCGTAAATCGCGTTGTTGACGAAGATAACGGTGATATTCTCACCGCGGGTTGCGGAATGGACCGTCTCAGCCGTACCGATAGCGGCTAAGTCTCCGTCGCCCTGATAGGTAAAGATGATATTGTCCGGGAGAGCCCTTTTTAAGCCGGTGGCAACAGCCGGAGCGCGTCCGTGAGGAGCTTCTACCATATCGCAGGTAAAGTAGTTATATGCCATTACCGCGCATCCTACCGGAGCAACGCCGACGGTTCTCCCCTCGATACCCAGCTCCTCGATGGCCTGCGCCACCAGGGTATGAATGATGCCATGGGTACAGCCGGGGCAGTAGTGAAGCGTCGCGTCTGTTAAAGTTTTCGGTTTTTCGAATACAACTGCCATTATTTTGCACCTCCCATGATTTTCTGGATCTCGCCCAGCACTTCTGCCGGGGAGGGGATGATGCCGCCGGTGCGGCCAAAGAAGTAAACGGGTTTTTCGCCGTTGACAGCCAAACGGACATCGTCGACCATCTGTCCCATGCTCATTTCCACGCTTAAGAAGCAGGAAGCGGTTTTAGCGGCTTTCTGCATTGCTTTTTCCGGGAACGGCCACAGGGTAATCGGGCGGATCATGCCGGCCTTAATCCCCATGGCGCGGGCGCTGTTGACAGCGCTTTTCACGATACGGGCGGTAGCGCCGAAGCTGACCAGTACGATGTCCGCATCCTCTACCAGATATTCCTCGGCCATCGGCTCTTTTTCCTTGATGATCTCGTAACGTTTAAACCGTTCTACCACTTTCTGCTCCAGTTCGTTGGGATCCAGATAAAGAGAGTTGGTAATGTTATGGACGCGTTTGTTCTGATGTCCGGTGGTTGCCCAAGGCTTTTCAATTTTGCGCTCTGCTTCTTTTTCCGGAAATTCTACAGGCTCCATCATTTGCCCCAGCATGCCGTCCGCCAAAATCATGGCCGGCATCCGGTACTCATCCGCTTTGTCATAAGCGGTGTAAACCAGGTCCACCATCTCCTGGATGGTAGCGGGCGCAAAGACAAGAATGTGAAAATCGCCGTGACCGGTGGCGCGGGTAGCCTGCCAATAATCCGCCTGGGAAGGCTGGATTCCGCCCAATCCGGGGCCGCCGCGCTGTACATTGATGATCAGGCAGG
This sequence comes from Oscillospiraceae bacterium, assembly GCA_051881895.1. Taxonomy (GTDB): domain Bacteria; phylum Bacillota; class Clostridia; order Oscillospirales; family Ruminococcaceae; genus UBA3818. The sequence goes on from JBJEQT010000151.1 coordinate 4,655, forward strand.
GCAGATCGGAACCGGCTATGTAGGAGATTCCCTCTGTTTTCAAAGAGATCCCGGGAGAAGAAGAAGAGGTCATAACCCGGACGCCGGCAGAAGCCGCGCCCAGTACCATGTTAATGGCGGCGATCTCAGACTCTGCCTGCAAATAGGTTCCTCCGATTTTGGGCATTCTTTTTGCCATATATGCGGCAACCTCTGTTTGAGGGGTGATAGGATAGCCGAAGAAATGGCGGCATCCGCTTTTGATGGCGGCTTCTGCCAAGGCTTCGTTCCCTTTCATCAGTACACGTTCAGCCAAATTATTCACTACCTTTCCACTTTGATGGCACAGTCAGGACACATTGTCGCACACATCGCGCATCCAATGCACAGGCTCATATCAGAGACCTTTGCCGGATGATATCCTTTTGCATTCAGGATATCGTGTGCCAAAACGACGATTTTTTTAGGACATACTGTTGTGCAAAGTCCACAGCCTTTACAGATATTTTCTGAAATCGTTACTTTTGCCATTGCGATCCTCCTTCTTTTTTCTCTAACAACAAACCGATTGACGGTTGATTGACAAATTTACTTATTTTTCCCATGGGGGAAGAACATAAATATCCACCGGATAAACCGAATGGCTGGTCATTTGGGATGCAAGATCCCGCCGCGCGGCAACTGCTTTGACAGGAACATCCGCCAAGGCGGCCACATCCAGGCCGTAACCAATCGCGTTTTCAATGTCCTGTGCAGTTGTCTGGCTGCCCAGATTTGAGTTGTTTACAATGCCGGTTACGGGAACCCGTGAGGTGGTTTCGATTTCCCTTAAAATTTCCAGCGCCTCCTGTGGCTGCCGGGTCAGATAACGGTAGCGGTTTACCACATACAGCATATCAAATTCTTCCTGCTGAATCAGATGAGCATATCGGCCCAATGCGGCCGCTCCGGCATCGTCCCCGCCAACGTCAAAAATGATATACCGTCCGTCATTTTCGTTGAATACCGAGTAAATGTCGGCGCCCAGAGCGGGAATGTCCAAATTTGTGTTCGCGTAAATAGGACAGATCATTTCAATTCCCATTTCAGTCAGCTGCAGCTTGAAATCAGCGGAGCGGAAATAAGGGTTTACGATATCTAAATCGACCAATACCACCTGTTTGCCTTCCCGGCAAAGGTCAACTGCGAGATTCACCGCGAAATTTGTTTTTCCGCTGCCGTAGTGACCGGTCACAACGGTAATACGTTTTATGGAATCGATCATCCGACACCTCCTTTTCGCTTGTTTGTTCCGGCGTTTGCCGATTGTTGCCGTCGAGATCCCGATCGCGCTGTCTTTCCGCGTATCGCGTGGAATACATGATCGGACGGAAACGCTTTTGGAAAACGGCAGGCTGGTCACCCGCCAAAAAGGAGAAGCGGATTTCCAGAAACCATTTTCTAGTATAGCACTTTTTAGTGCTTTACACAATCAGAGCGCCCCCGTTACAATTCATTATTTTCAGGAAAAAAGTATTGAAAAAATTAGATTAATTGTCGAAAACACGATAAAAAAGAAATGGAGCATGAAAAAGGGGGAGGCGTATGTTTTTTGGGGGATACGCTTCTTTTGACCATCCGGCGGCTTTTGGTCCCGAATGGCGGGGAACCTGTCCACAAAGTGATCGGCATGAGGGATAACCTTTTTTAAAGGGTAAAACAGCCATATATCCCACTCCCGAGATATATGGCTGTTTTTGTCAGGCTGGTGATTTGATTTCTTTGAGCGACATGGGATTTGTTAGGATCTCATGCTTTTCGTTTTCTTCTCATTGCATATCTGCAGTTTGCCATTCTTTTTGAGGACCACCAGGGCCTGCTGCGTATGATGTGCAGCGATATCCTTTGCAAATATCTTTTTAAAAGCCCACCGCACAAATGGCTGAATAAAGAAAATCTGAGAAAAGAACGCAAATGGAAAGTTAAAGCATACAAGTTTCAACCAATTTGCAAGCAATGTCAGGATGTGAAATGTTGCATAATAAGGATAATACATCCACGCTGCCAAAAAACTCATCAATGGGCACATAATCAGTACGGTGCAGCTTATGATTACCGTTTCAAAAATCATGGGATGATGCTTTTGGGGATCAAACATTTTACAGGCCATTTTGTATGATACAGGGCTTCCCAACAAACACTCCAATGCGTAGGCGCAAAAGAATTCAATGATCATCACAGCCCATATGGGAAGCATTTTCCCAAACATATACACACCACCCTGGGCTGCGATAGCATGAAGAACGCTGTCTGCACCTGTTGTTTGCATCAAAACAGCTCCATTGACAACATACAGGCTATAAAATACATATCCGTGTACTGTAATGACTACTGTGAGGAAAGCAAAAATCATCCGCTGCAATTGATTTCTTGGCATAATCTCTTCTCCTTTTTCCATAAAAAAACACATGCGTCTTTGCTGTTTTTCCAATCTGGTTACGGTTATCTCTTAAAGAATACATACCGTGATCAGATTTACGTGCAAAGCACCACATGTGTCGTTTATGTTCTTTATTGATTTTTCTAAATTATACCGAATCTTTTCTTTTGATGCAAGTAAAAAAATGAAGCGTATACAGAAAAAATGTCCTTATTATCCATCTTATCGCCGATAGCTTGGGATGGATAATAAGGACAGCAATACACAATATCTTTCGATTATTCCGCCGCGTCCAGCATGTTTTCAATCAAGATGCCGTAACCTTTTGTCGGATCATTCACCAGCACATGGGTGACGGCCCCCACCAGCTTGCCGTTCTGAATCACGGGAATGCCGCTCACGGGTGATTGGCATGAGGGGAAACATTTTCCAAGCAAGAGAGGCTAATATAATAGACTGCTTTTTTGACCCATTTATTCCCCAAAAGAACGCATATCAAGCAAGTTAGTATCAAAACTCGCAAAGGAGAGTTTACCATTGCAGGACAGAATATTGGAGTGGCTTTCACAATGAACCCATGTAATAAAAAGACTGGCAATGCATTCTGCCCTATATGGGTGACGAAGGGAAGCTTTTTGTTTAGCAGCACCTGCGCCGTTGTATACAGGAAAATAAGCCAAATGACTCCAATCATAATAACTGCGCCACGCATCCAGACCGTTTGATTGCATCTGGTGTAAGAAAATGAGCCGTATAGCAATGTAGAAGGAATATGAAG
>JBJEQT010000152.1:0-7751 GCA_051881895.1 Oscillospiraceae bacterium
AGAAGCCAGGCGTTCTTCCACCGGGGATATTCCAAAAACCGGAAAAATCCCCCGGCCACTCGGACGGGGGATTTCGCATTTTGGGACAAAAGGCTATTCCACGGTGACGGATTTTGCCAGATTGCGGGGTTTATCCACATCGCAGCCTCTGGCTACCGCCGTATGGTAAGCCATCAGCTGCAGCGGAATCACACCCAGGATCGGAGCGAACAAATCGTCCAGATCGGGCAGCCGGATGATGTGGTCGTACACATCATCGCCAATCTCATCGCTTTCTTTGCAGATCAGAATGACCTGGGCGCCCCGGGCGCGGGTCTCCTTGATGTTGCTGACCGTTTTCGGAAGCAGGGACGACTGGGTGGCAATTGCCACTACCGGTACGCCGTCGGTAATCAGAGAGATGGTACCGTGCTTCAGTTCCCCGGCTTCGTAGGCTTCGCTGTGGATATAGGAGATTTCCTTGAGCTTCAGCGAACCCTCCCTGCACAGGGGAAAGTCGGCGCCGCGGCCGATGAAAAACAAATCTTCCACATTTTTGAGAACAGAGGAAAGCTCTCTGGCCTTGTCATCGGTCTTTAACGCGTCATTGGTTTTTTCGATGGCTTTGAGCAGTCCATCCACATAACCGGCGGCCTGGGCCGCATCGATACGGCTTTTTTCCATGGCGATACGGATTGCCAGCAGGTACAAAACGCCGGTCTGGACCGAATAGGCCTTGGTGCTGGCCACGGCGATTTCCGGTCCCGCATAGGTATAAAGGACGATGTCCGCCTCCCGGGCGATGGTGGAACCGGCGACGTTGACGATAGCCAGCGTTTTAACGCCCTGCTTTTTCGCCAGGCGCAAAGCGGCCAGCGTATCCGCCGTTTCACCGGACTGGGAGATCACCACTACCAGCTGGGTCGGATCGAGGATGGGGTCCCGATACCGGAACTCAGAGGCGATGTCCACCTCCGCCGGGACGCGGGCCAGCTTTTCGATGACATTTTTACCGATGAAACCGGCATAGCTGGCGGTGCCGCAGGCAACCATCTGGATGCGGGTGATATCCTTGAAAAAGCCCGGAGCGATCCCATCGTGGGAAAAATCCGGCAACCCTTTGATGATGCGGGGATGAACGGTGTTGTAAAGGGCGGTGGGCTGCTCGAAAATTTCTTTGCGCATAAAATGCTCATAGCCGTTTTTCTGCGCCTGCTCCACATCCCATTGGGCGGTGAGAAGCTCTTTTTGTACCGGAGTTCCGTCCATGGTGCAGATGGAAATGGAACCATCGGGAGCGATTTTTACAATCTCGCCGTGTTCCAGGGCGTAATAGCGTTTGGTGTACTGCAAAACCGCGGAAATATCCGAAGCCAGAAAACCCTCGCCATCGCCAACAGCGGCCAGCAGGGGACTGTTCAGACGGGTGCCGTATACTTCACCGGGCCGGTCGGCGAACAGAATGCCGAAAGCGTAGGAGCCTTCCATTTTTGCGCAGGCTTCCCGGATGGCGGAGATAGGGTCGCCATGGTAGCAGCTGTCCAGAACCTTGGCGGCGACTTCGGTATCGGTCTGGGTCTCGAAGGTGTATCCTTTGGCGGACAGCTCGTTTTTCAGTTCCGCGTAGTTTTCGATGATGCCGTTGTGCACAAGGCTCAGCCGCTTTGTGCCGTGCGGATGGGCGTTGACGTCGGACGGAACGCCGTGGGTAGCCCAACGGGTATGCCCGATGCCGCAGTTTCCCGGCAGCGGATGGGATGCCAATCGCTCAGAAAGCACTGCCAGCCTGCCGGCGGATTTGACGGTTTTGAGGCTGCTCTCACTGAATACGGAAACGCCTGCAGAGTCATAGCCGCGATATTCCAGCGCGCCAAGACCTTCCAGCAGGACACAGACGGCGTCTTTCGCGCCGGAGTAACCTACAATACCACACATATTCAATTCTCCTTATCTATGTAAAAAGTAATGTTTCGAAAAAATAGTTCCCGGAATACTGTGTTGTGCCGTCAGTTACCTGCGGTTTTGCTGTATTCTCTCACAGGGGAACGCTGCGGGGAGGCATCCGCCGAGTTTTCGATACTCCTCCCGCCTCGTCGACCGCGTGTTACGCGGCTGTGGCGCTTTTTGAATCCGCTTTGTATTCGTTTTGCCCTCCTTTCGCCTATTTTGAAAAAACAACCCTCCTTTCCGTTTGCCCGATGCCTTATCCTATGCGGCGGGCCGCCAAAAGGTTCGGCATGGATTTAAATTATTATATCAAATCCGATTGTATGAAGCAAGTAAAGGGGAAAAGAGGGATTTTTTTCCGCAAAAAAGCCGCCGACAAAATTTGCTTGCCGGGCGGCTCTTCTCATTTTAAACGAAATCAGCAGGAGCCTTTGTAAGCGAATGGGTCGCCGCTGTTGGATTTTCGGGCGGCCTTGAACAGCGCGCCGTCTTTTTTCCGAACGGGGAGGATGACAATTCCGGATGGGGTACATAAACGCAGGGTAATCTTGCCGCTTTCGATCTGCGGATGGCGCAGGATACGGGACGGGGCCCGCACGCTTTCTGCCCTGCTGAAAGCCAGGTAGCAGAATTTTTCATCCTCATAAGGAGCATCGCCGCCTTTGAGCTGCCGGTGAAGGCGGCTGCGGGCAATCCGGCAGGTAAAATGGCACCAATCGTCCGCCGGGAGGGGGCACGCTTTTTCATGCGGGCAGGGTGCCAACAGGACGGCGCCCTGCGCCAAAAGATATTCCCGCGCGGCCCGCAGTTGGCGAAAGCCCTCCGGCGTGCCCGGCTCCACCAAAAGCAGCAGGTTTTCGGCGGCGTCCCACAAGCGGGACAGGGCGGCGGGACGGTCCTCTTCACGCGCCTCGTTGAGCACATAAGCAGCGCTCACCAGCCCGGCCCGGATTGGGAGCGGGTCCCGACCGGTAAGATCGCCCGAAATCCACCGGGCATTTTGCAGCGGCTCACTGCCCGTGCGCATCAGCGCCTGGCCCAGCCGCGCCATGGCAGGCTCCCGTTCCAAACAGGAAACCGATTCCAATGGCAGCAGGGCGTCCGCCGCCCAGGACGCAGCTCCAGTCCCAGCGCCGATGTCCAGCAGCGTAGCGGGGAGGTCGCTCAAAAAAGGCAGCGTGTGCTCCAATGCAGCGGCTACCGCGCCAAAGGTTGCGGGCATCCGCACGGCAGCATAGGCCAGCGCCTGACGGTCGGTGGTGACCAGGCGTTTGCCCTGCCCGCTTTCCTCCCGATAGCGCTGGGAGAGTCCCTGCGCTTCCCGCACCAGGTCAGCGGTGGATACCTCCTGTGCTTGTTGTTCGATAGCCGTGCGAAGCGGCAGCGGAAATTCCATACCGTACTCCTTTGAAATCGTTGATTGGCGGACCGGCCGGGGGTCCATCGGTTTGATATCGGTATTGTAACAAAGAATCAAAGAAAAAGCCAGAGAGAAGAAGGTTTTGCCGCAAAAAAGCCATCTGCCGCAGAAACGGCGGATGGCTTTTGCAGATTGGTATAATTAATATGCTTTGCCCCAATAGACCATGGCTTTGGCGGGTTTTCCGCAGCAGGCGCAGACGTCGTCCAAATGCTCCTGCTCAAAGGGCATGCAGCGGGAGGAGACGCCGGCTTTTTCCTTGAACGTTTCCTCGCAGGCAGGATCGCCGCACCACATGGTTTTGATAAAGCCGTTTTCCCCGCCGGCCACCTGGACCATTTCCTCCAGGTTATGGGCGACGAAAGTCCGTTTTTCCCGGTTTTCCAGCGCTTTTTGGTACAGGCTGTCATGCAGCTTCTCCAACAGCTGCGGGATGACGGTCTCCAGCTCGTCCAGGCTGACGACGGTTTTTTCCCGGTTATCCCGGCGAACCAGTACGCACTGGTTTTGTTCGATATCACGCGGGCCGATTTCCAGCCGCAGCGGAACGCCCTTCATTTCATACTCGGCATATTTCCAGCCGGGGGAATTGTTGGAATCATCCATCTTGACCCGGCAGAATTTTTCAAGCCGCTGCTTGAGCTCTCCCGCCTTTTCCAGAACGCCCTCTTTGTGCTGCGCCACCGGGATGATGACGACCTGGATGGGCGCTACCTGCGGCGGCAGAACCAGGCCGTTGTTGTCGCCGTGGGTCATGATGATGGCGCCGATCAGGCGGGTAGTCACGCCCCAGGAAGTCTGATGCGGATGCTGGAGTTTGTTGTCCCGGCCGGTGAACTGGATATCAAAGGCTTTGGCGAAGCCGTCGCCAAAGTAGTGAGAGGTGCCGGCCTGCAGGGATTTACCGTCGTGCATCATGGCCTCGATGGTGTAAGTAGCTTCCGCCCCGGCAAATTTCTCCTTATCGGTCTTTTTGCCTTTGACCACCGGGATGGCCAGCGCGTCTTCGCACAGTTTGGCATAGATATTTAACATCTGTTCGGTTTCCGCCACCGCCTCTTCAGCGGTCTCATGCATGGTGTGGCCTTCCTGCCACAAAAACTCCATCGTCCGCAGGAAAGGACGGGTGGTTTTTTCCCAGCGGATGACCGAGCACCACTGGTTATACAGCTTGGGCAGATCCCGGTAGGATTTGATAATGTGAGAGTAGTGTTCGCAGAACAGGGTCTCGGAGGTGGGGCGCACGCACAGGCGCTCCGCCAGCTTTTCGTTGCCGCCATGGGTGACCCACGCCACCTCCGGCGCAAAGCCCTCAACGTGATCCTTCTCTTTCTGCAGCAGGCTTTCGGGAATGAGCATTGGCATATAAACATTCTCATGACCGGTGGCTTTGAACGCACTGTCCAGCCACTTCTGGATATGTTCCCAGATAGCGTATCCGTATGGCCGCAGGATCATGCAGCCGCGCACGCTGGAATAATCGATCAGCTCCGCTTTTTTCACCACGTCGGTGTACCATTTGGCGAAATCTTCTTCCATCGAGGTAATGGCCTCGACCATTTTCTTGTTGTCTGCCATTGCATTCACTCCTGTTTGTGCTTTCCGGACTTTTGTCCGGTTCCTTGAAGATTCATTATAATATACATTCCCGCCGATTTCAATAAAAGAAAGAAAAAAGGCCGCCTGCAAGCAACAGGCGGCCGGTAAAAGGCGAATTTATACGCGTTCTTCAATAAACTTGACCACATCGCCGACAGTTTTGATGGATTCGATGTCTTCATCCGGGAACTCGGCGTCGAATTCTTCTTCCAGGCTCATGACCAGATCTACCACGTCGAGGGAATCTGCGCCCAAATCGTCAGCAATATTCGACTCCATTGTCACCTCGTCTTCTGCAACATCCAGTTGATCGCAGATGATCTCTCTAACTTTTTCGAATACCATGTGGGAAATTCCTCCTAAAATGTTGTTCTTGCCCTATCATATTCATATTTTCTGCAGTTGTCAACAGTATTTGAAGAGGAAAGCATAAAATTCTTGCCTTTTCACAAATATCCCATAAATCCCTTGACAAAGGGAAAAAAAAGGAATAAAATACATCGATTTATTACCGAGAAAGAGGGCTGGAAGATGAAGCGTTTTGCCATTTTGGGATACCCTTTGGGGCATACGATGTCCCCGCCGATTCACGAGCGGTTGTTCGAGCTGGGCGGGCAGCAGGCGGAATATGAAGTTCTGCAAACGCCGCCGGAGCAATTTGAAGATTTGTGGCCATATCTGCGGCAGCTGGACGGGTTTAACATCACCATCCCTTATAAGCAGCAGATCATCCCTTTCTGCGCCCGGTTGGACGAAACCGCCGAACGGTACGGCGCGGTCAACGTTGTGGACTGCAAAGACGGCGCAACCGGATATAATACCGACTGTGTAGGTTTTTTGCACTCGCTGGAGGGGATTCCTTTAAAAGGCGAGGTGCTGATCGCCGGCGCCGGCGGCGTAGGCCGGATGTTCGCGATCGAATCGGCACGGCAGGGCGCCTGCGTGACATTGGCGGTTCGCCAGAGCGGCGTGGAAAAAGCCCGGGAATTACAAAGGGAAATGGAGCGGGCGATCCCCGGCGCGGCAGTGCGGGTAACGACTCTGAGCAGCCTGCCGGACGAGGACACCCAATATCGCTGGCTGATCAACGCGACTCCGGTTGGGATGTATCCGAAAGTAGACGATATGCCGCTGGATCCGTCGGTGCTTTTCCGGTGTGAAAATGTGTTCGATGCCATTTACAATCCGGCCCAAACCAAACTGATGCGGCTGGCCCGGCAGGCGGGCTGCCATGTGATCGGCGGGATGGCCATGCTGGTCTGGCAGGCGGTGCAGGCCCACCGGTATTGGTATGGCGCCCAATATCGGGAAGAGGACATTGCCGCGCTGATCCGGGAGATGGAAAAGCGGATGGAGGAAAACCGATGAACAATATTGTGCTGTTCGGGTTTATGGGATGCGGAAAATCCACTGTCGGTGCGCTGCTGGCGCAGCGGGCCGGCTTGACTATGCTGGATACGGATGCTTATCTGGAGCAGAAATATCAGCGTTCCATTCCGGAAATTTTTGCCTCGGACGGCGAAGATGCTTTCCGGCAAATGGAGCGACAGGTCTGCCGGGAACTGGCAGGCCGGACCGGACTGGTTTTGTGCTGCGGCGGCGGTACCGTGCTGGACGATGAGAACGCGCAGATTCTCGCCCAAAGCGGGACAATGGTATTTCTGGACGCGGCGTTTTCGGTCTGCTACGACCGCATCCGGGAGAGTGATCGTCCGCTGGTGCGGCGCAACAGCAAAGAAGGGCTGCAGGAAATTTTTGAACGGCGCCGGCCGATGTATCTGTCCAGAGCGCAGATTACGGCTGACGCGTCTCTTCCTCCGGCGCAGGTAACAGACGCCGTGCTGGGGGCGCTGCAGCAAGGAAAAGAATAAAAAACAAAGAAAATTCCGGAATAGAACGTTGAAGATGGCATATGCTACGAAAAAGGGAGGGCGAGCAATGCAGAAAAAGGCCAAGCATGTATATGAATCCAAGACAACGCAGATCCAAATTCTGATGCCTCGGCATATTAACGGATACAATCGGCTGTTCGGCGGACAACTGGTGGAATGGATCGATGTGGTTGCGGCAGTGACCGCACGCCGCCATTCCGGCTGCAACGTGACCACCGCCTGTATTGACAATCTGCAATTTCAGGCCGGGGCCCACGCGAACAGTACCATCGTGATCGAAGGGCAGATGACCTGGGTGGGGCGCACCTCCATGGAAGTGCGGGTAGACACTTTTGTCGAAGAGCTGAATGGGAAAAAGACCCATATCAACCGGGCGTATTTAATCATGGTAGCGCTGGATGAAAATGAGAATCCCACCCCGGTTCCGGAACTCTTGTGTGATACCGATGAAGAAAAAGCGGAGCTGGAAGCCGGAAAAAAGCGGGCGGAGCTGCGCAAAGAGCGGCGGAAAAAGAATTTTTAAAAAGAGCATAAAAAGGAGCGTGAGGCAGCTGCCTCACGCTCCTTTTTATAACGTGGAGGTGTTTGAAGAACCCTTTGCCGCCGCGCTTTCCTCCAGGTTCCTATCTTTCGGCGTTTTTCCGTGAAATCGGAAGGATAAAAGAATAGGCATTGTTGGGCTTCCGTTCCCAATAGCGGTCCGAAAAGCTGTATGTATCCATATATAAGTTATTTCCTGCTCATTCAATCATTTTCTTGCAAAAACCACAGTAACGGTGATATATTTAGGATAAGTAACGATAATTTTCACTCGTAGTCCAAAGGCGTTCTTGAGAGATTACCCATGCGAAAAACCAGACTTCCAGTGTCGGAATAGTATTGCGCCCAACCACGAGAACCACTTGTGATATATT
>JBJEQT010000153.1:0-7580 GCA_051881895.1 Oscillospiraceae bacterium
GGCGGTGTCGTAGACGGATTGTTCAAATAATCCCCTGCCAATTTGATAGTAAAGGAGCTTAGAAAGATGTTCGAAGCTTATATTTTCCCCATCCTGCTCATCACCGGCTGCGGATTGCTTTTGTCGGCAATTCTGGTGGTTGCGGCAAAGTTTATGGCGGTAAAGGTCGACGAAACGTATGAAAAAGTTCGTGCGGAGCTGCCGGGCGTAAACTGCGGTGCCTGTGGCTATGCGGGATGTGACGATTATGCAAGAGCGCTGTGCAACGGCGCAAAGACCAATTTGTGTATCCCGGGCGGCGATAAAGTCAGCGCTGCGGTCAGCACGGTGTTGGGCGTGGAAGTTGCCGATGTGGAAGAGCAGTTTGCAATCGTAAAATGCGGCGGCAACTGCAACGCGACGGATTACATCATGGATTATCAAGGCGTAAAAACCTGTGCAGCCTGCAACTCGTTTTATCAGGGCCGCGGCAGTTGTTCCCATGCGTGCCTGGGATTCGGCGACTGCGTAACGGTCTGCAAATACGACGCGATCCATATTGTCAATGGCGTTGCGGTTGTGGATAAGAGCAAATGCGTTGGCTGCGGCATGTGCGCAAAAGAATGCCCCAATCATTTGATCGACGTGATACCGGCTACCAGCAAAGTCTATGTCAGCTGCTCCAGCCACGACAAAGGCGCGCAGACGAGAAAAGTCTGCAAAGATGGATGCATCGGCTGCAAGAAATGCGAAAGATCTTGTCCGTCGGGCGCCATCACCGTTACGGATAACCTGGCTCATATCGACCCGAAAGTCTGCACCAATTGCGGCGTGTGCGCAGGGGAGTGCCCCACCGGCGCAATCAAGGTTTATCAGATTTAACTTCCCGTTGATTGCGCAAGGCGGAAGATTGGCCTTTCCATTTTCGCCCTTCAAAAACCGGTGTGATTTTGAAAAATTCTGGTTTTTTTAAGAAAAAAGTTGCAATTTGTCCACCTGTATAGTATATTATTATTCGTAATCAATACGAATAGAGTCACCAATATAAGATGCAATAGGAGGATTAAAAATGAAAACTTTCATTTGTACAATTTGTGGTTATGTTTTTACCGGAAAAGAGCCGCCGGAGTTCTGCCCGCAGTGTAAAGCGCCTGCTTCTAAATTCCAGGAGCAGCAGACCCAGGGCCTTGTTTGGGCTGATGAGCACAGAATCGGCGTAGCTGCTGGTGTGGATCCTGAGATTATTGAGGGCCTGCGCCAGAACTTTACCGGCGAGTGCACAGAGGTTGGCATGTATTTGGCAATGAGCCGCCAGGCCGACAGAGAAGGCTATCCGGAGATTGCGGAAGCATTCAAGAGATACGCTTGGGAAGAGGCGGAGCATGCTGCAAAATTTGCTGAACTGCTGGGCGAAGTCGTTTACGCTGACACCAAGAAAAATGTGGAACTGCGTGCGGTAGCAGAGCATGGAGCCTGCGAGGGCAAAAAGAAACTGGCTACCCGTGCCAAAGAGCTGGGCTTGGATGCGATTCATGACACTGTTCATGAGATGTGCAAAGACGAAGCTCGTCATGGCTGCGGATTCCAGGGCCTGCTGAGCCGCTATTTCGGCAAATAAGACCGGATTGCGGTATTGGGCGGATAGGACATCAGTCATATCCGTGCATCGTATCAATCGACATAAAAAGTGCGAAACAGATTTTCTGTTTCGCACTTTTTTCGTGTATGAGCTTGCCGGAAATATCCTTCTCAGGGGTCTGCTATGGTTTTTCGGGACCTTGCTTTTTCTTGAAGAAAAAATACTGTTCCGGCTGAAGAAAGTCTTTTGTCGTGCGAAATACGACGTCGCTTAAAGCGAGTAATGCCAGCAGATTGGGCGCTGCCATTAAGCCGTTTAAGGTATCGGCGATCCCCCACACCAGATCCAGTTTGGTCACCGCGCCTAAAAAACAGCAAAACAAAAAGGCAAGGCGATAAAAAAGGACAGCGTTTTTCCTGCGGGGCATGAGATACAAAAGGCTCTGCTCTCCATAAAAGGACCATCCGATGATGGCGGCGACAGCGTAGAAAATCAGGGAGAACGAAACCATTTTTCCGCCCCATGGCCCCAGAACCGCCGAAAAAGCTTCCGCTGTCATGGCAGCGCCGGTAAAACCGTTATCTGCCACGCCGGAAGTGAGAATGACCAAAGCGGTGAGAGTACAGACGATCAGCGTATCGGCAAATACCTCAAAGATACCCCACATGCCCTGTGCCGCGGGATGCGAAGCATCCGCCGCTGCATGGGCGATCGGTGCTGAGCCGAGCCCCGCTTCATTGGAAAAAATCCCCCGGGCAAACCCAAACCGGATCGCTTGGGAGACCGTGTATCCCGCGGCTCCTCCGGCAGCGGCCTGCGGTGTACACGCGCAGATGAAAATCATGCGGAATGCGTCAGGAAGACGCTCTGCTCGCAGGATCAATACCAATACGGCGCAAACAAGATATCCAAGCGATAAAAAGGGAATCATCAACTCGGCAACAGCGGCGATGCGGCGGATTCCGCCGATAATGACCAGGCCGATGGCCAAAGCGGTCAACAGGCCGGAAAACCAGCCGGGAAAGGACCAGAGCTGATTTGCGGCAAGGGAAATGGCATTTGATTGCGTCATGTTCCCAACGCCAAGGGAGGCGGCAATGCACAGGATGCTGAAAATAACAGCTAAAACTTTGGAGCCAACCCCTTTTTCCATATAATACATCGGACCGCCAAAATAACCGGAAACACCTTTTTGACGATACCGCACCGCCAGAAGGACTTCTGCGTATTTGGTCATCATGCCGAAAAAAGCGCTGATCCACATCCAGAAAATCGAACCGGCGCCCCCAAGCGTCATAGCGGTGGCGATTCCCGTGATGTTTCCGACTCCCATGGTTCCGGCCAGAGCAGTGGACATTGCCTGAAATGGAGAAATGCCGTTGCCTTTTCGGCCCTGGTTTTTCCCCAAACTGCCAAGCGTATTTTGAAAAATAAGTTTTATTTTTGACAGTTGGAACCAACCGGTCCCCATCGTAAACCAAATGCCGACGGCCAAAAACAAAAAGAGTGTGATCGGTCCCCAAACAATCTGATTGACAGTTTCATTTGCCTGTTCCAACCATTTGAGCATAAAAATGCCCCCTCCACCTTTTTATAAGCTTATGAGCAGGCAGGGGGGAATATGAAACAAGAAACAGAAAGGAGAAAAGCCCCGGAAAAATCCGGGGCTTAGGAAAAAGTACCATGAATCAATTTGAAATGTATTCTTACCAATGATCGTTTTAGTCAGTAACGATAGAATCGCTGGAGAGAACCGGCTAAAACAAGAGCATTTCTTATCCTATTTTTATTATATGCCGGAATCAGACAGAAAACAACGATATTTCAGTTACGGTTCGTTACAAAATGGTTAAAACAAGGGTTTCTTTTTTACTAGCTGATAAAATCCTCAATCCGCGCGATCAGCTCTTCGTAATCCCGTACGCCGATTCCGTTTTGCAGCGCCTGCCGGTCGTACTGGGGTAAATTGCGGGTAAAAACCTGGAAAATCATTTCCGGTTCCTCTTTTTCTTCGCCAAATACCGCCAGATAGCCATTATAGTCCCGCAGCCAATACCGGTACTCGCCGGATATCAAAGGCTGTGAGATATTGCTGACTGGATTTTGTGCGGAAAATTTCTCGCCGGACAAAGAAAGCAAAATCCCGGAAATCAATACAGCACCAGCGATGGATATCGAGGTGAGTCCCAAAAATTTTTTCATATGAGTCCGCCCTTATCCGAAATTGTTGGGTTTATTTTGGGCAAAATGGGGAAAAGTATTCATTTTTCTGATTTATGGTCCTTTTTCTTTTATAAATTTATTAACATTTTCTTTTTAGAGTATGGTATAATAACCAAATGTGGTTATGACCTGTTTTTCCGGCCATCAGTGTTTTTGCGCTGATGAGGACTGGTCCGGCGTTGCAACAATATGCTGCCGGCCGCCTGGGAAAACGCTTGTGTTTTTGCCGTTTCAGCGAAAGCCGGCAACGATATGTTCTTATGGCTTTCCATCTATCCAGCTGCGGCGGCATACCGTTTTTGTTTTCGGCTTTGCCGGAAAAGCGACAAGGAGGGGCTGCAAAATGGGCAATGCCCGTAAAAATATTTCCACGGATCGAAATGCTTTGAATGGCCAGGATGCCAAAGCGCCAAAATCTGTGGGGAAGATTTTAAAAGAACTGGGTTCGGTTTTTTTCCGTACTCTTGCGACGATGTTTTTTGTCATGGTCATTACCGGCTGTATCGTGGCTTGCGTTATGACGGTTTACATTGTCGGATTTTTGGATGACGAATCCGACTTGGATTTGAACAGCCTGGAAATGAACTATACCAGTATATTGTATGTGCAGGACAAATCAACCGGTGAATACGTGGAATTGAATCGCCTGCACGGGGAAGAAAACCGCATCTGGGTGGATTATGAAAATATCCCGCAGCATTTGATTGATGCCGCGATTGCCGGTGAGGATAAACGGTTCAAAGAGCACCAGGGCGTGGACTGGAGCCGTACGTTATACGCAACGGTAACGCATTTTCTCAAAGGCGGAACGCAGGGCGGATCGACCATTACCCAGCAGCTGATAAAAAATATTACCGGAGAAAAAGATTTTAGCGTAGAGCGTAAAATCAAAGAAATTTTCCGGGCGCTGAGCCTGGAAAAATCCAATTCCAAAGAACAAATTATAGAAGCGTACCTGAATTCGATTCATTTGGGATGGAATACCGATGGGGTGCAGGCGGCTGCCAATTTGTATTTCGGAAAAGATGTCAGCCAGCTGAGCATTGCGGAAAGCGCCGCCTTGATCGCTATTACCCAGAACCCCTCCAAGCGGGAGCTGTTTAACCATGAGGAGAACAACCGGGAACGGCGGGAGTGGATCCTGGGGCAGATGCTGGAACAGGGGTATATTACCCAGACAGAGTACAATCAGGCCATGGCAGAAAAGATTCAGGTAGTGACCTATGATAACTCTTCTGATACGGCGCAAAAGGCGACCCTGAGTTATTTCGAAGATTATGTTCTGGAAGAAGTGATCCAGGATTTGATGGATAAATACGGCTATACCTATGAGACTGCGGAATCAAAGGTGCTGAAAGGCGGATACCGTATTTATACAACGATGGATAAGGATATCCAGGATTATCTGGATGTGGCTTTTGCCGATCAGGATGCGGAAAATTCTATTTTCCCGACGGTCCGTGGCTACAACCTGAAGACTTTCAGTTATGTGGATGAACAGCCGGATGCCGCTATGGTCATTATGGAACCGAACGGGAAACTGGTTGGGATCGCAGGTGGACGGGGTGAAAAAGAGGGCGACCGTATTCTGAATCTGGCGGCCGACGGCGTGCGTCAGCCGGGATCGTCCATCAAACCTCTGTCGGTTTACGGTCCGGCTATGGATTTCGATATGATCTACTGGTCCAAAATTTTTGACGATAACCCGGTGGAAAAAGCGGATGAAAATACCCAGTTCACCAACGACTGGCCCATCAACCATTACGGAAGCTATATGGGCGATGTAACGGTGGATTACGCTATCCGCCGTTCGACCAATACCGTCGCGGTGCGGGTACTGCAGCTTTTGACCCCGCAGGTATCCTACGACTTTATGGTCAACCAGCTGCATTTTACCACGTTGGTAGGCTCCGGCGCCAATAACGACGTAGACCGTGCTCCCCTGGGGCTGGGCGCTTTGACCAAAGGCGTAACGGTGATGGAGATGACCGCTGCTTATCAAATCTTTGACAACGGCGGCCTGTATTATGAGCCATATAGCTATTCAGTCGTTTACGACAGCGAGGGAAACGTGATCTTAGAGCAGAATCCTATCCCGCAGCGGGTGATTTCCGAAGATTCGGCAGAAGTGATGAACAAACTGCTGCAGCGGGTCGTCACCGGCGAACAGGGTACCGGCGGTACCGCGAAATTTGGTTCTATGCCGGTAGCGGGTAAAACGGGTACCACCAGCAATGATGTTGACCAGTGGTTTATGGGCATGACCCCCTATTATGTCGGCGGCGTGTGGTTTGGATATTCGGACGACTCCAATATCCAAATCCGTTACAGCAGCTATCCGCCGCCCATCATCTGGAAAAGGGTGATGCAGCATATCCATGAAGGGCTGGAAGTCAAGGATTTCCCCACCAGTGGCAAAGTGGTAGAGATGACTTACTGCGTAGAATCCGGCGAAATTGCCACATCCGCCTGCCCGGAAACAGCGACCGGCTGGTATAAAGAATCCAATATTCCGGGAACCTGTGTACAGCATTTGGGCTCAGTGGAATCGGAAGAAGGAGAAGTGATGGGTTCCACCGGCGGCGGGCATGGCCTTGAGGAAGAGGAAAACGGCGAATAACAGATATCTCATTCATAGAAAAAAGAGGAAAGGCAGAGCCTTTCCTCTTTTTTCTATTTTTATTCTATTGCCGTGTGACATGTGACCGGGCTTAAAAGAGATGATGGCTTTTATCCGCATGAATACATTTACTCTTTTTCAATAAACATTGCGTCGCCAAAACTATAAAAGCGGTATTGTTCCTGAACTGCAATTTGATAGGCGCGCATGGTGTTTTCGTACCCGGCAAAAGCGCTGACCAGCATAATCAGCGTGCTTTCCGGCAGGTGGAAGTTGGTGATCAGACCGTCCAGAACACGGAAGGTACAACCAGGATAGAGAAAAATATCGGTGTATCCCTCGTCAGCGCGGATATCGCCGTATTTAGCGGCCACGGATTCCAGCGTGCGGGTGCTGGTGGTGCCCACAGCGATGACTCGTCCGCCTGCCGCTTTGGTCTCGCGGATGAGCCGTGCGGTTTCTTCCGGCAAACGGTAATGCTCTGAGTGCATTTTATGTTCGGTTATTTCGTCTACCTTGACAGGCCGGAAGGTGCCCAGCCCTACATGGAGGGTCACATAGCCGATTTGAACGCCCTTTTGCCGCAGTTTGTCCATCATTTCCAGGGTGAAATGCAGTCCGGCAGTGGGGGCGGCAGCAGAACCCAATTCATGGGAATAGACCGTCTGATACCGCTCGTTGTCCTGCAATTTTGCCGTGATGTAGTGGGGCAGGGGCATCTGACCGATTTTTTCCAGAATATCATAAAAGTTTCCCTCATAGGAAAAACGAACCAGGCGGTTGCCGCCTTCCAGCACCTCCAGCACGTCGGCGCGAAGCAGCCCGTCGCCAAAGGTGACGCTTACGCCGGGCAGTGCCTTTTTCCCGGGTTTGACCAATACTTCCCACACGTCGGTTTGTTTTTGTTCCAGCAAAAGCATTTCAATGCGGGCGCCGGTAGATCTTGTCCCATACAGCCGGGCAGGCAGTACCCGGGAATCGTTGACGATCAAGCAGTCGCCGGGACGAAGAAGATCTAAAAGGTCATAGAAATGCAGATGCTCAATTTGCCCGCCGGGGATGGACAAATGCATCAGCCGGGAATGATCCCGCGGTTCAACAGGGGTTTGTGCGATGAGGGAATCGGGCAAATCGTACCAAAAATCACTTTTTTTCATTTTCTTTTTCACCTTATACCAT
>JBJEQT010000154.1:0-1788 GCA_051881895.1 Oscillospiraceae bacterium
CCAAACCCGGTCCTTTTGCCTGAGAGTATTTCCGCTTTTACCCCTTCGGCGCTATATTGCATAGTCTCTCCCGGGTCCTTCAACCGAACGAATTATTTTGATTTCTATCTGCAGTATAGCCGAAAAAAGGGGTGCTGTCAAACGAAAATTTGTCATTTTTTGCGCAGTTGCCAAGAACAGGCAAATCAGATAGAATAGTAGCAGGTAAGATAGGGGTGTGTGCGATGGAGTTTACAGATACAATTGTTTTTTTGGTTGAAATCATAGGTACGATCGCCTTTGCGCTGTCCGGCGCGGTGATGGCGGTGCAGCGGCGTATGGACATTTTCGGCGTGCTGGTCTTAGGCGTCTGCACAGCAGTGGGCGGCGGTATTATCCGGGACGTGCTGTTGGGGATCACGCCCCCCAATACGTTTCGGAACCCTGTGTATGCGCTGGTGGCTGCCCTGGCTTCGATCCTGATTTTTTTTGTGGGGAAAAGCGAGCCGGAGATCATTATCAGCAATCGGATTCAAAACCTTTCTCTGTTTAATTTTCTGGATGCCATGGGCCTGGGCATTTTTACGGTAATCGGTATTAACACGGCCATCAACGCCGGATTTGGCGACAATGCGTTTTTGCAGATTTTTGTGGGCGTGACCACCGGCGTTGGCGGCGGAATCCTGCGGGACATGCTGGCGGGAGAAACGCCGACGGTGCTTCGCAAGCATGTTTATGCGTCGGCGGCATTTGTCGGCGCGGTGCTGTACGCCTGTTCCTATCCGTTTATCAACCATTGGATCGCTATGCTGCTGGGCGCCGCCGTCGTGGTGATCATCCGGATGCTGGCGGCCCGCTATTTGTGGAACCTGCCGGTGGCGATCCCGGAAGATTGGCCGCCGAAAGAATGAGGAGAGTTCTGTATGAAATAGAAAATAGCATGCGGCAAAAATCCTCGAATTTTTGGAAATATTGAAGTGAAACAGGTGAAAAACAGGCGGCTTTTTGCGGGTTTCGTATGCATGCGGAAAAGGAAAGCTTTGTGAAAAATGACCATTACATTTCGATGAAAAATATGCTATGATTTTGATTGAAATCAACGTGTAGTTTGCTTTGCGGAACGTAAGTCCAGTTGAAGCAGACTACTTTTTTATACCGCCGCGCGATGGTGCGGCAGAAAAAGTAGGGGATCCCGACAGTCGAGGCCCGATGGGGGACATCAAAATGAAAATGGGAGAAAATTTTATTCCGGCTTTTTCGGAAAGCAACCGGCAGATGCTGGACATGCCGGATTGCATTTATTTGACCGAACGCTGCAGATGCGGGATTCTGAATGTAAAAGAGTGCTTGCGGGACCAATGCACTTTTTTACAAAGCAGAAAAAAGCGGGAAGAATCCCAGCTGCAGTGGCGCCGCCGGTTAAACAAGATGGGAGAGGAACAACAGGCGAAAATCGCGGCTGTTTACTATGGGGGTAAAACGCCGTGGAAAGAGCCGGACAGAAAGGAGTGATCATGCGCAATGAAGCAGTATCAGCCGGGCGATACGGTGCTGTACAGCGTCCATGGGATTTGCAAAGTCGAAGAGAAAGGCTTTCGGAATTTCGGCGGACAGAAGAAAGAATATTATGTGCTAAAGTCGGTATACGCGCCGGATTCCACTTTTTTTGTGCCGGTGGATAATGAAAAATTAGTCGATAAAATGCGCCGGATTCTGTCGGGCGGGGAAATCAAGCGGCTGATTCAGGAAATGCCGGATCAAAATTCCTGCTGGATTGAAGAAGAGCAGGCGCGGAAAGAGCGATATCAG
>JBJEQT010000155.1:0-1782 GCA_051881895.1 Oscillospiraceae bacterium
AAGGAGTCGCTATGAACGAGTGGGAACTGCTGAGAAAAATCGCGCGGGACTACACGAATCTCTTAAAAGAAAATCTGGTGGGAATTTACGTTCACGGTTCCATCGCTTTCGGCTGTTTTAACTGGGAAAAAAGCGACATCGATTTTCTGGTGGCGGTTCATGAAGAACCGGCCTTGTCTCAAAAAGAAGCGATGATTCAAACGCTGTTGGCGCTGGAAAAAAGCGGTCCGCCCAAGGGATTTGAGATGAGCGTTGTCCTGCGCCGGTACTGCGAGGCGTTCGTCTATCCCACACCGTATGTGCTGCACTACTCTAATTTTCACAAAGAACGCTGCCGCGCGGATGTAAAAACGTTTTGCCGGCAGATGAACGGGACCGATGCGGATCTGGCCGCCCATTTTACCGTGACCCGCGCGGTGGGAATCACCTTGTGCGGCGAAGCGAAAGAGGACTTGTTTGGCCCTGTGCCGGCCGAATATTATTGGGAAAGTATTCGGATGGATGTGGAAAACGCGGCGGAAGATATTATCACAAATCCGGTGTATACCGTTTTAAACCTCTGCCGGGTATTGGCGTATCGAAAAGAAGGGCTGATCCTCTCCAAAAAAGACGGAGGGGCATGGGGACAAAAGGCTCTGCCGGCCCGGGATCATCCGCTGGTGCAAGAAGCGCTTTTTTGCTACGAAAGCGAAAAGATTTTTTCGTTTGACCCGGCCCAACTGCGCCGGTTCGCCGCCGATATGCTTGCCCGTATTGCCGGCAAAGGCGAAAATTTTTCGCAGCGCGGCAATACGGCGGATGCCGGCGCACCGCGGTAAAAGCAGCCGGGCGGATATGAGGCTGTTTTTTCAAAGGCGGGCTCTGTATTGGAGATAGAAACGAAAACGGAAAATCAAAAGTTGGCAAAGGAGCGTAATGGTATGAAATGTCCTTTCTGCGGCACCGAAATGCTGCACGGATACTTGAATTGCGGATCGACCCTTTGGAGCGAGCAAAAGCATAAGCGCATCGTCCCTCCCGAGGGGGAAGAAAAATATGCGCTGCATTTGGACAAGCCGCTTTTGTTCCCGCATCAGATTGAAAGCGATTGCTGCCCAAACTGCAAAAAAATTATCATTGACGCAGCCGGTTATGAAAATAATCTGGTCTGATCCTTTCTGATTTGCGCAGGCAGATAAAAACGGGCTTCGCCGGTTGACAGGCGAAGCCCGTTTCGGTTTGAAAATCATCCAAAGGACCCGCCGGAGAATTTTTCTTCGTTTTGCGCGGCGTGTCGAGCACCTATAAAATAGGCACATTTCCCTTCATTTTTTGACTATTCAAACAAAGGGAGAAGACTTACAATAGACATAAAGGGGGAACACTCATGCTGCGGATGGAAATAGCCTTGTTTTTGGTACTTGCTTTTGTAGCCTATATTTATTTCTCAGCCGAAAAAGAGCAGGCGGTACTGCATCGGACCTTTGCCGGACTGCTGGTAACCGCGCTGGCGCATCTGGTGCTGGACGGCATCACCGTCTACACGGTGCATCATTTGGAAACCGTTCCGCGGCTTTTAAACGATGCCGTTCACCGGTTGTTTTTGGGCAGCATGGTACTGGTGATCTATCTGTTTTATCAGTATATCGCCATCCTGGTCGAGGAAGAGACCGGAAAGCCCCGGCGGCTGGATTGGCCGGCCAGGATTTTTTTGGTCGTAGCGGAAATGGGCAATTTCCTTTTGCCCATTTCCTACACGGTGACGCCGGAGGGAAACTATTCTTCCGGGCCTTATATGCTGGT
>JBJEQT010000156.1:0-1771 GCA_051881895.1 Oscillospiraceae bacterium
CTCCGCCTCGGCGGCGGCCAGCTTGCCCGCCAGCTGCTCTTCCTTTTTCTCGATTTGCGCCAACGCGGAACGGGCTATTTCCACCGCGCTGCATTCTTTCTTCCGCAGCTTCTCCGAAAGGGATGCAGCGGTCATTTCGAACAATTCCATTTTCTACATCCTTTCTATTCCACTACTTTCGGAACAACGACACAGCCGGCCTGCGTCTGCGGTGCATTTTGTAAAAGCTGGTCCCTTTTCAAAGAGGGGCGAACGTCGTCCCGTCGAAGCTGCATGGGATTCGACGGGTCCACCGCGGTATAGTCGCCGTCCATCGGCGGCAGCTTTTCGCACATGGCCACAATGTTCTCCATCTCTTTTTGGAACTTTTCCACCTTTTCGTTTTCAATCGAAAGGCGGGATAGTTTTGCAATATGCTGTATATCAATTTGCATGGGATGAAACCTCCTTTGCCTGATCATTCTGTCAAGGGCTGGGCGCCCTATGCATTTAAAACGATGATTCTTTTTCCGCGTGCGCCGCAGGATTTTCCCCATCCAGCAAGGCCAGCAGTGCCGCCTCGTCCAAAATCGGGATCCCCAAATTCTGCGCTTTTGTCAGCTTGCTTCCGGCTTCTTCGCCCGCCACCACATAGCTGGTTTTTTTGGAAACAGAGGACGAAACCTTTCCGCCCTGCTTTTCAATCAAAGCCCCCGCCTCGGACCGGGTCAGATTGGGCAGCGTGCCGGTGAGAACAAAGGTAAAGCCCGCCAGCCGGTCGCCTGTCGGAAGCGCCTGTGAGCAGGTATTGACGCCTGCCTTTTTCAGCCGCTCTACCAAATGCCTGGTGGTATCCAATGAAAAATACTCCACGACCGCCTGCGCCATGATCCCGCCAAAACCGTCGATTTGGGAAATCTCTTCCTCTGTCGCGGAAAACAGCATTTCAATATCCGGGAAGCGCGCTGCCAAAAGTTTAGCCGCTTTCTGCCCAATGCCGCGGATGCCCAGCGCAAACAAAAGCCGTGATAAATCGTTTTGCTTGGATTTTTCGATGGAAGCCAGCAGATTTGCCCCGCTTTTTTGCGCAAGCCGGTCAAGCGCGGAAACTTCCTCTAAAGTAATATCATACAAATCTGCGGGCGATTTGACAAGTCCTGCCGCCACTAAATTTTCTACGATAGAAGGACCCAGCCCTTCCATATCCATGGCATCACGGGAAGCGAAGTGAATCAAATTGCGCAGAAGCTGCGCGGGACAGTCGCTGTTTTGGCACCGTTTTGCCGCCTGGTCCCCTTCAAAGAAAACCGGAGAGCCGCACGCCGGGCAAACATCGGGAATTTGATAAACCTTTTTTCCCGGCGCGTGGGAAACAACCCCTATCACCTCCGGAATAATATCCCCCGCTTTCCGGACCAAAATGGTGTCTCCTATCGCAATTTGTTTTTCATCAATAAACGCCTGGTTATGAAGCACTGCCCGGCTGACGGTAGTCCCCGCCAGGCTGATGGGTTCAAACACCGCCGTGGGGGTCAGAACACCGGTTCGGCCCACATTGATCTGAATGTCCAAAAGGACCGTGGGTTTTTCTTCCGGCGGGTATTTATAGGCAATCGCCCATTTGGGATATTTGGCGGTACTTCCCAGCTGTTCTCTTTGCGAAAAATCATCCACCTTTACAACTGCTCCGTCGATTCCGAAAGCATATGTTTCTCTGTTCTCCCCAATGCGCCGAATCTCAGCCATCATCTCTTCGGCGGAAGAAACCTGCCGGTAAGACGGAGAAACCGGA
>JBJEQT010000157.1:0-7334 GCA_051881895.1 Oscillospiraceae bacterium
CAAAAGGCTTCTGATTTCATGCTCCGTCATCTGGGGATATCGGGCCCATACCTCTTCCAACGCGGTGTTGTTTGGATTCAGGCCTTTTAATTCCTGCTCATAATAAGCGATCTTTACATTTTTTCCCCAGTAAAACGCCCCGGAGTCAATGGGTATCTGCTTTAAAACAGCTTTTAAAAAGCTGGATTTTCCCACGCCGTTGGCGCCTATAATGGCGATTTTATTTCCCCGCTCCACATGCAAATCAATGCCGCTGGCCAAATGTTTTCGATTGGGTTCTTCTCCCACCGAGAGAGACATTTTTTCCACCAGCAACACGTCTTTGACCGGTTCCCTGTCATACTGGAAAGAAAGGCGGGCGGTTTTCAAATCTCCCTGCGGTTTTTCCACCCGTTCCATTCGCTCCAGGGCGGCAATCCTGCTTTGCGCACGCTTTGTCGTCGAGGCCCGGACCAGGTTGCGCGCCACAAAATCTTCCATGGCCGCGATTTCCTGCTGCTGCAGTTCATACTCCTTTTGCTGACGGTCCCGCCGTTCTTTTTTCAGCAAAACATATTTGGAATAATTCCCTTTGTAGGTTTCCAGTTTATGACGCTCCACTTCCCATATGCCCAAAACCAGCTTGTCCAGAAAATACCGGTCATGGGACACCAGCAAAAGCGCGCCTCGATAGCCGGAAAGATATTCTTCCAGCCAGGTCAATGTTTTAAAATCCAAATGGTTGGTCGGTTCATCCAAAATCAGCAATGTCGGCTGCTCAAGCAAAAGCTTGGCCAGCGCCAAACGGGTTTTCTCTCCGCCGGACAGGGTATGAATCATCGTATCTACCGGTTTATCGGCAAAACCCATTCCATTAAGAATGGTGCGGATTTTGACGTCTACCAGATAACCTTCCGCCTTGTTAAACCGCTCATCCAGCACCGCATACTCTTCTGCCAGCAAATGATAGGCCTGCCCTTCGTGATCCAGATTTGGATTTGCCATTTCCTGCTCCAGCCACCGCAGCCTTTGTTCCATTTCCAGTACGGGGCGAAAGACGCTTCGCATCTCCTCCCAGATGGTATTTTCACTGGAAAGCCCGCTGTTTTGACGCAAAAATCCGATGCTGGCACCGTTGGCGACGGAAATCACACCGGTATCCGGCTGCAAATCTCCTACAATTAAATTTAACAGAGTGGATTTGCCTGCGCCGTTGACACCAATTAGTCCGATGCGGTCATTATCTTCAATTTTTGCCGTAATATCCTGCAGCACCACATTGGCGCCGAAACTTTTATTTACTTGCTCAATTGACAATACCATAGCTTGATATCCCTTTTATCCAGATATTGTTTTTATTTTACCATATCCGTTTTTTTTCAGCAACAGATATTGACAAACATATTTCCCCCGATTATTCTTACTTTAAAGGAGCAAAACGATGGCGGCCGGTACAAATTCGTATCGGCTTTTTTCGATAAAGGAAATCAATCAGATGGAGGAGTTGCAATGAATTGTATTCGAGTCAATACCGGAATCCCTTATGATGTGCTGATTCGGCGCGGCATTCTGCGGGCTGCCGGCGAGGAAATCAAAAAAGTAAAGCCCAACGCGCGGCTGGCTGTTATCACAGATTCCAACGTATCCCCTTTGTACCTTCACACCCTTTTGGATTCTCTGGAACAGGCCGGATATCGGGATATTCCGTCTTTTACCATGCCTGCGGGGGAAGGCACCAAATCGTTGGAAAACGCAGGGCTTTTATATCAGCTTCTGTCGCAAGCCAAAATTTCCCGGGACTGCTGCCTGATTGCTTTAGGCGGGGGCGTGATCGGGGATTTGACCGGATTTGTGGCTTCGACCTATTTAAGAGGTATTCCTTTCATCCAAATTCCCACCACTCTGCTGGCGCAGGTAGACTCCTCCGTCGGAGGCAAAACAGCCGTCAATCTGCCAACCGGAAAAAATCTTGTGGGAACTTTTTGGCAGCCATCCCTTGTTCTTTGCGATCCCGACACCTTGTCCACCTTGCCGGAAGAAGTATTCGCCGACGGTGTTGCGGAAGCGATCAAATGCGGCATGATCAAAGATGCCGTGCTCTTCGATCTGCTGGCGCATCAGGATCCTCAAACGCATTTAGAAGAAATCATCAGCCGCTGCATTTGTGTGAAACGGGATGTGGTCGAAAAGGATGAACACGATACCGGAGACCGGATGCTTTTAAATTTCGGGCACACCATGGGGCATGCAGTGGAAAACTGGATGCAGTACCAGCAACGCCACGGCCAGTGCGTGGCAGTTGGTATGGTGATGATGGTCCGCGCACAGGTTGCCGCCGGCATGCTTGCGCCGGCAATATTGGAAAAGCTTTTGCAGATATGCCAAAAGTATGGCCTGCCCGTCTCCTGCCCCGCTTGCTGGGATGAGCTGTTTGAAATCTGCCGTCAGGATAAAAAAAGCACCACCAAGGGAATCCGAGCCATTTTGCTGCACAGCATTGGCGACAGTTATATCCAACCTTTTTCCTTTGAGGAATTCAAAACGTTTCTGCGAGGCGGTGATAAGCAGTGAATGTGCAGATTTTACCCGCCCGTTTACATGGCGAGATTTGTGCGCCGCCGTCGAAAAGCATTGCCCACCGCGCTTTGATCTGCGCGGCGCTGGCCAATGGAGACAGCACAGTTTCTCCCATTGACACGTCAAAGGACATGGAGGCTACCATCGGCGCTTTGCAGGCGATGGGGGCTTCCATCTGCCGAAACGATAAACAGGTAACCATCACCGGTATCAGCTGCGTACCGCAGCACGCAACCATCGACTGTATCGAATCCGGTTCCACCTTCCGTTTTTTGATTCCAATCGCCGCCGCAAAGGGGATCTCCTGCCGCTTTGTCGGTTCCGGCCGGCTGCCGGAGCGTCCTTTGGCCCCTTATTTCGATGAGTTCAACCGAAAAGGCGTATACCTTGACAGTAAGTTCGTTCCTTTGAATCTTTCCGGCCAGCTTTTGCCTGGCGTATACACCTTGCCCGGAGATATCAGTTCGCAATTTATCACAGGCCTGCTTTTTGCGCTGCCGCTTCTTGGGCAGGACAGTGTGATTCGTCTGTCTACGCGGTTGGAATCCGCTCCTTATGTGGATCTGACCATCGATGTCCTCAAAAAATTCGGTATTTTTGTATCTCGGGAAAACGATACCTTTTACATTCCCGGAAATCAACAATACCAATCGAAACAATTCCAGGTGGAGTCGGATTTTTCCAACGCCGCATTTTTCCTGACAGCGGCAGCGCTCGGAAATGGTGTAAAGGTATCCGGCTTGTCTTGCGATTCTCTGCAAGGAGACCGAAGAATTCTAGACGCACTTTCGCTTTTGGGCGCAAATCCGGTTTGGAAGGAAGATTCCGTATCGGTTGACCGCTCTGTTTCTCACTCTGCTGAAATGGATGGACGGGATATTCCGGATTTACTTCCGATTTTATGTGTAGCAGCTGCCGCGGTTCCGGGCAGAACGATCATCCACGGCACAAAACGATTGAAAATCAAAGAAAGTGACCGAGCTGCCGCCATGGTCGACTGTCTTACCCGCTTAGGCGGAACCATCCGGGAAGAAAGCGACGCGCTTATCATTGACGGCGGCCGTCCTTTGCACGGTGCGGTTGTTTCCTCATACGGCGATCATCGGATCGTCATGTCCATGGCAATCGCCGCCTGTCTGGCCGATTCCCCCATTATTATCGAAGGGGCGCAGGCTGTTGAAAAATCCTACCCCGGATTTTTTGAGGATTTTAAAGCATTGGGAGGAATGGTTCATGTCATCTAGCTGGGGAAATTTGATTAAACTTTCTATTTTTGGAGAATCCCACGGTACCGCCATCGGCGTTGTGCTGGATGGCCTTCCCTCCGGCATGCCGATCGATATGGATGCTCTGCTTGCTTTTATGGACCGGCGTCGTCCGGGGAAAGCACGTTTTGCTACATCCCGCAAAGAAACGGACCATCCCCACATTCTCTCCGGCTATTACCGGGGGCAAACGACCGGCACACCATTGGCTATTGTCATTCAAAATGGGGATACACACAGTTCTGATTACACACAAATGGAGCATATAGCCCGGCCTGCCCACGCGGATTACACTGGATATCTGCGATATCACGGCGCACAGGACCCCCGGGGAGGCGGTCATTTTTCCGGACGTCTGACCGCACCGCTGGTCGCCGCCGGAGGAATCGCTCTGCAAATTCTTCAGAAAAATCAAATTTATGTTGGCGCGCATATCGCCTCTGTCGGAGACCGGAATGACCTTTCTTTTGATCCGGTAAATCTGGATGCCGAATCGCTTTTGGCGCCTGGGAAAAAGTTCTTTCCTGTTGTGGATGATATGGCCGGAGAACAAATGCAGGAGCTGATTGAAAGCTGCCGCATGTCCCAGGATTCGGTCGGCGGAGTAGTGGAATGCGGCGTTGTCGGCTTTCCGGCAGGAGTCGGCTCCCCCATCTTTGACGGACTGGAAAATCGGATCGCGTCGTTGATGTTCGGGATTCCGGCGGTAAAGGGATTGGAATTCGGCGCCGGATTTGATGCTGCCCGTCATTTTGGCTCTCAAATGAATGACCCTTTCTGCGTTGAAAACGGGCAGATTCGTACGACTACCAATCATCACGGAGGAATTTTGGGAGGTATCTCTTCCGGCATGCCGATCATCCTGCGTGCAGCTTTCAAACCTACCCCGTCCATTTCCCGTCCGCAAAACACAGTCGATTTCAAAACAATGGAAGCTACACAGTTATCTATTCAGGGACGGCACGATCCCTGCGTAGTCCCGCGGGCGGTCCCTTGTGTTGAAGCGGCAGTTGCCCTGGCTCTGTTAGACGCCTGGATGGAAAAAAGCGTATAATTGGAAAAAACAAAACTCTGTCAGATCTTTCCGTTTCTGGCAGAGTTTTATTCTTGTTTTCTTTCTCCTTTATCCCGTAAAATAAAAGCAGACCTTACTGGAGAGGAACAGGAAAGATGCAGTTTGTTAAAAAAATCAGCAAAGAACTCAACGGAATCTGTATTTATTCCAGACAGATTGTTATTTTTAGTTTCTGGTGCGCGGTTATTTTGTTCGCCGTTGCGCTGATTTCTTACCGCATGGCGTTTTATTTCGATTACCACCAGCAAATGCTGATTCATCGTACCGCAATGGAAGCGGCACCTGCTTGCTTTGCTGCCGGATTTGCCGCGGCACTGATCGGTGATTTGGCTTACCGGTCCTACAAAAAGGAATAAACCGGTAGCATTCTTCCCTCCCCGGCATAAAATAAAGCAAGATCCTCTTTTGCCCTACGCGCGGGAAATGGTCTGAAAACATCGCGGAGATGGGAGTGATTTTGTATGGGAAAAAATAAATTTATCCACCTGAAGGACAGCGGGATTCCGCTGGAAAAAAGCGGTGCATATGAAGTAATTTACCTGGTTTCTATCCCACCCTCTCGCGCATTGGAAGCAGATTTCTTTTTACGCTGCAACACTGCGGTTCTGGGAACAACTGTCCGCCATGTACGGAAAAAAAGCGGATACCGCTTGATGGTTTGGGAAAAGGCGCGATGCCGGCTGGAAAAGAATGATACCATTACAGTCGATGCGTTTCCCAGATACTGTCTGCAGGAAAAAAGGGATCCTATCCTCTGCTTTGTTTCTGCTAACAGGCTTTCTTCCTGATAAAATCGAATTGCAACTTTGTTTTCCGCAAAAAAACTTGACTTTTTGCCCATTTCGTAGGATAATAATGAAGCATTCTGCTGCGGGCATAGTTTAGTGGTAAAACATCAGCTTCCCAAGCTGAGGTTGCGAGTTCGATTCTCGTTGCCCGCTCCAATCAAATACCACATCAGAAAGCCTTTTGGCATCTGATGTGGTTTTTTTGTTGCAAGAAAAATTTTTATTCGTTGATTTGCCTGTTCAGTTCCTGTTCAATGATGTCGTGCAATAAAGAGGGAAGCTGTTTCTTTTCTTCCCGGCTCATTCCCGCGATAGTGACCGGCGGCAGAATTGTCAACCGTACTTTGGCAGGGTGAATCCAGAATCCATGAGCCTCCATCACCCGGTATGAGCCGTTGATGACCAGAGGAACCACCGGAACTTCTGATTTGGTTGCCAGACGCAGCCCACCGGATTGGAATGCTCGCATCTGATCTTTCCTGCTTCTGGTTCCTTCCGGGAAAAGAATAATTGGATATCCGCTCTGAATGGTTTGGGCCGCTTCGCCGATTGCCCCCATTGCCTGACGTGGATTGTCTCGATCCAGAAAAACACAATGCAAATAGTGCATCCAACTGCGGATAAGCGGAATTTTTTGTGTCTCAATTTTCGCAACAAAGCCATGTGGCCGATCCAGGTAAGCCAACAAAATCGGGATATCAAAATTGCCCTGATGATTGCCCACAAAAACAGCCGGACCGGTCGGAATATTCTCTGTTCCGGATACCTCGACCTGCACCCCCGCCATTCGCAGCAGGCTATGCGCCCAAGCAGACACCGACTGTTCCACCAACCGATCCCGCTCTTCTTTTCTTCCCGCCTGATCCAGCTTTTTTACGCGATGCAGGGTGGGAAGATAGCGAAGCAGAATCACCCAAAAATACAAAAACCAGATAATCGTCCTCACAATCACAGCTCCCTGTTTTTATTAGGATTCCATTCCATTGTTTTTCTCCTGCTGAACCTGCTGTTCAAACCAGGAGCCGCTTTGCGATTTTTCTTCTTCGGCAAGGCCATCCGATTCCGGAGTTGACGGATTCGACGGCGCAGCAGAAAAACCTGCCCGTGGGTAGGGTTGCGTGGGATAAGCGGCAGTTTGCTCCGAGAATCCATTGTAGTCCGCAGCATTGCACTGCGCCGGAGAATAGGGCTGATAGATTGGCCGTTCTTCCCCTATGTACCCATTCTGGCCACCCAGTTCATCCATTCCCGCCATACCGCCGGAAATAACCTTATATTTCAGAATTTCATATAATTCGGTCAATGTTGCCTGAATATAAGGCGCGACAAACAATGTTCCGATATCGCAGGCCATTGCACCAAGGAAGAGCCATCCCAAAAAAGACAGGTCCAAGACGAAGATCGACCCTTTTTCCCCCTGCGTCATCGAGCGGGAAATGGCAAATGCCCGTTTGGAATCAATATTGGGGTTTTCCGCCAAAATATATGGAATCATGCTGTATTCATACGACTTCACAATTCCCGGAATCACGAATAACAGGCTCCACAAAAAGACATATAAGTCCCGCAGAAACATCGTTTTGACTACATTCCAATACACACCGCTTTTGAACAGGGAAAAAATCTGATCATATCCCCCTTTGTGCTGAC
>JBJEQT010000158.1:0-7243 GCA_051881895.1 Oscillospiraceae bacterium
CATGTGATCGATCAGTGCGTTTAGGCGGTCCCGCTGTAAAATGAGGAGTTTTTGGTGCTTTTGCAAAACTATACGGGGCTCAAAATCCGGATGGTTTAGTATTTGCCCGATTTCTTTCAGCGGAAACCGCAGCTCTTTTAGGAAAAGAATTTGTTGGAGCCGCTGCAATTGTGCGGCGCCATACAGCCGGTATCCGCTGCCGGTAACCTTCTCCGGATGGAGCAGGCCAATTTGGTCGTAATAATGCAGCGTGCGTACGCTGATGCCGGTCAGATCGCTGACTTCCTTCACGGTTTTCATCCTATTTCCTCCTTTCCACGGCACCTATCATAAGCTATGACGCAGCGTAAGAGTCAAGTGATTTATGAAAAAAGAGAGAAAAAACATTTTGTTTTTTCTCTCTTTTTTCAGTGCCCCAATACATCAGGGGAGAATTGGTTTGCATAGAATACGGTCTATCTTCGTATCCAGAATATGGTTGGCGTGGGCAGCACGCATAATAACAGCGGTATCGGCACCTCGTCCAGTACCGCCGATAGACAAAATGGGGACGTTGGGTGGAATCAGGCCGCCATCTGCCGCCATCGAGGCAATTTCTACGCATACTTTCATGCCTTGGCCAAAAAAGCGCAGGGTATGAGCAATCATTTCCACTGGGCTGATGCCGCCGAATTTACCGGTGATCCCACGCTCTGCCCCACTGAGTGCGTGAGAGGAAGCGTAAACCCGGAACCCCTTATTTTCCAGCTGGCGAATCGTTTCATCGGACAGCTCATTCTTTCCCAGTTCTTTGAATCCGTACGCATGAGGGATGCAGACAACCGTCACGCCCTCCAGCGCGGGGAAGCATTGGGCCGTATAACCGGTAGTGGTTGCCAGAACGACATGATGAATGTCAAAATCCTTGATTGCCTGTACGGCGATCTCGATGGTTTTGGCGGTGTTTTCTTTACCGGGCGAGTCGAAATACATGAAAAAAACTCCTTTCAAAATGGAAATTGGGTGAGTGGTTTTGAAAATGAATCTAATATAGGAAAAGGAAAATCAGATCGGCGGTCGGAAAAGACAGCAGCTGAAAAAGACGGTCGAAATCCCTTTTCAAAATAATAACTGTTGTTTTTATTATAACGGAATCCCTTTAAAAAGAAAAGAGAAGCCGGAGCAAGAAATCGGCGCGAATGGGCATCGGATGAGAAAAAGCCTTTGGAAAATAAAAATTGGCTTGTTGTAAATTGACGTTTGTTATGATAAACTAACTGTGTATTCGTTTTTTTGCTGGCAAAAAAGCCATGCTTTGGACCGGCGGCGTTTGGGAAGGAATAAATCCGGATGATTGGGAGAATCGAGGGATTAAACTTGCAGAATTCCAAAAAGAGAAGGCGGGTGCAAAGTGCTTTTGAGTGGGCGGATGCATTGGTTTTTGCCGTCGTAATCGTGGTGCTGCTGTTTACCTTTTTATTCCGAACCATCGCGGTGGAAGGCTCTTCTATGGTTCCGACGCTGTTAAACGGCGACCGCTTGATTGTGTCCCATCTTTTTTACCGGCCGCAGCCCGGCGATATCGTGGTCATTATCCGGCCTCAGAATGATACCGCCGCAATTATCAAAAGGATTATTGCGGTCGAAGGGCAAACAGTGGATATCGATTTTGATGCCGGATTGGTTATGGTAGATGGACAGGTGCTGGAAGAAACGTATATCAACGAGCCGACAAACATGAAAAGGGATGTGGATTTCCCAGTCACGGTACCAAAAGGATGCGTTTTTGTCATGGGAGATAATCGGAATCGCTCTTTGGACAGCCGGGACAGCAGTATCGGCATGGTGGACCAGCGATATATCCTGGGAAAGGCCGTTTTCAGGTTCTTTCCGTTTCACAAAATTGGATTGATAGAATAAAGGAGAAGATAACATGACCGAAGCCCCTTCGATCCAGTGGTTTCCCGGCCATATGGCCAAAACAAGACGACTTATGCGGGAAAGCCTGCGGTTGGTGGATATTGTGGTGGAGGTAATTGACGCCAGAATTCCCATCAGCAGCCGCAACCCGGAATTGCCGGGACTGGTCGGTAAAAAACCGCGTATTGTGCTGCTCAACAAGTGTGACGCGGCAGATGACGCTGTGACCCGGGAATGGTGCCAGTATTATAAAGAGCAGGGAATCGCGGCAATTCCTACCGATTGCCGCAGCGGAAAAGGAATCAAACAGTTTGTGCCGACCGTGAAAGAGGAACTGCGTCCTCTGCTGGAGCGGCGTGCCCAAAAGGGCATGCAGGGGGCCCCGATTCGCATGATGATCGTAGGGATCCCCAACGTGGGTAAGTCTTCTTTTATCAACCGGATGGCTGGTTCCCGCAGAACCAAGGTGGAGGATCGGCCGGGTGTGACCCGCGGCCGCCAATGGGTGAATTTAGACAACGGTATTGACCTTTTGGATATGCCGGGTATTCTCTGGCCAAAATTTGAAGACAAGCGAGTGGGGGAATATCTGGCGTTTACCGGCGCGGTCAAAGATGATGTGGTGGATATCGAACTTTTGGCCATGCGCCTTTTGGAATTGTTAAACGAACGATATCATAAACTGCTGTGCGAGCGGTATAAGCTGACCGATGAAGAAACAGCGGACATTGAGGCCTATGACTTGCTGGAATTGGTAGCCCGTAAACGTGGAATGCTGCAGTCCGGCGGCTCGGTCAACACAGAGCGGGCGGCTATCGCGGTGCTGGATGAATTCCGCAGCGGAAAAATCGGCAAAATCACCCTGGAAACACCGCAGAAACCGCCGAAAAAGGAGCGGCCGCAGCCGTCCTTGCGGGAGGAAAGCTGATGGCGCCCCGGAAAATGCCGCCGGATTTATATGAGTTCGAGCGGACGGCATATGCCATGAACGATTTTGCGTGGATCTGCGGCGCGGATGAAGCGGGCCGCGGACCTTTGGCCGGCCCGGTGTTTGCCGCGGCGGTGATTTTACCCCGCGATGCTGAAATCGAGGGGCTGAATGATTCCAAAAAACTCAGCGAGAAGAAGCGGGAACTGCTGTATGATACCATTGTTGAAAAGGCGGTCGCCTATCAAATATGCATGGTGGACGAAAAGGAGATTGACCGGATCAACATCCTGGCCGCATCGATGCTGGCGATGAAAAAAGCGGTGGAAGGGCTTTGCGTCTGTCCGGACGTCGCTTATATTGATGGGAACCGCGCGCCAGATTTAAAAATCCCTGCGATCCCGGTGGTCAAGGGGGATGCGGTGTCTGCGTCTATTGCCGCGGCTTCCATTTTGGCTAAGGTTTCCCGGGACCGGTTCATGCTGGAGCTGGACCGTCAGTATCCGCAGTACGGATTCGCCCGGCACAAAGGATATCCGACCAAAGAGCATTACGAAAGTATTGGGCGGTATGGTATTTCACCGGTGCATCGAATCAGCTTCCTTAAAAATTTGGATGACCATTTAAAAGGTGAGAAAAATCTATGACAACGCGGGAAATCGGTGCGCAGGGCGAGATGTTCGCCGCACAGATTTTGCAGGAACAGGGGATGAAAATCCTTTCGCGCAATTATTATACGCCGTATGGCGAGATAGACCTGGTCATCCAGGACAAAGGCTGCATCGCTTTTGTAGAGGTAAAGACCAGGCGTACAGGGTCCGTGACCCGGCCCGCAGAAGCGGTGGATCGGCGCAAGCGCAAACGGATTATCCGGTCGGCAGTATGCTATTTGATGGAGTACCCTGTTGATTTGCAGCCAAGATTTGATGTGTTCGAGATTGTAACGAAAAAAGGAAAAACATTTTCCGTTCAATCCTATCGATACATAATAAATGCATATGAGGTGACAAATGATGAAAGCTTTTGACATGCATTGCGACACCCTGTTGGGCGGCAATCGCAACCATCTGGATCTGATCAATGACCAGATGCATATCTCTTTGGACAGACTGGGCGCTTTTGAGCATTACGTCCAGTGTTTCGCCATTTTTATCCCGGATAAGTTCCGCGGGCAGGATGCCATCGATTTTTATGATCGTACCTTTGCGTATTACAAAGCACAGACGGAAAAATACGCGGATCGGATGGAATGGGCACACAATGGCAAAGAGCTGGGGCAGGCGAAAAAGCCGATTACCGGCATCCTTACCATTGAAGGCGGATGCGCGCTGGCAGGAGATATCAGCCGCGTAAAACTGTTGAAAGACCAGGGCGTTGCCATGATGACCCTGACCTGGAACGGCCCCAACGAACTGGGCTGCGGAACCAGCAAAAACGAGGGACTGACCGATTTTGGCAAGGCTGCCATCAAAGAGATGGAGCGGGTCGGCATGCTGGTGGATTTGTCCCACATTTCGGACGCCGGCTTCGAAGACGCCTGTTCCGTGGCAACCAAGCCGCTGATCGCCAGCCATTCCAACTCCCGGGCTGTCTGCGGACATATCCGCAACGTGACCGACGAACAGTTCAAAGAGTATGTGAAACGCGGCGGCCTGGTAGGCCTGAACTATTCCAAGGACTTCATCTGCGATGATCCGGAAAAGGCGGATTTCGACTGGCTGTACCGCCATATTGAGCATTTCCTGAGCCTGGGCGGTGAAAAAGTCGTGGCGCTGGGTTCTGATTTTGATGGTACCCATGTACCGGAATGCTTAAGCTCGGTTGAGAAAAACGCCGATTTTTACGAATATCTGCTGAAAAAGAATCTGAACGAGGACCTGGTTCGGGATATTTTCTTTGAAAACGCCAACCGCGTTTTCCAGGAGTATGTCCTGTAACGGGTGAAAAGCGAAACACCAAAGGAGTGAAAAGGGTGCAGTATCAAAGCACAAGAGACAAAACGCAGAAGGTTTCGGCCAGCCAGGCTATTTTGCAGGGACTTTCCGCAGAAGGCGGACTGTTTGTTCCGGAGCAGCTGCCCAAATTATCTGAACCAATGCTGGAACGCATGATCGGGCAAGATTACATCCAGCGGGCACAGGCAATTTTAGAGGGATTTCTGACTGATTTTTCCCCGGAGGAAATTGAATCCTGTTTAAAGGGCGCTTACAATGTTCAGAAATTTTCCGGTTCCCAGATTGCGCCGCTGGCCCGGCTGGGAGAGAATGCGTATCTGCTGGAATTGTGGCATGGGCCGACCTGCGCGTTTAAAGATATGGCTTTGCAGCTGCTGCCCCGGCTTATGACTGTCGCCGCGCAAAAATCCGGCGATGGCAAAGAGATTGTGATTTTGGTAGCCACGTCCGGCGATACGGGTAAGGCCGCGCTGGAAGGCTTTTGCGATGTGCCGGGTATTCGGATCGTGGTATTTTACCCCGAAGAAGGGGTAAGCCCTCTGCAAAAGCTGCAGATGGCTACACAAGAAGGGGAAAATGTTTTTGTCGCGGCGATTCACGGTAATTTTGACGATGCGCAAAGCGGCGTGAAACAGCTGTTCTGCGATCCCAAAACCATTCAGATGCTTCAAGAACAAAACCGTGTGTTTTCCAGCGCCAACTCCATTAACTGGGGCCGGCTGCTGCCGCAGATCGTCTATTATGTCAGCGCCTACTGCGACCTGGTGCGTGATGAGCAGATCGCGTTGGGCGACCCAATCAATGTCTGCGTGCCTACCGGGAATTTTGGAAATATCCTGGCGGCTTACTACGCCAAACAGATGGGCTTGCCGATTCGAAAACTGATTTGCGCTTCCAACAAAAACAACGTGCTGACCGATTTTATCCAAACCGGCGTATATGACCGGAATCGGCCTTTTTACGCGACCACATCTCCGTCTATGGACATTTTGATTTCCAGCAATCTGGAGCGTCTTTTGTTCCACCTGATGGACGAGGATGACGCTGCGGTGCGGGATTTGATGGAAGGGCTGAAAAATAACGGACGTTATACCGTTCCGCAGCGGGTGCTGGACCGGCTGCAGGCGGATTTTGACGGCGGCTATTGCGATGAGGCGGAAACGGCAGCCACGATCAAGCGGCTGTTCGACACCTATTCTTATCTGTGCGATACCCACACGGCGGTAGCGGTCTCGGTTTACGAATCCTACCTGGCCCGGACCGGCGATGACACCAAGACGGTGATTGCCTCGACGGCGAACCCGTTTAAATTTCCTCATGCTGTGTTGTCGGCCCTGGGCGCAGAAGCGCAGGACGCAGACGAATTTGAGATTGCCCGGAAATTAGAAGAGCTTTCCGGAAACGAAATGCCCGAACAGCTGGCTGGATTGCGGGAAAAACCGGTTCGCTTCACCGAAAGTTTCGCAAAAGACCGGATGAATGACGCGCTGGCTAAGGCGCTGCAAAACGTTTAAGGCAAAAGATGCGGCGGAAAAGATAAAAATTCTTTCCGCCGTTTTCTTATCAAAGATAGGAAAGGGGGAGCGCCAATGAGTCTTTTCGCCATCGGCGACCCGCATCTGTCCTTTGGCTGCCAGAAACCGATGGACATTTTCAAAGGTTGGGAAAACCATGCGCAGAGGCTGGCGGAAAACTGGCAAAACATAGTGGGGGAAAACGATACGGTGGTTCTGCCGGGCGATATTTCCTGGGCGATGGATTTTCAGGAATTGCTGCCGGATTTTCAATTTTTGCACCGCTTGCCGGGCAAAAAAGTGATCTTAAAAGGAAATCACGATTATTGGTGGTCGACTAAGAATAAAATGGATCAGTTTTTGCAGCAAAACGGATTAGATGACATAGAAGTGCTCCATAATAGCTGTGTCTGTGCAGAGGGGTTTTGCCTGTGCGGCACCCGCGGCTGGTTGTTTGAAAATGGTCAGCCCCATGACGAAAAGGTCCTGGCACGGGAAGCGGGGCGCCTTCGGCTGTCCTTGGACGCGGCGAAGGACAAAGAAGGAGAGCTCTTGGTCTTTTTGCATTACCCACCGGTTTTCGGTCAGGAGGTCAATCTCCCGATTTTAAATACATTGCAGGAATATGGGATCCGGCGGGTATATTATGGGCATATCCATGGAAGCGGATGCTCCTATGCGCTCAATGGCTTTTATCAGGGAATCGATTTTCGGCTTGTTTCCGGTGATTTTCTCGGTTTTTATCCGGTAAAAATTGAAAAAAGCACGGAAAAAACGCCGCTTTTTTAGAGGAAACGACAAAACGGAAAAAATTATCAAATTCGTAACAATTCATTCTTGGCAAAACCCTTTTTGACATGCTATAATAACGTAGTTAATTTGCATTCGGCACAGGGATTGTGTGACCCTGCGGCTGGACAGTACAGGAGGAAGTTTACATGAGCCTT
>JBJEQT010000159.1:0-7208 GCA_051881895.1 Oscillospiraceae bacterium
GAGAGGAAAATAACGGTTTTAGGAAGGCTAGCCTCGGTAGATTTGAGGTAAACTTGCTTTGACAAGGAAACATATGCTCACTTTAACAAAAGAGGTGACACAGTGGAAGAATGCAACTGTGTATTTATCGGAAAAGCTGACGGCGTACATTGCACCAAATGCGGATGCAAACTGGGATAGCCGACAACTCACGGATGACGTACAATGTATGCATCTTGCCCCGGCATGAAGATGCGCTTTCCTTCCGGTTTGCTGTCCTGCGGTAAACATAGACAGGCGTAAAACCGATAAAACCATGCAAAAAAGCCTGCACCAGCCGGTGCAGGCTTTTTTGATTTTGGCAGGATTTAGCCATTGGAACGAGTGGAAATTTCTTCTTTGATTTTGGCGATGAACGCATCCAGCGGCATCGCGCCCAGATCCACGCCTTTGCGGCTGCGAACCGAAACGGTACCGTTTTCCAGCTCCTTATCGCCAACGACCAGCATATAAGGAATTTTCTGCAGCTGCGCTTCGCGGATCTTATAGCCGATCTTCTCGCTGCGGCCATCCAATTCTACACGGACGCCTGCTGCCTCCAGCTGATCTTTGATTTTAGACGCCGCCTCATGCTGCCGGTCGGTAATGGGCAGGACAGTGGCCTGCACCGGGCTGAGCCAGACAGGGAATGCGCCGGCAAAATGCTCGGTCAGAATGCCGATAAAACGCTCGATACTGCCGAAAACAACCCGGTGGATCATAACCGGCCGATGCTTCTCACCGTCTGCGCCGGTGTATTCCAGCTCAAACCGTTCCGGCATCTGCATATCCAGCTGGATGGTGCCGCACTGCCAGGTCCGGCCGATGCAGTCCTCCAGGTGGAAGTCGATTTTCGGGCCGTAGAAAGCGCCGTCGCCTTCGTTGACGACATACTCTTTGCCCAGTTCTTTCAAAGCGGCGATCAGGCCGTTGGTTGCGATTTCCCAATCTTCGTCGCTGCCGATGTGATCTTCCGGCATGGTGGACAGCTCCACATGGTATTTGAAGCCAAACATGGAATAAACGTCGTCGATGAGCTTGGCTACGCCGACGATTTCATCCTTGATCTGTTCTTTGGTCATAAAGATGTGGGCGTCGTCCTGCGTAAAGCAGCGAACCCGCATCAGGCCATGCAGCGCGCCGGACAACTCATGCCGGTGCACCAGGCCAAGCTCGCCCATGCGCAGCGGCAGGTCGCGGTAAGAATGGGGTTCGGTCTTGTAGACCAGCATGCCGCCGGGGCAGTTCATGGGTTTGAGGGCAAAATCGGTCTCATCGATTACCGTGGTGTACATATTATCTTTATAGTGATCCCAATGCCCGCTGCGGTGCCACAGATCCTGGTTGAGCATGATGGGGGTGGAAATCTCTTTGTATCCCGCTTTGGTGTGGATTTCCCGCCAGTAGTCTATCAGCGTGTTTTTAAGAACCATGCCTTTGGGCAGGAAGAAGGGGAATCCGGGGCCTTCGTCCAGGATGGTAAACAGGCCCAGCTCTTTGCCCAATTTACGGTGATCACGGCGTTTGGCCTCCTCGATAGCGGCCAGATGCGCCTCCAGCATGGAAGCTTTGGGGAACGCGGTGCCATAGACACGACAGAGCATTTGTTTATTGGAATCGCCCCGCCAATAAGCGCCGGTGGTAGAGGTCAGCTTAAAGGCTTTGATGCGGGAGGTGTCGGGCAGATGGGGACCGGCGCACAGGTCGGTGAAATCGCCCTGTTTAAAGAAGCTGATGGCCTCGCCTTTGCCGGAATGCTCCTGAATCAGCTCCACTTTATACGGATCGTCTTTCATCAGTTCCAGCGCTTCAGAAGGCGGCAATTCAAACCGCTCCAGAGGGATCCCCTCTTTGACGATTTTTTTCATTTCCGCTTCAATTTTTTCCAGATCCTCGGGCGTGAACGGCTTTTCCACATCGAAGTCATAGTAAAAACCGTCTTTGATCGCGGGGCCAATGGCGCATTTCACGCCGGGGAACAGATGCAAAACCGCCTGCGCCATTACATGAGAAGCAGTGTGCCAGAAAGCGCGTTTGCCTTCTTCCTCGTCAAAGGTCAAAAGCTCCACCTGCGCGTCCTGCTCGATGGGGGTGCGCAAATCGCGGACGACACCGTCGATTTTGGCGACGCAGACCGCTTTGTACAGTCCTTCGCCGATGGATTTGGCAATTTGCATGGGCGTTACGGGCGCTTCAAACTCTTTGACAGCGCCGCCCTTCAGCGTAATACGAATCATTTGTTTCATCCTTTCTGTTTTTTCTGCGACGAAACGTTTCGGCAGTTTTTGAATGGCCTAAACAGGCAACAAAAAAGCTTCACCCCTATAAACATAGGGGTGAAGCGATATCATCTGCTCCACGGTTCCACCCTGCTTGCGGAAATTCCGCCACTCATTTGGACAAGGGGTTAACGCACCTGACGCGGCGGGTTTTGCCCGCACTCAAGAGGCGGTACCGGCAGAACCTTGCATCGGCTGCCTTTCAGCACCAAGGGCAGTCTCTCTGTGGGAGCGCTGGTTCGCGGCTTCTCTTTCAACGTGTTCATCGTATTGATACAGCTAATATATCACCCCAAAGCATTCTTGTCAACAGCAAAACATTGGGGAAAACGCATGGATTTTGATGGGTTAAAAGGCCGCATTTTGCAGTTTATGCTATAATTTTCTTGACAGGAGCACAGCCAGGCTTTAAAATATGAATGATATGCAACCATATTGAAAGTGCTATTCATTTCGATATTGCTATTACAAAATTTACAGAAAAAGGAGGTTGAAGCAGCTGTAATGGATCAATCAACAATAATTGCCTGTATTATTACGGGACTGATTGCTTTTCTCGTCGGCGGCGCCTTGTGCTTTTTTGTGGGCGTACAATACCGGCGTAAAGTGGCGGAAGCTGAGCTGGGTTCCGCGGAAGAAGAGGCGAAGCGCATTTTGAGCGACGCCATCAAATCCGCAGAGAGCCGCAAAAAAGAAGCTTTGGTGGAAGCCAAGGATGAGATCTATAAAATGCGTACAGAAGCGGAAAAAGACGTGAAAGAACGCCGTTCTGAAGTAACCCGTCAGGAACGCCGGCTGGTTCAGAAAGAAGAGTCTTTAGACCGCAAATTGGAAAATTTGGAAAAAAAGGATGAAACCCTGCAAAACAGAATCAAAGAGGCGGAAGGCAAATTAGCCGAAGCGGAGGAAATCAAAAAGCGACAGTTTGAGATGCTGGAACGGATTTCCGGCCTGACCATCGAGCAGGCAAAGGAATACCTTCTGAAAAACCTGGAAGAAGAATTGACCCATGAAAAAGCGCTGATGATTTCCCAGTTTGAGCAGCAGACCAAGGATGAGTCGGATGCGAAAGCGCGTGAGATTATTTCCACGGCCATTCAGCGCTGCGCCGCTGACCATGTGGCGGAAGCTACCGTATCGGTAGTGCCGCTGCCCAACGATGAGATGAAAGGCCGTATCATCGGCCGCGAGGGCCGCAATATCCGCACCCTTGAGACCATGACCGGGGTAGATTTGATCATTGATGATACACCGGAGGCCATTACTTTGTCTTCTTACGACCCGGTTCGCCGGGAAATCGCCCGTATTTCTCTGGAGCGCCTGATACAGGATGGGCGCATCCATCCTGCGCGTATCGAGGAAACGGTGGAAAAAGCCCGCAAGGAAGTGGAGACCAAAATCAAGCAGGACGGCGAGCGCGCTGTGTTGGAAACCGGCATCCATTCCATCCATCCGGAGCTTGTCAAGCTGCTTGGCCGCCTGCGGTACCGTACCAGCTATGGCCAGAATGTACTGGATCACTCGCTGGAAGTGGCGCATATCGCCGGCATGATGGCAGCGGAACTGGGCGCTGATGTAAACGGCGCCAAACGGGCCGGCTTACTGCATGATATCGGCAAAGCCCTGACCCATGAGATCGAGGGCTCCCATGTCAATATCGGCGTTGATGTGGCGAAAAAATACAAGGAAAACCAGAATATTCTGCATGCAATCGAGGCGCATCACGGCGATGTGGAACCGCGCACGATCGTGGCTTGCCTGGTACAGGCGGCGGACGCGATTTCCGCGGCCCGTCCCGGCGCGCGGCGTGAAAATGTGGAGAACTACATCAAACGTCTGCAAAAGCTGGAAGAGATTGCGAATTCCTTTGAGGGCGTGGAGAAGTGCTATGCCATCCAGGCGGGCCGTGAGATCCGTATCCTGGTGAAGCCGGAGGTGGTCAAGGACGATCAGACGGTATTGGTCGCCCGGGAAATCGCCAAAAAAATTGAGTCGGAATTGGATTATCCCGGCCAGGTCAAAGTCCATGTGGTGCGGGAAAGCCGCGCGATTGAATACGCAAAATAATTGCCGGATGGGTGTCAAAGAGCCTGCCTTGGGCAGGCTCTTTGCTTGCCTTGAAATCGGTATGGCTATGAAAAGAGGTGTGGAACATGAGGATCATGGCGATTGGTGATGTGGTAGGCCAGGCGGGATGCGACTTTCTGCGGCAAAAGATGCCGCAGCTGAAAGAAAAGTATCGGCCGGATTTTATATTGGTCAATGGTGAGAATTCCGCAGAGGGAAACGGCATTTTGCCCTTTTCCGCAAAACAGATTTTCGATTGCGGTGCGGATGTGATCACCACCGGAAATCACGGGCTGCGCCGTCGGGAAATCAATGAGATGATGGATGAGCAGATTGGTTTGATCCGCCCCGCCAATTATCATCCGGATGCGCACGGCGCCGGCGTTTACCTGTATGATGCGCTGTCCTACCGGATTGGTGTTGTCAACCTGCAGGGAGACGTTTTTCTGGAGACTTACGAAAATCCGTTTGGCTGTATGGAACGTTTGCTTCCGCAGATAGAGGCAGACATTATCCTTGTGGATTTTCACGCCGAGGCGACCAGCGAAAAATTGGGAATGGGGTATTTTCTGGACGGAAAAGTATCGCTGATTTTTGGCACCCATACCCATGTCCAGACAGCGGATGAGAAAATTTTGCCCGGCGGAACCGGATATATCACGGATATCGGCATGTGCGGTCCGGCTTATTCCGTATTGGGCGTGGCGCCGGAATTGGCGATCCGGAGAATGCGCACCCATCTGCCAACCCGCTTTGAAAACGCCTCCGGACCTTGCTCTTTGGGCGGGATTGTGGCGGATATCGATTTGAAAACGAAAAAAACAACGTCGATCCAGCGGATCTTCATTGTTTGACTCAAAGTGCCATAACTTGCGTAATTGTCTTGATTTTTTTTCGGTATTGTTATAAAATAGTCGCAGACTAATCGCCAACCCTATCAGGAGGTTTCAACATGGAAGTGTTAAAGGTTTCCGCTAAATCGGTCCCCAACGCGGTGGCCGGTGCGATTGCCGGTGTGATACGAGCGTCAGGCTCTGTAGAGGTGCAGGCGGTCGGAGCAGGTGCTACGAATCAGGCGGTCAAAGCAATCGCAATCGCGAGAGGATATTTGGCACCGGCGGGAATGGATCTGATTTGTGTTCCAACATTTGGAAATGTTACACTCAATAACGAGGAAAGAACAGCGATTCGGCTGATTGTCGAACGCAGGTAAAAATCGGACAGGCGGCGGGTTTCCCGCCGTTTTTTATTGCCTGCAGCGTGGTTTACCAGGATTAAAAAAACGTTCATACCTGAAAACCGCGTTGTGTGGTATACTGTTATCAAGGCAGGATATGAACGGCGGTAGTTCGATCAAAGGGACAAAGCCCTTCGGCCTTTTGTGAAAGCGTGCCGGCTTCGGCAGGGAGTCGCTTTGTAAATAAACGGTGCGCAGGGATGATGTGGATAACCGGCAAAGGACGGGCAAAATGAAAAAGAAATGGATTTTGTGGATAACAGCGCTCTCCCTGCTGTTAGGGGGATGTTCTTTTGAAAGCGTAATGTCTGACGATCTTATGATGACGGTGCAGAACCAGAATGTGGCGCAGACTTCCGAGTATGCGTATGAGGAGGTCGCTTTTCTGCAGGCGGCGGTGGGGGAGGATACGCTGAATCCCTATGAAATGACCACCGACACCAGCCTGCGGATCGCTCCGCTGCTGTATGATTCTCTGACCAAATTAAATCCTCAGTACGGATACGATTTGTGTATCGCCTCTTCAGTGGAACTGCAGGGGACTTCCTGTATCGTTACCTTGCGTCAGGATGTTTTATTTTCCGACGGGACGGACTTGACCGCGGCGGATGTTCAGTATTCCTACCGGCAGGCGGTCGGAAGCGATAACGCGTATACCGCGCAGCTTTCCAATGTGGCGGGAGTGAGCGTTCTGTCGGAGGATCAGATCCGTTTTACACTGGAGGAAACGGACATCCTGTTCCCGAATTTGCTGACCTTTC
Organism: Oscillospiraceae bacterium; assembly: GCA_051881895.1. Taxonomy (GTDB): domain Bacteria; phylum Bacillota; class Clostridia; order Oscillospirales; family Ruminococcaceae; genus UBA3818. The sequence continues at coordinate 6,363 of JBJEQT010000159.1, forward strand.
CGATTCTCAAAAGCGGGTCTGCGGCAGAGCCTGTGGGAAGCGGCCGCTACCGGCTGGCGGGAGAAAACATGTTGGAGGAAAATCCTTATTGGTACGGAAAAAGCATGGGGAAAATCGAGAAGATACAGCTTGTGCAGCAGCCAGATCGAGAAACCAGCTTTTACAGCATGAAAACCGGCTCCTTGGATTATCTTTTTGTGGATGAGGACGAAACCATCGCGGAAACCGGAGGAAGCATCTGTTATGTGCCGATGCCGAACCTGATTTATATTGGCATCAATGACAGCCGCTCCCGCTTGTCCAATGCGCGTTTCCGGCAGATGATCGCTGCGGCTGTGGACCGGGTCAGCCTGATTGAAACAGCTTATTACGATCGGGCGCAGGAAACTTCGGTCCCGTTCCCGTCTTCTTGGGAACAGCTGTCTTCCCTGACAGTGGAATCCGGGCAGGATTTTGAGAAGGTACAGGCGCTGCTGGCTGAGCTCGGTCTTGACAAGAGGGACGATGAGGGTTACATTATAATGGGTACTCGGAGAGTATCGGTAGATATTTTGGTCAACAATGAAAACGAGACCAAAATGCAGATGGCCGAAATGCTGCGGGAAATGCTGCGTTTGGTGGGCCTGGACGCAACGGTGACGGGTGTGCCGTTTGATGAGTATCAGACCAGAGTGGCCGAACGACAGTATGATCTGTACATCGGCGAGGTGAAGCTCAAAGACAACCTGGATCTGACTGCGCTTTTAACAGTACTGACCCAGCAGACAGCAGAGGAAAATCTGCAGGCTCTGGAGATATACGGCCAATGGCGGCAGGGAACCGAAACGCTCCAGAATTTTTTGGAAG